>CALBEV010000187.1 GCA_937891045.1 uncultured Burkholderiales bacterium | reverse complement strand
CTGATGGTGTCGTAGAACTGCTCACCGCCTTTGTCGTAGCGGCGCATGCGCTCGCCCAACACTTTCATCAGCCATTCATCACGCACGACTTCCAACTTTTCGCGCTGCGCTGCCACCGCCAAGGTTTCCAAGGTGTTGAGCAAACGACGCGCGTCGCCATCGGCATAAGCGATCAAGCGAGCTTGTGCGGCGGTTTCAAGCTCGGGCACGGCTTGAATGGCCCGTGCTTTGGCGATGATTTGTGCCAAGTCGTCCTCAGACAAGGGTTGCAGCACATAGACCGCCGCCCGCGACAACAGCGCTGAATTGACTTCGAAAGAAGGGTTCTCGGTGGTGGCACCAATGAAGGTGAACAGACCCGATTCGACATGCGGTAAAAACGCATCTTGCTGGCTTTTATTGAAACGGTGCACCTCGTCCACAAACACAATCGTGCGGCGGTTTTCCAGTCCGTCACGCGCTGCTTGCGCCAAGTCCACGGCTTCGCGGATTTCTTTCACACCACCCAACACCGCGCTGATGGCCAAGAACTGCGCATCGAAAGCGTCGGCCATCAAACGCGCAATGGTGGTCTTGCCGACGCCGGGCGGACCCCAGAGCAAGCAACTGTGCGGCTGCCCTGATTCAAAGGCCACGCGCAGTGCCATGCCTTCGCCCAAGATGTGTTGTTGGCCAATCACCTCGGCCAGGGTGCGGGGTCTGAGCCTCTCGGCCAAAGGGGTGTGGTTGCCAGTGGGCTTGTTCATGGTGCGATGCTCAGGGCCGCACCACATCCGCGCCCTTGGGCGGCACAAAGTTGAACTGCGAAGCCGTCAATTGGCTGGGGTTGACGTCCACTTTGTCAAACCGCATTTGCGATCGGGTGCCAAACGCATCCACAATGTCCAAATGCGCCAACACCATTTGCCCATCTTCTGAACGCAAACCAATGCGCACCTGCTGCAAACTGCTGTCCTTGACTTTGGGTTTGGCCACCACCCAGTCCACGCCTGCTTCGCTGGGCGCGGCAAGCAACTCAAATTCTTTGCCCAAGGTGGCCAAGTCGCTGGCCGACGCAATCAAGCTGGCCGGTGTGCTGCCCAAGGCTTGGGCTTGGTTGCGCACCGTCACTTGGTTCAGGTCGGCGTCAAACAACCACAGGTTCTTGCCATCGGCCACGATGTTTTGCACAAAGGGTTTGTTGTAGTCGAAGCGAAACACACTGGGGCGCACAAAGGCAAAACTGCCACTGGAGGTCTTGGGTTTGGAAGGGCGACCTTCTTTGGCGGGTGCGGCCACCACTTGCACAAAGTCGGCTCGCATGCTGCGGGTTTGCTTCAGGAATTGCGCCAAGCTGTCGAGGCTGTCGGCTTGTGCGCCGAAGGCCATGATCATGCCCAGCCAAAGAGTCGCTGCTTTTGTCATGCTCACTCCGATCTGGCAGGCACCAGAATTTCGCGTTGTCCGTTGCTGCTCATGGCGCTGACCATACCGGCTTTTTCCATGTCTTCCACCAAACGCGCGGCGCGGTTGTAGCCAATCTTCAGGTGGCGCTGCACCAGCGAGATGCTGGCCTTGCGGTTCTTCAACACCACTTCCACCGCTTGGTCGTACATCGGGTCTTTTTCACCCGCTGTTTCACCAAACAAATCAGGTCCTTGGGCCTCGCCTTCCACCGTGCCGCCTTCGAGCAAGCCTTCGATGTAATTGGGCTCACCCTGGGTTTTCAAATAGCTGACCACACGGTGCACCTCGTCATCGCTGACGAATGCACCATGCACCCGGATGGGAAAGCCCGTGCCACTGGGCAAGTACAGCATGTCACCCATGCCCAGCAAAGCTTCGGCACCCATTTGGTCCAGGATGGTGCGGCTGTCGATTTTGCTGCTCACCTGAAAGGCGATGCGGGTCGGGATGTTGGCTTTGATGAGACCGGTGATCACGTCCACGCTGGGGCGTTGTGTGGCCAAGATCAAATGGATGCCCGCAGCCCGGGCTTTTTGCGCCAATCGTGCAATCAATTCTTCAATCTTCTTGCCCACCACCATCATCAGATCGGCCAGCTCATCAATCACCACCACGATGTGCGGCAAGCGTTCCAGCGGTTCGGGGTCATCGGGCGTCAAGCTGAACGGGTTGGTGAGGGCTTCGCCCTGCTCTTTGGCTTCTTCAATCTTGTGGTTGTAGCCAGCCAGATTGCGCACACCCAACTTGCTCATCAGCTTGTAGCGGCGCTCCATCTCGAACACGCACCAGTTCAAACCATGGGCGGCTTGGCGCATGTCGGTGACCACCGGTGCCAGCAAATGCGGGATGCCTTCATAGACCGACATCTCCAGCATCTTGGGGTCGATCATCAGCAAGCGCACATCGCGGGCTTCGGCTTTGTAGAGCAGGCTCAAAATCATGGCGTTGATGCCCACCGATTTGCCCGAACCCGTGGTACCAGCCACCAACACATGAGGCATCTTGGCCAAGTCGGCCACGATCGGGTTGCCGCCAATGTCTTTGCCCAAGCCCATGGTGAGCATGGATTTGGCTTCGTTGTACACCGATGAACCCAAGATTTCACTCAAGCGAATGGACTGGCGTTTGGCATTGGGCAATTCAAGCGCCATGAAGTTTTTGCCGGGGATGGTTTCCACCACGCGGATGGACACCATGCTGAGTGAGCGGGCCAAGTCTTTGGCCAAATTCACAATTTGCGAGCCCTTCACGCCGGTGGCGGGTTCAATTTCATAGCGTGTCACCACGGGCCCAGGGGCCGCCGCCAGCACCTTGACTTCAACACCAAAGTCGCGCAGTTTTTTCTCGATCAAGCGACTGGTGAACTCGATAGTTTCAGCGTCCACCGAGTCTTGGCGGCTTTGCATCTCGTCCAGCAAATCAACCTGCGGCAAACGTGAATCGGGCATGTCGTTGAACAAGGGCTTTTGGCGTTCCCGGGCAATGCGTTCGCTTTGGGGTGCGGCCAAGGGCTCAGGCTCGACCATGATGCGGATGGGCAAATGGTGAGGCGCTTCATCCAACTCATCACGCTCGAACAACACCCCATTTTCTCGCGCTTTGGCTGCGGCTTGGCCCAATGCAAGGTCTTCCGCAATTTCCCGACGCTCTCGCCAAGCTTGTAGCCGTTGGTCAAGACTGGCGCCGATTTTTTCAGCCACTTGCACCCAAGAAAAACCAAATACCCAGGACATGCCAATCAGCATGAAGACGATGAAGACCATGCCGGAGCCGTTGAAGCCCAGCCATTTGTCGCCTGCGCCACCAACCATGTAGCCCAAGATACCGCCTGCGTGGTGACCTGGCAAGCGCTCTTCGAAACGGTACAAACGGGTGTATTCCAAACCGGTACTGGCCAACAGCAGCAACACCAAGCCGCTCCAAAATGCCCAGCGGCTCAGGCGCCAAATGTCAGGGGCATGCGCTGGCCCTTGATCGCCACGCAAACGCACGGCCAAAGCGGTGAGCCAACTGACCAAAGCCGCCAAATAGCACCACCAGATGGAGTATCCAAGTACGAAATAACCCAGATCGCTGATGGCGGCCCCGATGCGCCCGCCCCAGTTGTGCGCCAAGAGGGAAGAGCCCGAGGTGGTCCAAGCCGGATCTTGGGGGGTGTGGGTCAGCATGGCAATCAGCCAAAACAGCATGAGCACAAAACCCACACTGAGTGCAATTTCTTGGACAAACCGTTGCCAACCCGTGATTGGCGGGGGGTCGTCCTTGCTGTTTTGGAGGGTGTGTAACGAGTAAGTCATTGCCGGGCATAAGCTTAACAGGCGCGCTCAGGGCGGTGACAGACACGGAACTAAAATGACCAACCTGCAGGATGTGCACCGACATTCGTTTCTCACCCCAAAACCTCTCCCTATGACCTCCCCCCAACACAGCAAAGTACTTATCCTGGGCTCTGGCCCTGCCGGCTACACCGCCGCGGTTTACGCTGCCCGCGCCAACCTGCAACCCACCTTGATCACCGGCATGGCCCAAGGCGGCCAATTGATGACCACCACGGATGTGGACAACTGGCCGGCTGACGCACAAGGCGTTCAAGGTCCCGACCTGATGCAACGGTTTTTGGAACATGCCGAACGCTTCAACACCAAAATGGTGTTCGACCACATCAACAAAGTTGATTTTTCCAAACGTCCTTTCACCTTGTTTGGTGACAGCGGCACCTACACCTGCGACGCGCTCATCATCGCCACCGGCGCTTCTGCCAAGTACTTGGGCCTGCCCTCCGAGCAAAGCTTTATGGGCCGCGGCGTCTCGGGCTGCGCCACGTGCGACGGTTTTTTCTACCGCGATCAAGCCGTGTGCGTGGTCGGCGGCGGCAACACCGCCGTGGAAGAAGCCTTGTACTTGTCCAACATCGCCACCAAGGTGCACCTGATCCACCGCCGCGACAAATTCAAAGCCGAGGCGATCATGATCGACAAGCTGATGGACAAGGTGAAGGCCGGCAAGATAGTGTTGGAAGTGCACAGCGTGCTGGATGAAGTGCTGGGGGACACCTCGGGCGTGACCGGCGTGCGTCTGAAAAGCACGCAAGACGGCAGCACCCGCGACCTGGCCGTGCATGGCTGCTTCATCGCCATTGGCCACCAGCCCAACACCGGTATCTTTGAAGGCCAGTTGCAGATGAAAGAGGGCTACATCGTCACCCAAAGTGGCTTGCAAGGCATGGCCACCCAGACCAGCGTGCCGGGCGTTTTCGCTGCCGGTGACGTGCAAGACCACATCTACCGCCAGGCCATCACCAGCGCAGGGACCGGTTGCATGGCGGCGCTCGACGCCCAGCGGTTTTTAGAGCAATAAAACAGTTGAGGGAGCCTGATTCAGGGCGTCCCGGCGATTCAGGCTAGAATCTTGGGCTCTGTGGGCAACCGTCCAGGGGATACCGCCCCCCATTTCGGCGAGGTCAAGTTCAGCATGTTTTGTTGCTGGGCTGTTTAATTGAAGGAGTGTCTGATGGCACGCGTATGTGAAGTAACGGGCAAAGGCCCGATGAGCGGAAACAATGTTTCCCACGCCAACAACCGCACCAAGCGTCGTTTTCTGCCCAATTTGCAGTACCGCCGTTTCTGGGTGGAAACCGAGAACCGTTGGGTGCGTTTGCGCGTTTCCAGCGCTGCTCTGCGCTTGATCGACAAAAAAGGCATTGACGTTGTGCTCGCAGACATGCGTGCTCGCGGCCAAGCTTAAACCCACCGACTTCGAAAGGACTTCACCATGGCTTCCAAAGGCGGACGCGAAAAAATCAAGCTGGAATCAACTGCTGGCACCGGCCACTTCTACACCACCAGCAAAAACAAGAAAACCATGCCCGAAAAAATGTCGATCATGAAATTCGACCCCAAGGCACGCAAGCACGTGGAATACAAAGAGATCAAACTCAAGTAATCTGCACTTGCCCACAAAAAAACCCGCCTCGGCGGGTTTTTTGTTGTCCATTCATTTCGCGTTCAACACAGTCGGTACTTTAACCAAGCGATTGAATGTTTGGGCTGCGGTGTTGGATGGACGGGTGCGTTAAATCGTCACAGCACGCAACTGCATCGAAAAATCCCGCAATGCGGCCACGCCACTGTTTTCAGCGCGGCGACACCAGGCTTGCAGCTCTTTTGCCAATTGCGCTTGGTTGGCATGGGTGTTGAGCCACAACTGGCGCAGCTCTTCGCGCATCTTCACCATGGTGTCCACGTTGGGCAAGGCGGCACGGGCTTGGCTGAGCAAGGCATGGAACTGCGCTGGCACTTGCACTTCATCGCGGTGCATCCAACGGCGTGCAGCATGCAGCACCGCCTCCGTGGGCAGCTTGGGCAGGCTGGCCACTTCTTGCTTCAAGGCCAGTTGCAGTTGACGCGCAAAGCCCGCCATCACTTCATAGCGATTGGCAATCAGGGCTTCCAAAGTTTGTTCATCCGCCACCGCCTTGGTGTTGGCGTAATGCAGTTTGGGCGGGGTTTTTTTCACCGTGGCCAAGCCCAAACTTTGCAAGATGCGGATGTAGAGCCAACCGATGTCGAACTCGTAAGGTTTGACCGACAACTTGGCGGACGTGGGATAGGTGTGGTGGTTGTTGTGCAGTTCTTCGCCACCAATCAAGATGCCCCAAGGCGAAATATTGGTGCTGGCGTCTGGCGCTTCAAAGTTGCGGTAGCCCCAGTAGTGGCCAATGCCATTGATGACACCGGCGGCCGTGACTGGAATCCACAGCATTTGCACCGCCCACATGCTCAGGCCAATGGCACCAAACAAGGCCAGGTCGATGATGAGCATGAGGCCCAAGCCTTGCCAAGAAAAACGCGAATAGAGCTTGTGTTCGATCCAATCGTCGGGGGTGCCGTGGCCGTATTTGCGCAAGGTTTCTTTGTTGGCCGCTTCTTGGCGATAAAGCTCTGCGCCCTGCCAAAAAACTTTGCGGATACCAAACACCTGCGGGCTGTGCGGATCTTCTTCGGTTTCGCATTTGGCATGGTGTTTGCGGTGGATCGAGGCCCAGGCTTTGGTGGTCATGCCGGTGGTCAACCACAACCAAAACCGAAAGAAATGCGCGGGCAACCAATGCAAATCCAGTGAGCGATGCGCTTGGTGGCGATGCAGGTAGATGGTGACAGCGGCGATGGTGATGTGCGTCATGCCCAGGGTGATGAGCAGCAATTGCCACGCACTGAGATCCCAGACCCCATAGGCCAACCAATTCAGCAGCGCATCCAACCAAGGCCAAGCGGGCAACAGCATGTCAATCCTCCCAAACAGCAAAAACCAATTTTAAGCGGCCGCCCATGCGGCGGCAAAGAAGCCATCGGTGCCATGGCGGTGCGGCCACAGGCGCAAATACAAGCCATCCGGCGTACACAAATCCTCGGGCTCTGACACCTCGAAATTGGTGAGGAGGTCTTTCACCAACAAAGGTTTGAAATTCGGGTGCGCCGCGCTGAAGGCTTGGGCGATCTCTTCGTTTTCAGCCGGCAACAAACTGCAGGTGGCGTAGACCAAGCGGCCACCGGGCTTGAGCAACCTGGCGGCACTGGCCAAGATCGCCGCTTGTTTCACCGTCAGCTCGGCCACCGCCTCGGGGGTTTGTCGCCATTTCAAATCGGGGTTGCGCCGCAACGTGCCCAAGCCCGTGCAAGGCGCATCCACCAAGACCCGGTCCATCTTGCCGCGCAAACGCTTGATGCGGTCGTCGCGTTCGTGGGCAATCGCCACCGGGTGGATGTTGGACAAACCACTGCGGGCCAAGCGTGGTTTCATCGCCTCCAAGCGGAGTGCTGAGGTGTCGAAGGCGTACAAGCGACCGGTGTTGCGCATGGCCGCACCCAATGCCAAGGTTTTGCCACCAGCACCGGCGCAAAAATCGGCCACCATTTCGCCGCGTTTGGCGTCAAGCAACAGGGCCAGCAATTGCGAGCCCTCGTCTTGGACTTCAATCACGCCTTTTTCAAACAGCGTGAGCTTGCTCAAGTTGGGCTTGGCGTTCATGCGCAAGCCCCAAGGTGAAAACGGTGTGGGCATCACAGCGATGCCGTTTTTCTCCAACTCGGCTTGCACATCGGCACGTTTGGCTTGCAAGGTGTTGACCCGCACATCCAAACCAGCGGTGTGCTGCAAGCTGTCGACCAAGGGCCAGAAGTCCTCGCCCAACTGCGCTTCCAAGGCCTCGGCCAACCAAGGCGGCAGATTGTGGCGATGCGGGGCCAAGAAAGCTTCGTCGGTGGCGGCATCGCAATCAGCCAACCACTTGAACTCCATCTCGCTCATGGCGGCTTTCATGAAGCCGCGGTCACCGTGGGTGGCTTGGGGTTGGAGCAGTTTGGCTTGTGAATCCAGGTAGGTGGCCCAACCCAAGATGGCCAAGCGGCGTTCACGCACACCGCTGCCAGACTTGGCCAGGTGTTCAAAGCGCAGTTTTTGGCGCAACACGTTGTAGCCGGTTTCGGCCAAGACGCCGCGCTCGCGCGGGCCCAAGGCCATTTGTTTGCGTTGATCCCGGAAGTATTTGGAAACCACACTGTCGGCAGGGTGGTCAAAGCGAAGCAGCAAACGGGTGAGTTCGGTGCAAGCGTCTAACAGGGCTTTTGGATGCATCCTCCCATTATCGGCTCAGGCAAATACACCTGCGGTTTCTTGCATTTGATTCGACACCGCGCCAAGGTGGTGCAAGCTGTCGCCAAAGCTGAGCTCCATTTGCGTCAAGCGCTTGAAACAGTGGCTGACGATGTACTCATCGGTGACACCAATACCACCATGCAATTGCACGGCTTGCTGACCCACATAGCGGGTTGAACAGCCCATTTGGTATTTGGCACGCGACACCGCCAAGCTGCGCTCCTCAGCTGGTGCGTTCAGCTTAAGTGAGGCGTAATAGCTCATCGAGCGGCCCAACTCAAGTTGCATTTTCATGTCGGCCACGCGATGCCGCAGTGCCTGAAAGCTGGCGATGTTCACGCCAAACTGTTTGCGGGTGTTCATGTAATCGACCGTGATGGCCAAGGTGGATTCCATCAAGCCCACCGCTTCGGCACACAAACACGCGGCGCCCACATCCACGGCCAATTGCAAGGCGGCCAAACCGTCGGCGCTGATGCGTTGTGCTGTGGCGTCTTTCAACTGCAACTCGCTCAGGCGGCTGCCGTCTTGTGCTTGGTAGGCGTGGCTGGTGATGGTGCCCGCGCTGCGTGGCACCAAGAACAAGGCCAGTTGTCCGTTCACGCTGGCAGGCACCAAGAAGCCATGGGCTTGGTCACCGGCTGGCACCAGGCTTTTGGTGCCACTGAGGTGCCAGGCGTTGCCCACTTGCGTCGCGGTGGTTTGGCATGTGTGCAAGTTGTAACGCGCACCCTTTTCGTGGTGGGCCAACACCAACAAAGCCTCGCCACCGGCCAAGCGCGGCAGCCATTCGGTTTTCATATCTTCCGGCGCGTAGGCTTGCAACACCGCGGTGCTGATCCAAGTGTGGGCCAAGGGTTCGAGCACCATGCCGCGCCCGAGTTCTTCCATCACCACCATGCCCTCCACAGGCCCCATGTTCATGCCGCCATAAGCGTCTTGCACATAGAAACCGCAGAGTCCCAGTTCGGCCAAGGCTTGGTAGGCACTGGCGGAAAAACCACCTGCGGCCACCACGCTGCGGCGCTCATCAAAGTTGTAGGCCTTGTCCACCCATTTGCGCACAGCGTCGCGCAATTGAGTTTGGTCGTCAGAAAAATCAAAGTCCATGGTTCACCCCAAAACGGTTTGCGCAACGATGTTGCGTTGCACTTCATTCGAACCACCGTAAATCGTGGTCTTGCGCAAGTTGAAATATGTGGAGGCCAAAGGGGCGCAATGTGCCGCACCCACATGGTCGCCCTGCCAACCGGCTTCCATGGCTTCTTCAATGAAGGGCATGCTGAACGGGCCTGCAGCCAGCATCATGAGTTCGCTGTAACGCTGTTGAATTTCAGAGCCGCGAATCTTCAGCAAGCCCGCGATGTCCAAGGATTGCTTGCCCGATTTCTCGGCGCTCAAGACGCGCAACACCATCATCTCCAGGGCCATCACGTCCACTTCAAGCTTGGCGATTTCATCGCGAAAGCGCATGTCCTCCCAGACACCTTCGGCCTTGGCAATGCGCTTCAATCGCTCGAGTTCGCGCTTGGCGCGGTTGACGTCGGCGATATTGGTACGCTCGTGCGCCAGCAAATACTTGGCGTAATTCCAGCCTTTGTTTTCTTCGCCCACCAGGTTCTCGGCGGGCACTTCCACGTTGTCAAACCAAACTTCGTTGACCTCGCATTCACCATCGAGCAATTTGATGGGGCGCACCGACACGCCGGGCGACTTCATGTCGATGAGCAAAAACGAAATGCCGGTTTGCGGTTTGCCGCTGCTGTCGGTGCGCACCAAGCAAAAAATCCAATCGCCAAACTGACCCAAGGTGGTCCAGGTTTTTTGGCCGTTGACGATGAACTTGTTGCCCACACGTTCGGCGCGGGTTTTCAAGGATGCCAAGTCCGAGCCCGAGCCGGGCTCGCTGTAACCCTGGCTCCACCAGACCTCACCACTGGCAATGCCTGGCAAAAAACGTTGTTGTTGTTCGGGTGAGCCAAAGGCCATGATGACCGGCGCCACCATCACCGGGCCAAACGGCACGATGCGCGGCGCACCAGCCAAGGCGCATTCTTCTTCGAACAAATGTTTCTGCACCGCGTTCCAACCGGGGCCGCCAAACTGCGATGGCCAGCCATAGCCAAGCCAGCCTTTGGCGCCCAAAATTTTCGACCAAGACTGCATGTCTTCACGGGACAAACGCAAGGCGTTGTGCACTTTGTGCGAAAGCTGCGCGGGCAAATGGGCGTGCACCCAGGTGCGCACCTCCTCGCGAAAAGCCTGTTCTTCAGGGGTGAAAGCCAAATCCATGGGGTTCTCCGACGGCGGGTCTGTGGTTTGCAAAGACCATGTTTTAGCACGCTCGTTCTATTTTTCACCCCCGCATGAACACGGGGGTGGCATCGGGATAATCAGCCCCATGAAAAACTTGGTGATTTTGATTTCGGGCGGCGGCTCCAACATGGCCGCCATCGTGCGCACCGCACAGCGCGACGACTGGGCCACGCACTACCAAGCCCAAGTGGCCGCCGTCATCAGCAACAAGCCCGATGCCAAGGGATTGGTGTTGGCCCAAGAGCAAGGTTTGAAAACAGCGGTGGTGAACCACCAAGCCTTTGCCCACGACGCCGAGCCACGCGCGGCTTTTGACGCGGCCTTGATGGCCGAGATTGATCAACATGAGCCCTACTTGGTGCTGCTGGCCGGTTTCATGCGCATCTTGACGCCGGGGTTTGTGGGGCACTACGCAGGTCGTTTGATCAACATCCACCCCTCACTGCTGCCAGCCTTCACCGGCTTGCACACGCACCAACGCGCTTTGGATGAAGGTTGTCAATTTGCCGGGGCCACGGTGCACCGCGTCACCGCCGAGCTGGACCATGGTGAGATCTTGGCGCAAGCCGTGGTGCCTGTCTTGTCTGGTGATACCGCCGACAGCTTGGCGGCCAGGGTGCTGACGCAAGAGCATCAGATGTATCCGAGGGTGGTGGCGCGGTTGTTGGCGTCCATCAAAGGCTGATTCAGACCGACAAAATGTCAGGCCGCAAGCCTTGAATTTCTCGGCACATGCGCTCTTAAAAACTCCATCTGATCCGCCAAGATGCGGCGGTTGCGCAAGATGAAGTCTTCCCACAAGGTGGGCACATACGGGGTGTAAAGCAAGGGCATCTTGGCTTGCTCGGGCGTGCGGTTGGCTTTGCGGTGGTTGCAAGCGCGGCACGCGGTGACCACGTTCATCCAGCTGTCCACACCGTGTTGTCCAAACGGAATGATGTGTTCGCGGGTGAGTTCGGTTTCGTGGAAATCGTCGCCGCAATAAGCGCAGATGTTGCGGTCTCGGGCGAACAACTTGCTGTTGGTCAGGCCAGGTTTGAGTTCGAAGGGGTTGATGCGCGGCACGCCTTTGGTGCCAATGATGCTGTTGACGGTGATCAGCGATTGCAAGCCAGTGACAGCGTTGTGGCCGCCGTGGTAGACGGCGATTTCCACACCGGCTTCCCAGCGCACCTCGTCAGCCGCATAGTGGATCACGGCTTGTTCGAGTGAAATCCAAGACTGCGGGAGCCCTTGGGCAGACAGCTTCAAGACCTTCAACTTGCACCTCCAGAGAGATAAGCGAGCACTGACATCGATTGCTGGACAATATACCTTGTTTCCATGACAGCTCTA
The DNA here is from genome assembly GCA_937891045.1 of uncultured Burkholderiales bacterium. The sequence goes on along the minus strand of CALBEV010000187.1, from coordinate 133,767 downwards.
TAACCCCCTCTGTGTCCATGCGTATTTTTCGAGGCTTTCAACATCCCCAACTCGCAGCATCTTGTGCGTTGACCATCGGCAACTTTGACGGGGTGCACCGTGGCCACCAGGCCATGCTGGCCTTGCTGAAGAATGAAGCACGGCACCGTGGTGTGCCCAGTTGTGTCATGACCTTCGAGCCGCACCCGCGCGACTTTTTTGCAAAGCAACACCAACAACCCGAGCTCGCCCCGGCCCGCATTGCCACGCTGCGCGACAAGCTGCACGAATTGCAAGACTGCGGTGTGGACCAATGCGTGGTGTTGCCCTTCAACCAAGCTTTTGCCGCACAACAACCCGACGCCTTCATTCAACAGGTGTTGGTGAATGGCTTGGGCGTGAAGTATGTGTTGGTGGGCGACGATTTCCGCTTCGGCACCAAACGCGCTGGCGACTACGCCATGCTGGACGCCGCCGGTGCAACACTGGGCTTTGATGTGGCACGCATGAACAGCTATGAAGTGAAAGGTTTGCGTGTCTCCAGCTCGGCGGTGCGCAACGCTTTGCAACGCGGCCAGATGCAAGAAGTGGCGCAGTTGCTGGGCCGCCCCTACGCCATCTCAGGTCATGTGGTGCATGGCCGCAAGTTGGGCCGTGAACTCAATTGCCGCACACTGAATTTGCGCTTTGCCCATTGGAAGCCCGCCGCCAGCGGCATCTTTGTGGTGCAAGTGCATGGCCTGACAGCCCAACCGCTGCCCGGCGTGGCGAATTTGGGCATCCGCCCGTCACTCGACCCCAGCGATGTGAATGGTGGTCGTGTGCTGCTGGAAACCCATTGCCTGGATTGGCCCGCTCAGCTGGGCCTGGATGGGGGCTACGGTAAACTCATTCGGGTGGAATTGCTCCACAAATTGCACGACGAATTAACTTACAACGGCCTTGAAGCACTTCAGCAAGGCATCGCCCAAGACTGCATTGACGCACGTCAGTGGTTTGAGAAAAATGACCGATAAAACCAACAACCCCGACACCCGCATCAACATGATGGACACGCCGTTCCCAATGCGCGGCGACTTGCCCAAGCGTGAACCCCAGTGGGCGCAAGATTGGAACAGCCAAGGCCTGTACAAAAAACTGCGCGTGGCCCGGCGTGGTGCACCCTTGTTTGTGCTGCACGATGGTCCACCCTACGCCAATGGCCAGTTGCACATTGGCCATGCCTTGAACAAAGTGTTGAAAGACATGATCGTCAAGTCCAAGCAATTGGCGGGGTTTGACGCGCAATACATTCCGGGCTGGGACTGCCACGGCTTGCCGATTGAAAACGCGATTGAAAAACTGCATGGCCGCAAACTCAGCCGCGACGACATGCAAGCCAAGAGCCGCGCCTTTGCCACCGAGCAAATTGCGCAACAACGCGAAGACTTCAAACGCTTAGGGGTTTTGGGCGACTGGGAGCGCCCTTACCGCACCATGGACCCGGCCAACGAAGCCGGTCAAATCCGCGCTTTCAAACGCGTCATCGAACGTGGCTTTGTCTACCGTGGTTTGAAGCCGGTGTATTGGTGTTTCGATTGCGGTTCATCTTTGGCCGAGTTTGAAATTGAATACGCCGACAAACAAAGCGAGACCTTGGATGTGGCGTTTCAATGTGCCCAGCCTGAAAAGTTGGCCGCTGCTTTTGGTTTGCCAACACTTGGCAAAGACGCCTTCGCCGTGATTTGGACCACCACCGCGTGGACCATTCCCGCCAACCAAGCGCTGAATGTCAAAGGCGATATCACCTATGCCTTGGTCGACACTGCACAAGGTTTGTACCTGTGCGCCGCCTCCTTGGTGGAGAAATGTTTAGAGCGTTGGCAACTCGAAGGCCAGGTGCTGGCCACCGCCACCGGCGACAAACTTGGTTTCATTGAATTTCACCATCCGCTGTCGCATGTGGATGCAGGCTTCAAACGCACCGCGCCTGTTTACATCGCCGACTATGTGGGTGAAACAGACGGCACGGGCATCGTGCACAGCGCCCCCGCTTATGGTGTGGATGACTTCAACTCCTGTATGGCGCATGGCATGAAGTACACCGACATCTTGAACCCGGTGCAAGGCCATGGCACGTATGCCGCCGACTTCCCGCTGTTTGGCGGCCAACACATTTGGAAAGCGGTTCCCCTCATTTTGGAAACGCTGAAAAACGCAGGCCGTTTGATGGCCACACAAACCATCACGCACAGCTACCCGCATTGCTGGCGTCACAAAACACCTGTCATCTACCGCGCGGCAGCCCAGTGGTTCATCCGCATGGACGAAGGCACGGGCGTGTTCACCAAAGACAAAGCACCGCAGACCTTGCGACAACTGGCCTTGAACGCGATTGACCAGACCCAGTTCTACCCCGAGAACGGCAAAGCGCGTTTGCGCGACATGATTGCCAACCGCCCCGACTGGTGCATTTCGCGCCAACGGTCCTGGGGTGTGCCAGTGCCGTTTTTCATGCACAAAGACAGCGGCGAATTGCACCCGCGCACCATGGCCATCTTGGACCAAGCTGCGGACATCGTGACGCAAGGCGGCATCGAAGCATGGAGCCGCGTGACCGCCGAAGAAATCTTGAATCAAGCAGGCGATGACGCTGAGCACTACACCAAGAGCACGGATATTTTGGAGGTCTGGTTCGATTCGGGCTCAACGTTTGAGCACGTGCTGCGCGGCAGCCACAAGGATGCTTACGACCGTGCACCGCATCACGACCAAGGCCCGGAAGCCGATTTGTATTTGGAAGGCCATGACCAACACCGAGGCTGGTTCCACAGTTCTTTGTTGTTGGGCTGCGCCTTGTACGACCGCGCACCCTACAAAGGTTTGCTGACCCACGGCTTTGCCACCGACGGCCAAGGCCGCAAGATGAGCAAGAGCTTGGGCAACACCGTGGCGCCGCAAGAGGTGAGCAACAAACTGGGCGCGGAAATTGTGCGCTTGTGGGTCGCCTCCACCGATTACTCGGGCGACCTGAACATCGACGACAAAATCTTGGCCCGTGTGGTCGATGCCTACCGCCGCATTCGCAACACCTTGCGTTTCTTGCTGGCCAATGTGAGCGACTTCAACCCTGCCACCGACAGCGTGGCCTTCGAGGACTTGCTGGAAATCGACCAGTACGCCTTGTCACGTGCCGCCCAATTGCAAGCCGACATCTTGGGCACCCGCAACGCGGCAGGCGTGTTTGAAGGCGGCCACTTTGGCCGCTATGAATTCCACCCAGTAGTGTCCAAATTGCAGCTGTATTGCTCGGAAGACCTGGGTGCGTTTTACCTGGACGTGTTGAAAGACCGTCTCTACACCACCGCGCCCAAATCATTGGCTCGCCGCAGCGCACAAACCGCGTTGCACCAAATCACCCACGCCATGCTGCGTTGGATGGCCCCCTTCTTGAGCTTCACCGCCGAAGAAGCTTGGCGCACCTTTGGTACGACGGAATCCATCTTCTTGGAAACCTTCACCGAGTTGGGCCACAGCCCTGCCGCACTGATGCAGAAATGGCAGGCCATTCAAGCCGTGCGGGACGCCGCCAACAAAGAGATTGAAACCAAGCGTACAGCAGGTGAGGTGGGCGCTTCTTTGCAAGCCGAGTTGCTGGTGCAATGCGAAGGCGATGCCTATGCGGCCTTGGCTTCTCTGGGCGAGGACTTGAAGTTTGTCTTCATCACTTCCAAAGTGCAGCTTGTCAAAGGGCCTTTGAAGATTGATGTGAAGGCCAGCAGCGCCAGCAAGTGCGATCGCTGCTGGCATTACAGCGAAGATGTGGGTACAGATGCTGCCCATCCCACACTGTGCGGTCGTTGCCACAGCAATTTGTTTGGCGCTGGTGAAACGCGCCACTTCGCTTGAGAATCTTCATGGCTCATTCAAACCATCCTGCCTCCTTGAAGTTATGGCTGGGCATTGCCTTGGTGATTTTGCTGGCCGATCAATTCACCAAGGTGCTGATCGTGGGTTACTTCCAGCACGGTGACAGTCAAACCATGACTTCTTTTTTCAACTTGGTGCGGGTGCACAACAGCGGTGCAGCCTTTTCTTTTTTGGCTTCGGCCTCTGGATGGCAGCGCTGGTTCTTCATCGGCATTGGCATTTTTGCTGCTGGCTTCATCCTTTATTTACTGCGAAGACATGCCGATCAAACCTTGTTTTGCTTTGCGCTTTCTTTGGTCCTGGGTGGCGCCATCGGCAACGTGATTGACCGGGTGGTCCATGGCCACGTGATCGACTTCCTCGATTTTCATTGGGACTGGTTGGCCCCTTTGTTTTATCAAGGCCATTTCCCGGCCTTCAACATCGCTGACAGCGCCATCAGCGTGGGGACGGTGTATTTGATCGTGGATGAGTTGCGTCGGGTTCGACGTGGGTCTTGAATCTGGTTCAAGCGCTGATAGCCAGGTGCGCGATATAGCCTGATCGGGTTTCACCAACGGCTTTGGCCTTGGCATCCAATCGCGCCAACACACGCTTGGGCAAGGTGATGTTTATGCGCTCAATGTCGTCAGACAGCAAAGCAGGGTCGATGGAAGCCACGGCCCACACCCACCCCTTGAATTCACGTTTCTTTTGCAGTTCGGTGATGGCGCTTGGCGCAGGAATCGCTTGACCCAAATCCAGCGCGGTCTCAATCCACAACTCGATCGCCTCTTTGGCGTTGTCAATGGCTTCATCAATGCCTGAGTCTGCGGCCGAAAAACAGCCGGGCAAATCGGGCACCACCACACCCCAAGCTGTGGCGGTGTTTCCAGGTTCAATCGCGATGGGGTACTTCATGTTGTTTTGCCTTCTTCCAATCCTGCTTGTTTGAGCAACTTTTGCACCAAGCCCACGCCCATGTCTTTTTGAGGATGGGGCACACTCAAATGCCCTGGTTTGTGCGGGTGCACAAACACATGGTGCGAGCCTTTGACGCCACGCAAAACCCATCCAACCTTTTTCAGTCGGGAGATGAGGTCTTTGCTCTTCATGCAGAAAATTATACACACGGTACACACGAATGCCATGAGCATGAAAAAACCCTGCTGATTTCTCAGCAGGGTTTCGCTTCAAACCGCCCATTTCAAACCGTGAGGATAGTGCAACCGGTGGTTTTACGCGCTTCCAAATCGCGGTGGGCTTGTGCCACCTCGGCCAGGGGGTAGCGTTGGTCGATGCGGATTTTCACCTTGCCGCTGGTGACCACCTCGAACAAATCATCGGCCATGAGTTGGTTCACTTCGCGCGAAGCGATGTGGGTGAACAAGGTTTGGCGCGTCACGTAAATCGAGCCTTTGGGGCCCAGGATGCCCGGCGAGAACGGATCGACCGGGCCCGAGGCATTGCCAAAACTCGCCATCAACCCAAAGGGTGAAATGCAATTGAGCGATTTGTCCCAAGTGTCTTTGCCCACCGAGTCGTAAACGACTTTCACGCCTTTGCCACCGGTGATTTCTTTCACGCGGGCTTCGAAATCTTCTTTGCCGTAGTTGATGACGTGGGCCGCGCCGTGGGCTTTGGCCAAGGCGCATTTCTCGTCCGAGCCTGCGGTGCCAATCAGTTGCAAGCCCAATGCCTTCGCCCACTGGCAAGCGATCAGGCCCACACCACCCGCTGCCGCATGGAACAAGATGTGGTCGCCCGCCTGCAAGCCGCCTTGGGGCAAGGTGCGCTTGAGCAAATACTGCACCGTGAGGCCCTTGAGCATCATGGCCGCGCCTGTGTCGAAGTCGATGGCGTCGGGCAATTTACACACGTTTTTAGCGGGCATGACACGCGCTTCGCAATAACTTCCGGGAGGTGCGCTGGCATAGGCGGCGCGGTCACCGGCTTTCAAATGCGTGACGCCCTCACCCACAGCTTCCACCACGCCCGAGGCTTCCATGCCCAAACCATGCGGCATGGGCAGCGGGTACAAACCGGTGCGGTGGTAGACGTCGATGAAATTCAAACCCACGGCTTTGTGGCGAATGCGAATTTCACCGGGACCGGGGTCGCCCACGCTCACGTCCACCAAATGCAGCTCGTCGGGGCCACCGGGTTTGTTGAAATGAATGGCTTTGCTCATGTGTTTCTCCTTTGAGATTTCATCTTAAAACAATCGAACAGCCAACGTGCTGTGCGCATCGCCTTGGTGACAGGGGGCAGCACATGCGCCACCGCGTGGTGCGGCGGCCAATCCAACGGCTTCATGTGTTTGACTTCTGAAAACCTGTTTTTTAAAACGAGCCGGGATAGGCCCCGCCGTCGATCAAAATATTTTGTCCGGTGATGAAGCCCGCATGTTGGCTGCACAAAAACGCGCAGGTGTGGCCAAATTCATCCGGGTGGCCAAAGCGCAAGGCCGGTGCGACTTTTTTACGCGCTTGAATCAATGAGTCCATGGCCTGTCCGGTTTTTTTGGCCAGGCCTTCAAAGGTGACGCGCAATCGGTCGGTTTCAAACGCCCCGGGCAACAGGTTGTTGATGGTGACGTTGCGTGAGGCGATGTTGCTGTTGCGGGCCGCACCCGCCACAAAACCGGTGAGGCCACTGCGTGCACCGTTGGACAAACCCAAAATATCGATGGGTGCTTTCACGGCGCTGGAGGTGATGTTGACGATGCGGCCAAAGCCACGCGCGGCCATGCCGTCCACCGTGGCCTTGATGAGTTCGATGGGCGTGAGCATGTTGGCGTCAATCGCCTTGATCCATTCATCCCGGCCCCATTCGCGAAAGTCACCGGTGGGCGGACCACCCGCATTCGTGATGACGATGTCGAAGTCTTGGCCTGGGCCACCTGGCACCGAAAAAATCGCCTCACGACCAGCGGTGGTGGTGATGTCTTGCGCAACCGTGAGCACCGTGACGCCGTGTTCACGCAACAACTTGGCCGAGGCTTGCAAAGCTTCGTCACCGCGCGACACCATCACCAGATTCACACCGGCTTGTGCCAAGGCTTTGGCACAACCCAGGCCCAAGCCTTTGCTGGCACCACCCACCAAGGCCCATTTGCCCTGTATGCCTAAGTCCATTGAAATCTCCTGTTGAGTGCTGTCAAATCTTCAGTACTTTGTTGTGCAAGCGACGTGTGAACCACCATACCAATCCAGCCACGACCGGCACAGCCATGGCCGTCGCCAAGGTGGGATCTTGGATCCACCCCCTGGCTTGCAGACCCTCGGTGATGTAGTGAATCAAACCAGTGATGTAGTAGGTGATGGCCGCCACCGACAAGCCTTCCACGGTGGACTGCAACTTGAGTTGCATGCCTTGGCGGCGGTTCATCGCGGTCAGCAGCGCTTGACTGCTTTGCTCTTGTTGGAAATCCACACGGGTGCGCAACAAGCTGCTCATGCGTGAGACGCGTTGCGACAAGGCGGTTTGACGACGAGACACCCAATCACAGGTGCTTCTTGCTGGTGTCAAGCGACGATCCATGAATTCACCGATGGACTGGTAGCCTGGGATGCGGGTTTCACGAATGTCTTGGATGCGCCGATCGACCAATTCAAAGTAAGCACGGCTGGCTGAAAAACGCGAATGCTGCGAGGCATAGGCACTTTCAACCTGACCCGCCAAGCGCGTGAGCCGGTCCAGCAAAGCCGCCTCTTCATCATGTTGTGCACTGCGAATCGCCAAGGCCAGATCGGCCAACTCGTGCTCGGCCAGGGCCAAATCGGCAGCGGCGGCACGTGCAATTGGCAAGCCCAGCAAGGCCATCATGCGGTAGGTTTCGATCTCGAGCAAACGCTGCACCAAACGGCCCAAGCGACGCGGCGACAGTTGACCTACCCGCAGCAACATGCGCGAGCAAGCATCCGGGCCAATTTGAAAATCGGTGTGCAAAGTGGCTTCGCCATCCACCAATTGACAGGCCACCATGCTGTCTTCACGAAACTGTTGGTGCAGCTCATCCCGGTCTTGCAAGTTGTCGGTGCGTTTGGCCCACAAATTGATGCGAGACAAGCATTCGCCCGGCAATGCTTTCAACCACTTTTGAGGCATCTTGCTCAAAGCCAAGCCATAGGCATCCGTTTTAGGCAAGCCTTCGGGCGCGTCAACCATGAAGGTCCAGGTAACGAACTCGGTGTGCAACTCCCAGCGCAAGCGCCAACTGCCACCGTCCACCCGCAAATGGTTGGCACGGTCATCGGGCACCGGCAGGTGGTTGTCGCGCAGCAATTGAATCAAATGGGCGCGGCTGTCTTCTCGCGATTGGGCATCGGTCAGCATCACCACATGGCTGATGGCCAAGGGCGCTGTCATCGGTTCGGGGGGTCGCGCATGCACCTCGTTGTGCAAGGCCAAGCGCAGGGTGTGATCTTTCATGAATCCCTCAATCTTCTACGAATGCTTCTTTGCGTTTGGATTTGATGGCGGGCAACAACACCATCAGCAACAACAAAACGCCGATGGCCAAGAGGGCTGCCGACAAGGGGCGCGTGACGAACACCGACCAATCACCGCGTGCCAGTTTCAAGGCCCGCTTCAAATACTCTTCCAACATCGGACCCAAAATAAAACCGAGCAACAAGGGCGCCGGTTCGCAACCGAGTTTGCTGAACAAGTAACCGGCCAAGCCAAACACCGCCACCAAGCCAATGTCAAAGGTGGAATTGTTGGTGGTGTAGACGCCAATCGCGCAGAACAACACAATGGCTGGGAACATGTAGTGGTAGGGCACGGTCAGCAGCTTGACCCACAAGCTGATCAAGGGCAGGTTCAAGACAATCAGCATCAGGTTGCCAATCCACATCGACACGATCAGCCCCCAAAACAACTCGGGGTTGACCGTCATCACCTGGGGGCCGGGCTGGATGTTGTGGATGGTCATGGCACCCACCATCAAGGCCATCACGGCGTTGGGTGGGATGCCCAAGGTGAGCAAGGGGATGAAGGAGGTTTGCGCACCGGCGTTGTTGGCCGATTCGGGCCCGGCCACGCCTCGGATATTGCCCTGCCCCAGCGGCACTTCACCCGCTTTGAGCTTGATTTTTTTCTCGATGGTGTAGGCGGCAAAAGAAGCCAACACCGCACCACCGCCGGGCAACACGCCCAGCACGGCGCCCAAGGCGGTGCCACGCAAGACCGCTGGCATCATCAGGCGAAAATCCTCGGCGGTGGGCATCAAGCCTTGCAGTTTGGCGGTGAACACCTCGCGCTCGGTGGCGTTCTTGGCCAAGTTATTGATGATCTCGGCATACCCAAACAAGCCCATGGCCACCGCCACAAATCCGATGCCATCCGTCAACTCGGGGATGTCCATGTTGAAGCGCGTCATGCCCGAGTTCACATCAGTGCCGACCAGACCCAACAGCAATCCCAAGATGATCATGGCAATCGCTTTGAGCAAAGAACCCGAGGCCAGCACCACAGCGCCAATCAGGCCCACCACCATCAGGGCACAGTATTCGGCCGGGCCAAAGGCAAAGGCCATTTCAGACAAGGGTGCGGCAAAACCAGCCAACAACAAGGTGCCAACACACCCGGCAAACAAGGAGCCCAAGCCCGCAGCCGCCAGCGCGGGACCAGCCCGGCCTTGTCGCGCCATTTGGTAGCCGTCCAAGGTGGTCACCACCGAGGAGGATTCACCGGGTAGATTCACCAAGATGGCGGTGGTAGAGCCGCCATATTGCGCCCCGTAGTAAATACCAGCGAGCATGATGAGCGCCGATTCAGGGGGCAAGGCGTAAGTGGCGGGCAGCAGCATGGCGATGGTGGCCACCGAGCCGATGCCCGGCAACACGCCAATCAGCGTGCCCAGCAAACAACCAATGAATGCATACATCAGGTTGATGGGCGTACCGGCAACGGCAAACCCGGTGGCGAGATTGGCAAGCAAGTCCATGAGTTTCCGATCAATGACCGCTGATAAAAGCAGGCCAGACTGGCAACTGCAAATTCAGCAAAGAAATGAACACGAGATAGCTGCCGCCAGCCAAGATGCTGGAGAGCACCAGCATGCGGCGCAGGTTGAAACTGGTGGCGTCTGCCAGCAAGGCCACGCCGGTCAGCGCAAAAATAGCCACCACCAAGCCAAACGAAGGAAATCCGATGCTGGGCAGGCCACCCAGCAAGGCGCCAAACAGCAAATTGGCACCCAAGATGCACACCAGCGGCCGCCATGCGATGTCGCCGATCACGCCGCCATCGGGCGTTTCCACCACCAGCGAGAAAAACATGATGAAGCCGCCCAGCAGCACCAACACCAGACCCAGTACCAAGGGGAAATAACCCGGCCCCATTTGGCTGGCCGAGCCGATGTCATAGGACAAGGCTGAATTCCAGGCAAAACCGGCGCCAATGGCAGTGAACATCAAACCGGAGACAAAGTCCTTTTGACTCTTGATCGACACGGCGGTTCTCCCAAAACAAAACTTCGACGATTGTGACCTAAGCCAAAACAAGCTTGCTGAGCTGGCCTGAACGGATGGCGCGCGGCCTTGGCTTCAGGCTTGCACCGGCTTGAGCACCTGGTTGTTGCGGGTGGCTGATGCGCAAGAGGGTTAGGCTTGCACCGGCTTGATCACCTTCAACCACAGCGTGGCGGGCAGGCCCCACTGGGTTTCGATCTGCTCGGCGCGGGCTTGCAGCAGCTCGCGCTCGGGACGGCTGGGGCTGCGCTGCGCCAGCACCACGGTGTTGCCTTCTTTGGTTGGCTTGAATGCCCACAGCGCGTCCAAACCAAAGGCTTGGCTGATGTGGCCCAGGCTGCGCTCGTAGCTGGAGGCGCGGCCAAACAAATTGACCAGCATGCAGCCGTTGGGGGTCAGCAACTGGCGGCAGTGGGCGTAGAAATCAGCGTCGTCCAGCACTGGCGCGGCGGCTTCATGGTCATACAAGTCCACATGCAAGGCGTCCACTTGGCCGCGCCAATGCGGGTGCGCGGCCACCTCGGCGGCGTCGCCCAGCACCACCGACAAGCGCTCGTCGTCTGGGCCCAGCTTGAACCAAGTGCGGCAGGCCGCTACCACCTGCGGGTTGAGTTCGATGGCGGTGGTGCGCATGCCCAGCACCTTGTGGCAGTTTTTGGTCAGGGCCGCAGCGCCCAGGCCCAGCTGCATGGCGTGCAAATCGGGCACTTCTTGGGACGGCACAAAGAGCAGCCAGGCTTGCATGCGTTGCACATATTCCAGCTCGATCTGGTTCGGCTTGCCGATGTCCATCGAGCCCTGCACCCACTCGCTGCCCAGGTGCAGGTAGCGCACCTTGCCGTGCTCGGACATGTTGACTTGCGGATGGGTCTGCTTGGTGGCCATGCGGGATTGTCGCTGGTCGCTCATTGGCGCTAATTGGGGTCAGATTCCAATTAATTCACTTCAAAGCCGCACGGCATGGGGACCATTTTTTGAGCGAAAGACCAGAAAAATGCGTCCCCGTGGCGGGTGGCTCAAGCGTGACTTCTTGAAAGACAGGGAAGGCACGCTTCCATGAATTCAGACCGTTTCGATCGCCAACACCGAACAAACATTGGCATGAGTTGCCAAGCAAACGGTCTCAAGCGACACCCCGCGCAAATCCGCCAACACCTGCGCAATCCGCTGGATCTGGTCCGGCGAGTTGCGGCCCTGCGGCACGCCTTGCGCCCGCTCCTCGGCGGTCACATACAGCCAATGCGGCGGGATATCGGGCGCGTCGGTTTCCAGCACCAGCGCGTCCAAGGGCAACAGCGTGGCCAGCAGGCGCAACTGCAAGGCCCGCTCGAAAGTGAGCGCACCGCCAAAACCGAGCTTGAAACCCATGGCGATGAACTGCTCGGCCTGCTGCACGCTGCCGTTGAAGGCGTGGGCGATGCCGCCTTTCACCGGCGTTTGCCGCAGCCCCTTCAACAGCAAATCGGCGCTGCGCCGCACGTGCAAGATCACCGGCAGGTCGTGTTGCTGGGCCAGCTGCAGCTGCGCTGTGTAAAACAGCTGTTGACGCGCCATGTCCAGGCCGGGCACAAAACCGTCCAGGCCGATTTCACCCACCGCCACCAAGCGCGGGTCGGCGCGGTGGTGTTTCAGGGCTTGGTCCAAGGTTTGCAAATCGGCCTCGCGGGCCTGCGGCGTGAAAAGGGGGTGGATGCCCAGCGCGTAAACGTCGCCGTGCTGGTGCGCCAGTTGCCGCACCTCGTCAAAGTGCGCGGCCTGCACCGCCGGGATGACGCAAGTGTGCACGCCCACCGCGCGGGCGGCTTGGCGCACCGCGTCGCGGTCAGGCGCGAATTCGGCGGCGTCCAGGTGGCAGTGGCTGTCGATCCAAGTCATGGGGCATGGTAATTGGGTAATTGGGGTCAGATTCCAATTGTTTGGTAATTGGGGTCAGATTCAGTAATTGGGGTCAGATTCCAATTGTTTGGTGATACAGGAAACCAGTGAAATTTTGAATTTATGTATCATAAAAACGCCTGCAAGCCCCGCCCAGTATGACCACCCCCTCAAAAGAAGGGTATTTGGAGCACCCCCAAAACAGGCCTCTTTTGAGACCCATTCCCGGTCCACAGATCTTATGAAGACCACAAATCCAGCTCAAAGCCGCACGGCCTGGGGGCCATTTATTGAATTAATTGGAATCTGACCCCAATTTCCCAGCCACCAAGCGCAGTTGCCGATCGCACTGCGCCGCCAAGCGCTCATCGTGGGTGACGACGATGAAGGCCGTGCCCTGTTGCCTGGCCAGCTGCAACATCAGCGCGAACACGCTGTCTGCGGTGGCGCGGTCCAGGTTGCCAGTCGGCTCATCGGCCAGCACACAAGCCGGTTGCGTCACCAAGGCGCGGGCAATCGCCACGCGTTGGCGCTCGCCGCCCGACAGCTCGCTGGGCGTGTGATGCACCCGGTCGGCCAAACCCACTGCCGTCAACATCGCCTGCGCTTGCACCGCCGCCTGTTCGCGCGGCATACGGCGAATCCACAAAGGCATGGCGACATTGTCCAAAGCGCTGAATTCGGGAAGCAAATGATGAAACTGGTAAATAAAGCCCAGGTGTTGATTGCGCAACCGCCCCAAGGCGCTGGCATCCAAACCGGCCAAGTTTTGGCCGAGCAAGCGCACGCTGCCGTTGGTTGGGGTGTCGAGGCCGCCCAGCAAATGCAACAAGGTGCTTTTGCCCGAACCCGAGGTGCCCACCACCGCCAAGGTTTCGCCGGGGCGCACCTGCAAGTCGATGTCTTGCAACACGGTGACGTCGATCACGCCTTCGTGAAAACGGCGGCTCAAACCTTGCGCCCACAACACAGCCTCACTCATGGCGCAGCGCCTCCGCCGGGTCGATGCGGCTGGCTCGCCAGCTCGGGTAGAGCGTGGCCACCAGGGCCAGCACCAGCGCGATGATCACCACCGGCCCGATGTCGGCCCACTGTGGGTCGCTGGGCATGCGGCTGATCAGGTAAATGTCTTTGGGTAAAAAGCTCGCGCCCAAGGCGCTTTCAATGGCGGGGACGATGCTGCCAATGTTGAAGGCCACCAAGAGGCCGAGCAGCAAACCCGACAAGGTGCCGATGACACCCACCAAGGCCCCTTGCACCACGAAGATGCCCATGATGCTGCCCGGGCTCGCGCCCAGCGTGCGCAGGATGGCGATATCGGCTTGCTTGTCGGTCACCGTCATCACCAAGGTGCTGACCAAATTGAACGCGGCCACCGCCACGATCAGCGTGAGGATGATGAACATCATGCGTTTTTCAATTTGCACGGCAGCAAACCAGGTGCGGTTGGCCCGTGTCCAGTCGCGCACCACCACGTCTTCGCCCAACAACGGCGTCAGCTCGTTGGCCACGCTGCGTGCTTGTTGCGCGTCTTTCAATTTCACGCGGATGCCGTTGGGCCCTTCCAAGCGAAAAATCTTTTGCGCGTCGTCCAGGTGCAGCAAAGCCAAGGACGCGTCGTATTCATAGTGACCCGAATCGAGCAAGCCCACCACGTTGAGTTGCTTCATGCGCGGCACCACACCCGCAGGCGTGACTTGCCCACCAGGGGCCACCAAGGTGATGTTGTCGCCGGTTTTGACGCCCAAAGCACGTGCCAGTTCGTTGCCCAGCACCACACCGAACGTGCCCGGTTGCAACTGGGCCAGCACATCGGGTGGCATCAGCGCCACCGCGTCGGTCACCAACACTTCTTGCGCCGGGTCGATGCCGCGCACCAATGCGCCGCGCATGTCCTCGCCTTGCGCGAGCAACACCTGCGACAAAACAAACGGCGCACTCGCCAGCACTTGCGGTTGCAGTGCCAATGTGTTTTGCACACCGGTGGGGTTGTCGATGGCCGCGCCGGTGTAGGCCAACACCTCGATGTGCGAGAGCACGCCCAACATGCGGTCACGCACTTCTTTTTGAAAGCCGTTCATCACACTCAAGACGATGATGAGCGCGGCCACACCCAGTGCAATGCCCACCATGGACACGGATGAAATGAAGGAAATAAAGCGGTTGCGCCGAGCCGCACGGCCAGCGCGGGTGTAGCGCCAGCCCACCAGCAATTCGAAGGGAAGGCGAGAGGTGTTCATCGGGTGTGGATTGTGGCATCTTGCACAATGCAGCCATGTCCGCTCGCCATGCCGCTCCTGTCACCGTTGTTTCACACGCGTTGTTGCCGCCCGACTTGGCCCAAGCCCACAGCCTCGAGCGCCAAGCATGGCAGGCCGCTTTGCCCACCCACCCTGCTTTGCGCCAAGCTTTGAAGCAACGCCAACCACATGACCCCCAACACCTGGATGCACCGTATGAATGGGCCCAAGCGCAAGCCATGGGCTGGCCATTGATGCCCGGTTTGTTGGGCTGGGCCGCACAAAGCGCTGCGCACCACGGCTTGTCGTGTCCGCCCGAGCAGGGCTGGGCTTTCATCGATTTGGTGCATTGGCGTGTCGATCAAGGCCAGGTGCATTTGCACCACCCGGGCAGCATCAGCGCAGCAGAAGACCAGGCTTTGTTGCAGAGCATGTCGCCCTACTTTTTGGAAGACGGCATCCACTTGCACGCGTTTCAAACTGGCCGTTGGTTGGCGCATTCAGTGCACTTCAAACACCTGCCCAGTGCGTCCCTCGACCAAGTGATGGGGCGCAGCATGGCCGCATGGCTCAACACCGACGACTTGGCGCAACAAAGCGACACGCAACGCCTGCTGCGCCGATTGCAAAACGAAATGCAAATGCTGCTCTACACCCACGCGGTGAACGAGCAACGCGCCATCAGCCTGAACTCGTTTTGGTGGAGTGGCACGGGCGAAGCGCCGCCTGCCAGTTTTCACACCGTGTCATTGCACCCCGAATTGCGGGATGCGTATTTAGCGCAAGACCCCGCAGCTTGGGGCGCACAGTGGCAGGCCTTGGCCCATGAGGTGATGTTGCCTGCGCTGCAAAACGGGCATCGCTTGTTGTTGTGCGGTGAGCAAGCCATCGTGCAATTGCAAACACCGCCGCCTGGTCTGCTTCAAGGGTTGAAAAACCTGTGGCCCCAAGCCGCTTTGCACGAGGTCTTGTCATGAACCCCGCCTGCTTGCTGGGCAGCTTCACATCTCCCAAGGCCTTGCCATGAAACTCTTGCCCCGCGACGCCCCACCCCGCACGGTCTGGGCCTTGGAACAAACCGGTGTCCATCCACTGCTGGCCCGTTTGTATGCCGGGCGGGGTGTGCAAGACCCACAAGAACTCGACAACCAGTTGAAACACTTGTTGCCGCCCAGTGGCATGAAAGGAATGGACCAAGCCGCGCAGTTGTTGGCTGATGCCATCGCGCAGCAAGAACGCATCTGTATCGTCGCCGATTACGACTGCGACGGTGCCACCGCTTGCGCCGTGGCCTTGCGCGGTTTGGCTTTGCTGGGTGCGCAGCATGTGGGCTTCATCGTCCCAGACCGCGTGGTCGATGGCTATGGCTTGACGCCCAGCATTTCCAAGCGGGTGCATGCCACGGGCGCACAAGTCTTGATCACGGTGGACAACGGCATCGCCAGTGTTGAAGGCGTGGCGGCGGCGCAAGCGCTGGGCCTGAAAGTCTTGGTGACCGACCACCATTTGCCAGGACCCGAACTGCCGCAGGCTGATGCCCTGGTGAACCCGAACCAACCCGGTTGCAGCTTCGAGAGCAAAAGCATGGCTGGCGTGGGCGTGATGTTTTATGTGTTGCTGGCGCTGCGTGCCGCGTTGCGCACCCGTGGCGTGTTCAGCAAAGACACCGAGCCCAAACTAGATGGTTTGTTGCCGCTGGTGGCCTTGGGCACGGTGGCCGATGTGGTGAAGCTGGACGCCAACAACCGCCGCTTGGTGGCGCAAGGTTTGCAGCGCATGCAGCGCGGCCAACTGCCGCCCGGTTTGGCCGCCTTGTTCAAAGTGGCCGGGCGCGATGCAGCCCGCGCCAGCAGCCAAGACATGGGCTTTGCCATCGGTCCGCGCATCAACGCCGCTGGTCGTTTGTCCGACATGACTCTAGGCATTGAATGTTTGCGCACCGACGACAACGGTGTGGCGCTGCGCTTGGCCGAACAACTCGACGCCATCAACCGCGAACGCCGCAGTTTGGAAGGCGAGATGCGTGAGCAAGCTTTGCTGATCGCCGAGTCCTTGATGGACACGGACGACGAACCCCCTGCTGCGCTGTGCGTGTTCGATGAAGAATTTCACGAAGGCGTGGTCGGCATCGTTGCCGCGCGTTTGAAAGACCTGCATTACCGCCCCTGCTTTGTGTTTGCCGCCAGCGAGTCCGAAGGCCAAGCGGTGCTCAAAGGCTCGGGCCGCTCCATCCCCGGCTTTCATTTGCGCGATGCTTTGGACGCCGTGGTCAAGTTACACCCAGGTTTGTTGTTGCGCTTTGGCGGTCATGCCATGGCCGCCGGTTGCACCTTGCTCGAAGACGACTTGGCCACGTTTGAAATCGCCTTGCAACAGATTGCCGAGCAATGGTTGTCACCGGCCACGCTGGCGCAATCCTTGGAAACCGACGGCTCCTTGGAAGCCAGCTACATGCGCCCCGATGTGGTGCTCGAATTGCAAAACCAAGTGTGGGGCCAAGGCTTTGCGCCGCCGGTGTTTCAAGACCAGGTGCAGGTGCTGGGGCAGCGCATCGTGGGTGACAAGCATTTGTCATTGAAGCTGAAATTGCACGGCCAAGACATCGACGGCATTTGGTTTGGCCGCACCGAGCCCTTGCCCGCGCAAGCCTTGTTGGCCTACCGGCTGGACATCAACACCTGGCAAGGCCGGGAAAAGTTGCAACTGCAGATCGAAACCATGCAAGCGGCCTAGAATCAAAACGTGTCCATCCTCAACGCCGATCTGCACTGCCACTCTGTCGTCTCCGACGGCACGCTCACGCCTGAAGCGCTGGCCCAACGTGCCCACAGCAACGGCGTGCAACTCTGGTCACTCACCGACCACGACGAAATCGGCGGCCAACAACGCGCCGCCAGCGCCGCCAAAGAGGTGGGCCTGCAGTACCTGAGTGGCACCGAAATTTCGGTCTCGTTTGCTGGCCACACGGTGCACATCGTCGGTTTGGGTTTTGACATCCACGACCCACGGGTGGTGGACGGTTTGCAAAGCACACGCGGCGGTCGCCATGCCCGGGCCCAAGACATGGCCGCCGGTTTGGCCAAGGTCGGCATCCACGGCAGCTTTGAAGGCGCCCTCACCTACGCGGGCAACCCCGATTTGATTTCCCGCACCCACTTCGCCCGTTATTTGGTTGAAACCGGTGTGTGCAAAGACACCTACGAGGTGTTCCGACGTTTCCTCACCGAAGGCAAGCCGGGTTTTGTGCCGCACCGTTGGGCCAGCTTGAAAGACGCCCTCGCCTGGATCCGCGACGCGGGCGGCATGGCGGTCATCGCCCACCCGGCCCGCTATGACTTCACGCCCAATGAAGAATTTGCGCTGTTCACCGAGTTCAAGGCGCACGGCGGTCAAGCCGTGGAGGTGGTCACCGGCAGCCACTCGGCAGCCGAAGCCTTGGAATACGCAGGCATGGCGCGTGAGTTTGGCTTGGCCGCTTCGCGCGGCAGCGATTTCCACAGCCCGGATGAAAGCCACACCGACCTGGGTGCCCTGCCCTGGTTGCCCGGCGACTTGACCCCCGTGTGGGAACTGCTGCAAGACCGCATTCAATAAGCCGCGCATGGCCCAGTGGCTGCAAGTTCACCCCGACAACCCACAAGCGCGTCTCCTCAAGCAAGCGGTGGCCCTGTTGGCGCAAGGCCAGGTGTTGGCCGTGCCCACCGACTCCAGTTATGCCCTGGCCTGCCACTTGGATGACAAAGCCGCCGTGGACAAGATGCGCCGCATCCGTGCTGTGGACGAACGGCACCACCTCACCTTGCTGTGCCGCGACCTGAGCGAGTTGAGCGTCTACGCCAAAGTCGACAACCGCCAATACCGTTTGCTCAAAGCCTGCACCCCCGGGGCCTACACCTTCATTTTGGAAGCCACCAAGGAAGTGCCGCGCCGGGTGTCGCATCCGCAGCGCAAAACCATCGGCCTGCGGGTGCCCGAGCACCATGCCTTGCTGCAACTGCTGGCTCTGCATGGCACGCCGCTGTTGTCGACCAGCCTGATCCCGCCGGACGAAACCGAGCCGTTGAACGATGCCCAAGAGATCCGCGAGCGGTTTGAACATCAGATTGCGGCGGTGTTGGATGCCGGGGCCTGCCGCATGAAAGCCACCACCGTGGTGGACCTGACCCCAATGGGCACCGGCGGCGAACCCGCCCTGCTGCGCCATGGCGCGGGCGATATAACACTTTTAGGCTTATAAAACCCATTTTTAGCCCCTGGATGGGGACAGAAACAGTGGAATCCTCTGGAAAATGCTTACAAAGTCTTTCCAAAGTCCCCGCAAATTTAACAAGTTTGGTGAGACAATGAACTTGTGAATTTCAATGAATTAGTTCAAACGATTACGACGCATGCGCTGCCAGTACTACTGGCGATCACCATGCACGAGGCCGCCCACGGTTATGTGGCGCGGCTTTTTGGCGACAACACGGCCTGGAGTTTGGGCCGCGTCACCCTCAATCCCATCCCCCACATCGACCTGGTCGGCACCATCGCCATGCCTTTGTTGCTCTACCTTGCAACCAGCGGTCAGTTTTTGTTTGGCTATGCCAAACCGGTACCGGTGGACTTTGGCCGACTGCGCCACCCCAAACGCGACATGATTTGGGTGGCCTTGGCCGGACCGGGCAGCAATTTTTTTCAGGCCTTGTGTTGGGCCATCGCGCTCTACGTCATGGCCAGTTGGGGTGTGCAAGAGCGTTTTTTCATCGACATGGCGCAAGCCGGTGTTTTGGTGAATTTGGTGATGTTTGCATTTAATTTGTTCCCCTTGCCGCCCTTGGATGGC
Source organism: uncultured Burkholderiales bacterium (assembly GCA_937891045.1). The sequence goes on along the minus strand of CALBEV010000187.1, from coordinate 114,481 downwards.
GGTCGGGTGGTGGTCGGTTTGTTGCCTTGGCGCATGGCGGTGCAGTTCGCACAGGTTGAGCGCTTTGGTTTTTTCATCGTCATGGGCCTGGTCCTGTTGGGTGTTGTCAATGCCGTCTGGATGCAACCCATCATGTCTTCTTCCATGCAGGCTATCCAATGGTTGTTGTTGCCATTGGCGGGTCTTCTACAACTGTCTGCCTCATGACTGATCGCGTTCTCTCCGGCATGCGCCCCACCGGCGCGCTGCATCTGGGCCACTACCACGGTGCCCTGAAAAATTGGGTGCGTTTGCAGTCCCAGATGGCATGCTTTTATTTCGTCGCCGATTGGCATGCGCTCACCACGCATTACGAAAGCCGCGAGGTCATCGAGAAAAACGTCTATGAAATGGTGATCGATTGGTTGGCCGCCGGCCTGGACCCGAACCAATGCACCATTTTTCTGCAAAGCCGCATCCCCGAACACGCCGAATTGTTCACCCTCCTCAGCATGGGCACGCCGCTCAGTTGGCTCGAGCGCGTCCCCACCTACAAAGACCAGATGGAAAAGCTCAAGGACAAGGACCTGACCACCTATGGGTTCTTGGGCTACCCGCTGCTGCAAGCCGCCGACATCCTGATTTACAAAGCCAAACATGTGCCGGTGGGAGAGGACCAGGCCAGCCATGTCGAATTGACCCGCGAAACCGCGCGTCGCTTCAACCATTTGTATGGCCGCGAAGCCAACTTTGATGCGCTGGTGCAAGACTGCTTGGCCAAGTTGCCCAAGGACAGCGTCAAACGCTTTGAAAAATCCCGCAAACAGTTTCAGGAAACCGGTGACGCCAAGGCCTTGGAAGGCGCCCTAGGCTATGTGCAGTCTGCGCCCGAGCTGAACGACAAAGACCGTGAGCGCTTGGAAGGCTATTTCAAAGGCACCGGCAAAGCGGTGCTGACCGAACCCCACGCCTTGCTCACCGAGGCCAGCAAATTGCCCGGCTTGGACGGCGCCAAGATGAGCAAAAGCTACAACAATGCCATCGCCATGCGTGAAGACAAAGCCAGCATCGAGACCAAGGTGCGGCGCATGCCCACCGACCCGGCCCGGGTCAAGCGCACCGATGCGGGCAACCCCGAGCGCTGCCCGGTCTGGCAATTCCATTTGGTCTACTCCCCTGAGACCACCAAAACATGGGTGAAAACTGAATGCACCCGTGCTGGTATCGGCTGTTTGGAATGCAAACAACCCATCATCGATGCCATCTTGTCTGAGCAAGCGCCCATGTTGGCCCGTGCTGAGCCTTTTGTTTCCAATCCTCGACTTGTTCGTGATATCGTTGACGCTGGCACACAGCGTGCACGCATCTCGGCACAAGAAACCATGCGCGACGTGCGCGAGGCCATGGGCCTGAATTATTGACACCGGAGAAAAACGATGAGCTTGTATGTGATTGATGACCACCCCATGGTTCGACAAATGATTGGCATGCTGCTGCGCCGCCTGCGCCCAGCATCCAAAGTGGTTGAATTGGAAAAATTCAGCGAGTTGCAAGCGGCACTCATCAAAAATGGTGAGCCCGAGTTGTTTGTCCTCGACTTGCTGCTGCCCGGCGTCAAGGGTGCCACCGCCATCTCTGACGTGAAAAAAATGTACCCCGAGATTCCTTTGGTGGTGTTGTCGGCCATGCCCTCAGGCGAAGCCCGCGATGCTTGCTTGGAAGCCGGTGCCGACCTCTACATCGAAAAGTCCACCGACACGGCCGAGATTTCCCAAGCCATCCACGACATCATGAAGTCAGATGACGATGAAGCCGACGCCGATGCCGTGGTGGTGGGTGACATCAAGTTGTCCAAGCGCCAAAAACAACTCATTCTGATGCTCGACCGGGGTTTGTCCAACCGCGACATCGCGGCCGAACTCAACATCAGCGAGCACACCGTCAAGGTTCACTTGTGGCGCCTGTTCCGCCGTCTGGGCGTGAAGAGCCGCACGCAAACCCTGCACTTTGCGCGCACCCATGGTTTGTTGATGGGCTGAACCCCTGTCTCGATGGGCAGCCTGTTTCGGGGCCCATCAGCAACACCTTCAGCCTGTTTGCTCAGGCCGCAAAAAAACCCGCCGAGGCGGGTTTTTTTGTGAGCTTGATCAGCTGATCAACCACCCGCAGTGATCTTGCGACCGTTCAGGCTTTGCACCGGGCGGGCATTGAGCTTGAAGGGGAACTTGGCCAGTTGTTGTTTGGACAATTCAGCGGGGGTTTTCAGGATGTAGAACTGAACGCCCTCGGTGCAAGGCGGGGTGGTGAGCGAGCCTTCGTAGTTGTAGAAACCCAATTCCTTGGGCAACATGCTGCCCGGGTTGAACATCACCTTGGGGGGCAAGAATTCTTCCATCTCCTTGGGTGGCAAATTCGCCCACAAGGTTTTGATGGCGGCGCTGTCTTTGCCTTCGTTCAACATCACACCGATGACGGCCAACTTGCCTTCTTTGCTTTTGTGCACAAAGTGCGCCACCATGGCGGCGTTTTTGCCATCCACTTGCTCCTCGGAGGGGCGGTGGAAGTGGAATTGCAGCAAATCAAAGCTCTCTTTGCCAATGGTCAGGGTGCTGCCGGGCTCCACATTCACCTGAATGGTGTGGCCGTTGTTCAGCATTTTCAGCGGGCCTTCCTTGTAATCCACGGTCAGGGTGTCTTTGGATTTTTCAAACGGTCCAATGATGTTCAAAGGCGATTGTTTTTTGCCTTTGCCGCAAATCGGGAAGTTGTCACCCCAGTGCTCAGGTCCTTTGTCGCCTTCATAGCCCCAATGCACATCATGGGCTTTGTCTGCTGCAGGCTCTGGCTTGTCGGTGGATTTTTTGCAATCCGACAAAACCTTCACATTTTGACCAGCGGCTGCCAAGGCGTTTTGCGCCGCACACACGGTTTGCAAACGGTTGCTCCATTCAGCCATTTCCAAGGCTTTTTGGAAGGCAGCGATAGTGGATTCGTCTTGCGCACCCTTGGTCAGCAAGCGCAAAGAGGCCAAGCCCACTTGACGCTCTGCGGTCATTGATTTTTGCGCTTTGTAAAGTGTTTCCATGTCTTGCAGCACCACGCCATTGGTGAAGGCCGCTTTCAACGCGTCCAACTCCTGGACCACCGTGTTGGCCACTTCGGGTGGTTTCTCGTCTGCAAGCGGGGTTTCTTCGCTGGGTTTTTCCAACGCCGCTTGGGCCTCTTCGAGTTGCTCGGTCAGCTCGACGACTTCATTGGTCAACTGCTTTTTGGCCGAGTAGTTCATGTAGGCCAAGGTGGCGGTGGCCAGCAGGCAAATGCCCAGCAAGACTTCCAAAATTAATCTCAGGTATGTTTTCATGGCTGCTCAAAAAGATTGATTGCGAATGCAAAGCGGCGGCCCAAAGCGCACCGGTGTGTGAGATGGTATCGGCTTGACAGGCCGAACTCTTTAATCCACGCCGAAATTAAGAATTCTTTTCACTTCATTTGAAGGGCATTTCCGTGTTTATGCGTGTGAAACGGGTGGACAGACTGGCGGTTCTTGCCACGCAAGGCCTTGATTCATGCCCGCACAAACAAAGTGACCAGTTCATCAGGGCCCACTTGGCGACTCCAATGTCCATGCACTTGGGAGTCAAACGCCGCCCCTGCGGGCAACAGATCGGCGGAATAAAAATGCTGTCCCGGGCCAAACACCTTGGACGAACCGTCTTGCAAGCCAATTTCCATCTGCCCTTGCAAGATGAACACCCACTGGCAGTGGCTGCTCACATGGAACTGGCTGCGAAAGCCCAGCGGGCTGCGCCGCAGTTGCAAGCCTTGGCTGGGCATGAGTGCACTCAACAAAGCTTGGGGGGTGCCTTGGTCCAAGGGAATGGCTTCTTCGCGAAAACGTGCGCGGCCATCGGTGTCGGTGAAAAGCACGGTGCGGGTGAACTGGTTCATGGACTGCATCATAAAGAGCGTGCTGGCTACAATCTGCCCTCCTTTCACAGCCTCTGGATCTACACCATGACCCGCTGCATCACCGCAAGGACTTTGCCATGAGCCGCAAAGTCTTCATCAAAACCTTTGGCTGCCAAATGAACGAGTACGACTCGGACAAGATGGCTGATGTGCTGAACGCCGCCCAAGGTTACGAACAAACCCAAGACATTGACGAAGCCGACCTGGTGGTGTTCAACACCTGCTCGGTGCGCGAAAAAGCCCAAGAAAAAGTCTTCTCCGATTTGGGTCGGGTGAAACACCTGAAACAAAAAGGCGTGCAAATCGCGGTGGGCGGCTGTGTCGCCAGCCAAGAAGGCGAAGCCATCATCGCCCGTGCGCCTTATGTGGACGTGGTGTTCGGCCCGCAAACCTTGCACCGGCTGCCTGAACTCTTGAACCAACGGCGCGACCTGAAAAAACCGCAGGTCGACATCAGCTTTCCCGAGATTGAAAAATTCGACCACCTGCCACCAGCGCGGGTTGATGGTGCTTCAGCGTTTGTGTCCATCATGGAAGGCTGCTCGAAGTACTGCAGCTATTGCGTCGTGCCCTACACGCGCGGCGAAGAAATCAACCGCCCCTTGGACGATGTGCTGACCGAGGTGGCAGGCCTGACCGCCCAAGGCGTGAAAGAAATCACACTGCTCGGGCAAAACGTCAATGCCTACCGCGGCAGCATGGGCAACACCTCAGAAATTGCCGATTTCGCTTTGTTGATCGAGTACATCGCGGAAATTCCGGGCGTGGAACGCATCCGTTACACCACCAGTCATCCGAACGAGTTCACACAACGCCTGATTGACGTGTATGCCAAGGTGCCGCAGTTGGTGAGCCATTTGCACCTGCCCGTGCAACATGGCAGTGACCGCATCTTGATGGCCATGAAGCGCGGCTACACCGCCATGGAATACAAGAGCACGATCCGCAAACTGCGTGCGGTGCGTCCGGACATCGCCATGAGTTCCGACTTCATCGTCGGTTTCCCCGGTGAAACCGAAGAAGACTTTGACAAACTGATGAAGCTGATCACCGACATTGGGTTTGATGCGTCCTTCAGTTTCATCTTCAGCCCGCGCCCGGGCACGCCAGCCGCCAATTTGCCCGACGACACACCGCATGAGGTAAAACTGCGTCGCTTGCAGCACCTGCAAGCCACGGTGGAGGACAACGTACGTCGCATCGGTGAAAGCCGCTTGGGCACGGTGCAACGCATTTTGGTTGAAGGTGCTTCACGCAAAAGCGCGGCCGAGTTGATGGGCCGCACCGAATGCAACCGCATCGTCAATTTCGACGCTGGTCCGATGGGTCAGCGCTTGGTGGGGCAGATGATCGATGTGCGCATCACGCAGGCCCTGCCGCATTCTTTGCGGGGTGAGGTGGTGGTGGTTTGAGCTGCCGGGCCAGTGTTGCCAAGAACTGTTCAAACACATCCAGCAATTGATCAATCTGCTGAGCGGATGTGGCGGGTGACACCAGCATCATGCAATGAAAAGGCGTCAGCACCACGCCTCGGTTCAGCATGAACAAATGCAACAGCGATTGCAGCAAGTTGGGGTCTGCAGCACGAACGTCTTGCGCGTTGCGCGGCGGCGCGGCCATGAACTGCAACTCCATCCGCGCCCCCAAGCGCGTCAGGCTCCACGGCAGCCCGTAGCGTCTGAAGCCCTCGACCAATCCTTGCGCCAAACGCTCGGCCCCCCACAACATGGAGGCATAGGTTTGTGGCGTGTGCAAATGCTGCAAGCTGGCTTGCAACACCGACATCGTCAGCATGTTGGCCGACAAGGTGGTGCCAATGCCGCTGTGCCCCTCTGGCGCTTGTTGCTTGGCGTTCACCATGCGTTGCGCCACGGTGTCGCTGAAGCCATAGACCGCACAAGGCAGACCCGCTGCGACCGCTTTGCCCAGCACCATCATGTCAGGCACCAGACCATGTTGTCGGGCCCAACCGCCACAAGCTGTCGAAAGGGTATGGGTTTCGTCCAAAACCAACAAGGTCTGGTGGCGTTGGCACAAAGCTTGGGCTTGTGGCCAAAAACCAGGGTCGGGCAGGACCAAACCGCAATTGGTCAAGGCGGGCTCGGCCAACACAGCCGCCACCTGATCGTCGGCCAAGGCCGCCGCCAAAGCCGGTAAATCATTGAACGGCACCACGCGCGTGGAGAGGGCATGGCTGTGCACCTGCCCCAACACCGAAGGACGATCAACGACCCGGCCATCGTCCAAGCGGTCCACCAAGGTGTCGTCAACCGCGCCGTGGTAACAACCATCAAACACCAAGACCACCGAGCGAGCGGTGATGGCGCGCACCCAGCGCAGCACGAAACGGTTGGCATCACTGGCGCTCAAGGCCAATTGCCATTGTGGCAATCCGAACACCTGGCTCAAGCGTTCACCCACATCCGCGGCAGCTTGGCTGGGCAACATGCAGGTCCAGCCTTGCAAGGCTTGATCGGTCAAAGCTTGAGCGACGGCGGGTGGGCTGTGTCCAAACATGGCCCCGGTGTCACCCAAACAAAAGTCGGCGAAGACATGCCCATCGGCGCAGCGCAGTTCAGCGCCTTGCGCCTGTTGCACAAACAAAGCATGGGGCATGGGCCAATCGCGCATCCAATGCATGGGCACGCCAAATAAAAAATGCCGGTTGCTGAGGCTTTGCAACTGGGCCGATTGCGGGTGCTGGCTGGCAAACAGCGCTTGCTCTTGGGTCAGCCAAGCTTGCAGCGCTGGCGTGTCGGAGGGATCGAGCGTCAACATGGGTCAAATGCTAAGCCAGCTGTTCTTGTTTGGACGCAAGTGGTTGCATTCAATTGGTTAAAGTGGCTCCATTTATCCCCAGTTGGCCGCTTAAGCTCTAAGCAACTTGTGGCCGTTTCAACCAGGATCACCCGCATGAGCCTTGACGATTTTCCTTACGCCCAAAGCAGTGGCCGCTTTGCCAATTGCGCTGCCTTGCAAGACCAACCCTTGGCGTTGATCGGGGTGCCGTGGGACGGCAGTGTCACCAACCGCCCAGGTGCACGCATGGCCCCGCAAAGCATCCGCGCGGTCAGCCAAAGCTTGTGTGATGCCACGCATCCGGTCTTTGACATCAGCCCGCTGCCGTGGTTGGGCGATGGCGGCAATCTGCGCCTGCCCAACGCCAGTGGTTTGGAGGCTGCACGTTCGGCGATTCAAGCCCAAGCCGCCCCCTTGATGCAAGGACACCACTGCGTGTTTTTAGGCGGCGACCATGCCATCACCCTGCCCTTGTTGCGGGCCCTGACAAAACAACACGGCCCGCTGGCCCTGCTGCATTTCGACGCCCATTGCGACACCTGGGCAGACCATTTTGGCGAACCCTCGGGGCATGGCACTTGGACCCGCGAAGCGATTGAAGAGGGCTTGGTGAGTGCGCACCACACGGTGCAAGTGGGTCTGCGCTCGGCGGCCAAACGGTCGGCGCGTGAATACGTGCGTGACCGCGGCGGCCTCATCTATCACGCCCGCGATCTGTGGGGCTGCGAAGGCCCCCAACTTGCACCCTTGTTGCAAACCGTGCGAGAGCGCATCGGTCAACGTCCCATCTACCTGAGCTTGGACATTGACTGCTTGGACCCGGCCTTCGCGCCCGGCACCGGCACGCCCGAAGCCGGTGGCCTGAGCATGAGCCAAGTGCTGTATTGGGTGGAAGGTTTGGCCGATTTGAATTGGGTGGGCATGGACTGTGTCGAGGTCTGCCCGCCTTTTGACCACGCCGAACTCAGCAGCTTGGCGGCTTGCACCTTGGTCTGGGCCTACTTGAGCGGTCAAGCACAGCGCTTGCAAACTGCAGCTTGAAAGACTCGCCATGAATCTCGCCGCCGTCAACCTTGATTTGGGACAAGACTGCTTTTATGAGACCACCGTGAACCGGCCTGCTTGGCCGAGTCTGCAACAAGACAGCGAGGCTGATGTGGTGGTGGTCGGCGGTGGCTTGGCGGGTTTGTCCACGGCACTCGAACTGGCTGAAAGTGGCCAAAGCGTCATCCTCCTCGAGGCCGAACGTTTGTGTGGACACGCCTCGGGGCGCAATGGCGGGCAAGCCATCAGTGGCTATGCCTGTGGCCAAGCTTGGTTGGATGCCCACTTGGGTTTGGCTGCGGGCCAGCAACTGTGGCAACTCTCCTTGGCCAGTGTGCAGTTGATGCAAGAACGCATCCAGCGCTTCAACATCGATTGCCAACCGGTGTGGTCTTACCTGACCGTTGCCGACCGCCCGCGCAAAGCCCGGGCACTGCGCGACGATCAGGCGTACATGCAGCAACACCATGGCCACCAGATGCATTGGGTTGAAGGTGCTGAACTGCGCCAGCACATTGCAAGCGACCAGTATGTGGCCGGTTTGCGCGACCCCGCATCGGGGCACCTCAACCCGCTGCGCTATGGCCTGGGCATTGCCCAAGCCGCGCAAGCGGCAGGTGCGCGTTTGCATGAACACAGCCCGGCGCTGTCCATGGACAAAGTGGGCAGCGATTGGCTTGTGCGCACAGCACAGGCCCAAGTGCGGGCGCGGCAAGTGGTGCTGGCCGGCAACAGCGGTTTGCGTTGGCAGTCCCCCAGATTGGCCACCCGCTTGCATGCCCGAACCATGCCGGTGGGCACCTACATCATCGCCACCGAAGCCTTGCCCCCCTTCCAAGCCGACACGCTGTTGCCCAGCAACGCTGCCGTGTGTGATAACAATTTTGTGCTCGATTACTTTCGCTTGAGCGGCGAGCGGCGCATGTTGTTTGGCGGTCGGGTCAGCTACACCGCCGCCACACCTTCGCAGCTCACGCACACCATGCAAAAGCGCATGGTGCGTGTTTTTCCAAGCTTGCAACACACCCGCATCGACCACACCTGGGGCGGTTTTGTCGATATTTCACGCGAACGCGCACCCGACTGGGGGCAGTTGGCGCCTGGTGTGTTTTTCATGCAAGGCTTCAGCGGCCACGGCCTGGCGGCCACCACCTTGGCAGGCCGTGTCATTCGCCAAGCCCTGTTGGGTGATCGCCATGCCTTGGGTTTGTTCGAACGCATTCGGCAAAGCCGGTTTCCCGGTGGCGCGGCTTTGCGCATTCCCTTGCTGTTGTTGGGCACAAGCTATTACCGTTTGCGCGATTGGCTGGGCTGAGTGCCCGGCTCAAGCGTGGCGATGCCGCAAGGCACGCAACACCAATTGCGCCAACACCGGTCCGTCTTTCTGAATCGCCTCCAAGGGCGCATAACCATAGCCAATCACCAAGCCGCGCAAGTCTTTGCGAGCGATGGCGTAGCGCGACAACGCCCGCACCGTCAAACCATGGTCTTGTGCTTGCTGTGCCAGCGCCACATCATCCAGGTTGTGCGGCAAATGTAAACACAAATGCAAGCCTTGTTCTGTTCCACTGATATGGGCTTGCAAACCCAGACATGGGGCCAAGGCTTGCAGCAATGCCTGTCGGCGCTGTGCATACGTGGCGCGGGCTTGACGGATGGTGCTTTGGAAATGACCGAGCTCGATGAATTCAGCCATCGCCACTTGTTGATGCAGCAAGCCAGGACGGTTCAAGTCGTAATGGGTGCGTTTGAACGCCGACACCCAGTCTGGGGGCACCACCACATACGCCATCTTGATGCCGGGGTACAAGGTTTTGGAAAAAGTCCCCATGTAAAACACGCGGTCTTGCAAGTCCAGCGCATGCAAAGAAGGCTGCTGTGGTCCGGCAAAACGGAACTCGCTGTCATAGTCGTCTTCCAAGGCCCAGGCGTTCATGTCGCGACAACGTCGCAGCAAATCCAAGCGCCGCTCTGGGGTCAGCACACCGCCCGTGGGGTATTGGTGCGAAGGCGTGATGTAGACCATGCGTGCAGCTGGCGCTTGGTCCGACAACGCCAAGTTCAGGCCTTGGGCATCGGTGGGTATGCCATGCATGCGCAGCCCACTGGCTCGAAACATTTGTGCCGCACCCCAATACAAAGGGTCTTCCACCCACACCGTGTCGCCCGGGTCGGCCAGCAAGATGGCGCACAAGCCCAAGGATTGTTGGGTGCCTGTGGTCACCAACACCTGCTCCTCCTCCAAACGCATGCCGCGAAACAAGCGCAGGTACTGGGCAATCGCCCGCTTGAGGGGTTTGAAGCCACCGGTGTCGTTGTAATCAAGCATGCTGGCATACGACAAGCGCCAGTGTTTGGCCAATAGTTTTTGCCACACGCCCACCGGGAAAGGTGAAAAATCCGGAAACCCTTGGGTGAACGGCTGCACTTCCAATTCGTTGGCCGTGTCTTGTTTGAGCAGCCTTTGCCCGCGTGCGGACACCTGCTGGGCACGCCCACGCTGGACTCCCGTCAGTTTGGGGCTGGCTGATGGGCTGCTCATCGCCGGACGCTTGAACCGCACAAAGGTGCCACTGCCTTGTCGGGTTTCTAAAAAACCTTCGGCTTCCAATTGGGACAAGGCGCTCATGACGGTGTTGCGGGCCACATGCAGGGATGCGGCCATGACGCGGCTGGAGGGCAAGCGCTCACCATGCCGCAAAACCTGGTCAAGCATGGCTTTTTTCAACAACAGATAAAGTTGGCGGTTCAAGGCCAAGGCAGGTTGTCCTGCCTCAGCAGGCTTGTTCTGCAGTTGTTGACCCAAGAATTCAGTGAGCATGGCAAAGGGGCTTCCAAGCATCGTCGTGGTGGCCTCAGGCATGTATGCTGAGGTCTGAATTGGCACCATTGGAAAAGCCAAACTGGCACCTTTGATTGGCAACAGAATGTACCAGAATGGTTTAACTGACAAAAGGAAATGAACATGCAGCCTTGGGTTTGGGTCACACACGATCACCGTCTGCTTGGCCACGGTGACCACCGCTCGCCCTTCACGGTGCTGGGTGACAAATACGCCACGGCCATCAAGCTGGGGGCGCAAGCCGAACCCTTCACCCTGCCCACGGCCAGCGCATCTCAAATCCCTGCTTTGCTGGCCCACTGCGATGGGGTGCTGTTCACCGGCTCGCCCTCCAATGTGCATCCCAGCCATTTCCAACAAGAGGTGCTGCGTCCCGAATTGCCACTGGACCCGCAGCGCGACGCCCTCACCCTGCCATTGATTCGCGCCTGCATGGCCCAAGGCGTGCCGATGCTGGGTATTTGCCGCGGCTTTCAAGAAATCAATGTCGCCTTGGGCGGCAGCTTGCACCAACAGGTGCAAGAAGTTGCAGGCATGCAAGACCACCGCGAACCCGCTGAGGCCTCTTACGCCGACCAGTACGCCCCGCGTCACCCGATCCGCATCTTGCCCAACACGGTCTTGGCAGAATGGGCTGGCGGCGACACCGCCATGGTGAATTCCTTGCACGGCCAGGGCATTGACCGCTTGGCCGACGACTTGGTCCCCATGGCTTTCGCCCCCGATGGTTTGGTGGAAGCGGTTCAAGTGCGCTCTGCCACCGCTTTTGCGTATGCGGTTCAGTGGCACCCTGAATGGCGCTGCCAAGACAACCCTTTTTACATGCGCATTTTTCAAGCCTTTGGCCAAGCGTGCCAGGAACGTTTGGCCCAGCGCTTGGCGCTGACGCCCGCCCCTGCCCTGGCCTGAACCCCTTTCAAACCACAAAGCTTTTCCCATGTCTGACAACAATTCCATGCCCACACCCACCAACTTCAGCGAATTGGAAAATTGGCTGAATGTCCACCGCGTCACCGAAGTCGAGTGTCTGGCCCCCGACTTGACCGGCGTGGCCCGCGGAAAAATCCTGCCGCGCGTCAAATTCACCGAAGACCGGGGCATGCGCCTGCCCGAGCTGGTGGTGGCACTGGGGGTGACCGGTGAATTTCCAAAATCCGGCCCCTACTACGACGTCATCAACCCCAACGACCGTGACATGCATTTGCAGCCCGACCCCAGCACGGTGCGCATCGTGCCCTGGGCCTCGGACCCAACGGCCCAAGTCATTCACGACTGTTATGACCGCTACGGTAAATTGATCCCCTTCGCGCCACGCAGCGTGTTGCGCCGGGTTTGCGATCTGTACACCGAGATGGGCCTGGAGCCCGTGGTCGCCCCGGAACTCGAGTTCTATTTGGTAGCTCGCAACCCCGACCCCAATTCTTTGCTGCATCCCCCCATTGGCCGCAGTGGCCGCGCCGAGACCTCCAGGCAGGCCTACAGCATTGACGCGGTGAACGAATTCGACCCTTTGTTCGAAGAAATTTACGACTACTGCGAAAAAATGGGCCTGAACGTGGACACCTTGATCCACGAAGTGGGTGCTGGCCAAATGGAAATCAATTTCTTCCACGACCACCCGCTGGGTTTGGCCGACGAAGTGTTTTTCTTCAAACGCACGGTGCGCGAAGCCGCCATGCGGCACAACATGTACGCCACCTTCATGGCCAAACCGATTGCTGGTGAACCGGGCAGCGCCATGCACATCCACCAAAGCATTGTGGACAAACAAACTAGGCGCAATATTTTCAGCAACACCGATGGCTCGCCCTCCGAGGCTTTCTACAACTACATCGGTGGTTTGCAAAAACATGTGCCCTCGGCCATGGCCTTGGTCGCCCCTTACGTCAACAGTTACCGCCGTCTGGCCCGCCACACGGCCGCACCCATCAACATTGAATGGGGCGAAGACAACCGCTCGGTGGGTTTTCGCTCACCCTTGTCCTCGCCCGAAGCGCGGCGCATTGAAAACCGCGTCATTGGCGCCGATGCCAACCCCTATGTGGCCTTGGCGATGACCTTGGCATGCGGCTACCTTGGCTTGAAAAACAAATTGCCCGCCAAAGCGGAAATGAAAGGCGATGCCTATTTGGCCCCCTACGCCTTGCCACGCAGCTTGGGCGAGGCCCTCGAGTGGTTGCGCCGGGACGACGCCTTGCGCGAGGTGCTGGGCGATGAGTTCGTCACCGTCTACACCGAGATCAAAGAAACCGAGTTTGAAGAATTCATGGAAGTGATTTCTCCATGGGAACGTGAGCATTTGCTGCTGCACGTTTGATCTGAGCTGGCAAAAGGACCTCACAACATGACATTCAAACCTCTGATCAACGTGGCCCAAATGGAGCGGCGCCAAGTCCATACCGCCCAGATTCAGCAACTCGACAGCGCCCACTACCTGCACCCCTTCACCGACACCCACGCGCTGGCGCAGCGCGGTGCCCGTGTCATCACCCGCGGCGAGGGCATTTACATCTGGGACTCGGAGGGCCAGAAAATCCTCGACGCCATGAGTGGCTTGTGGTGCGTCAACATTGGCTACGGTCGGCAAGAGCTGGCCCAAGCGGCCTATCTGCAAATGATGGAGCTGCCCTACTACAACAGCTTTTTCAACACCACCAACTTGCCGGCCGTGAAACTGGCCACCAAACTGTGTGCCTTGGCCCCCAAGGTGGCGGACCGCAGTTTCACGCACGTGTTCTTTTCCAGTTCGGGCTCGGAAAGCAACGACACCAACATCCGCATGGTGCGCCACTACTGGGCCAGCTTGGGCCAACCGCAGCGCAAAGTCATCATCTCCCGTCACAACGGCTACCACGGCTCAACCATTGGCGGCGCCTCTTTAGGTGGCATGAAAGGGATGCACGAGCAAGGCGACCTGCCCATCCCCGGCATCGTGCACATCGACCAGCCCTACCACCTGGCCAATGCCTTGCCGAACGAGTCTGAGCATGATTTCGGCATCCGCATGGCGCGGCAACTTGAGGCCAAAATTCTCGACATTGGCGCCGACAAAGTGGCCGCCTTCATTGGTGAACCGGTGCAAGGCGCGGGCGGCGTCATCATCCCGCCAGCCAGCTATTGGCCCGAGATTCAACGCATCGTCGACCAATACGGCATCTTGCTGATCAGCGACGAGGTGATTTGCGCCTTTGGCCGTTTGGGCGCATGGTTCGCCTACGAGCAAATGGGCTACAAGCCCGATTTGGTGACCTTTGCCAAAGGCGTCACCAGTGGCTACATGCCCTTGGGTGGAGTGCTGGTGGGCAACCGGGTGGCCGAGGTCATCGTCAACCAAGGTGGTGAATTCAACCATGGCTATACCTACAGTGGTCACCCCGTGGCCTGCCAAGTCGCCTTGGCGAATTTGGAATGGATGGAAAAACAGCGGGTGGTCGAGCGGGTGCGCGATGACATTGCGCCCTATTTGGCCGAGCGTTTTACCGCCTTGATGTCTCATCCTTTGGTTGGCGAAGCCCGCACCCACGGCATGATGGCTGGCTTGGTGCTGATGAAAAACAAAACCACGCGGGAAATGTTTCCATCCGAGCTGAGCGTGGGCATGGCCTGCCGCGCCCATTGTTTTGGCAACGGCTTGATCATGCGTGCTGTTGGCGACCGCATGATCATCGCGCCACCCTTGGTGATGACCCGCCAAGACATCGACACCATGATGGCGTTGATTCTGCGTTGCCTGGACCTGACCTTGAAAGAAGCTCAACACAAGGGATGGTGTTGAATACACAACACTGTTTGAAACCATGAATCCCACCACACCCTACCCGCCCACCCCGGATGGCAGTGCCTTCATCAACGGCCAGCGTTGCTGGGCTCAAGCGGGTGCCCGCTTTGACAACATCTCACCCGTCCACGGACAAGTGCTGTGCGAGGTGGCGCGGGCAGATGCAGCCGACATCGATCTGGCGGTGCAAGCAGCCCGACGTGCCTTTGCAGACAAACGGTGGAGCGGTTTGGCCCCAGCTGTGCGCAAACGGGTGCTGATCAAGTGGGCCGATCTGATCTTGGCGAACGCCTCTGAGTTGGCCCTCCTGGAAACCTTGGACATGGGCAAGCCCATCCAATACGCCACCCAAGTGGATGTCAACAGCACCGCCAACTGCATCAGCTGGTATGGCGAAGCGATCGACAAGGTTTACGATGAAATCGCCCCTACACCGGCGAAAGCGCTGGCCTTGATCACCCGCGAACCCATGGGCGTGGTGGGTGCCATCGTCCCTTGGAATTACCCGATGATCATGGCGGCATGGAAGATCGCGCCTGCTTTGGCCTGCGGCAACTCGGTGGTGCTCAAGCCCAGCGAAAAATCCCCACTCACCGCTTTGCGTTTGGCGGAGTTGGCCATGGAAGCGGGCTTGCCAGCCGGTGTGTTGAACGTGGTGCCCGGTTTTGGGACCGAAGCGGGCACACCCCTGGCGATGCACATGGACGTCGACTGCATTGGCTTCACCGGCTCGACCCGTGTGGGCAAACAGGTCCACGTCATGGCCGGCCAAAGCAATCTGAAACGCGCGTGGACCGAATTGGGTGGCAAGTCCCCCTTCATCGTGATGGACGACTGTCCCGACTTGGAACGCGCCGTGCAAACCGCTGTGGGCAGCATTTTTTTCAACCAAGGTGAAAGCTGCAATGCGCCTTCACGCTTGCTGCTTCACCGCCACATCAAAGACGCGTTTGTCGAGCGTGCCTTGCAATTGCTGCCCCAGTACCAACCGGCCGACCCGTTGCAGCACGACACGGTGATGGGCGCCATCGTTGACCGCACCCAACTTGACACCGTGTTGGGCTACATCGCCAAGGGCCGCCAAGAAGGTGCGGCTTTGCTCGCCGGTGGCGAGGTAGCGCGTGTGGACAGCGGAGGTTTTTATGTGCAACCGGCCATCTTCGATGGCGTCAACCCGCACATGACAATTGCCCGCGAAGAGATTTTTGGGCCGGTGCTGAGTGTGATGGCCTTCAATGATGTGCAAGAGGCCGTGCAATTGGCCAACGACCATGTCTATGGTTTGCAAGCGTCCATTTGGACACGGGACATCAACTGCGCCCATGGCGTGGCCCGCGCATTGCGGGCGGGCACGGTGCATGTCAATCAATACGACGAGGATGACATCACGGTGCCTTTTGGCGGCTACAAGCAAAGCGGTGTGGGGCGCGACAAATCTTTGCACGCTTTCGACAAATACACCGAACTCAAAACCACCTGGATTCGCATCGACAGCCCAGTTTGAAGCTGTCGCAGTGTTGGGGGTGTCAGCTTCAGAAAGCGCGGCTCAGCGCGGCAGGCCCGGAAAACCGCCGCCCATGCCAGGCATGCCTTTCATGCCGCCGAGCTTTTTCATCATCTTCATCAAGCCGCCGCCGCGCATTTTTTTCATCATGTCTTGCATCTGCTCAAACTCTTTGAGCATGCGGTTGACCTCTTGAACTTGCACACCGGCGCCTGCTGCGATGCGGCGTTTGCGGGTGGCCTTGATCAAGTCGGGCTTGGCCCGCTCCAGGGGCGTCATGCTGTGGATGATGCCCTGCTTTTTCATCATGTCTTTTTCAGCGCGGTTCAAGTCCACGTCTTTGGCCTTGGACGCCAACTGCGAGGGCATCTTGTCCATCAGGCTGGACAAACCACCCATTTGCTTCATCTGCTGGATTTGCGCCAAGAAATCATTCAGATCAAAACCATCGCCGCTTTTGAACTTGGCCGCCATTTTTTGCGCCGCGTCCATGTCCACATTGGCAGTGACTTGCTCCACCAAAGCCAAGATGTCGCCCATGCCCAAAATCCGACCCGCATGGCGATCGGCATCAAAGGCTTCCAAGCCATCGATTTTTTCGCTGGTGCCCGCGAATTTGATGGGTGCGCCGGTGACCTGCCGCACCGACAAGGCCGCGCCACCGCGTGAATCGCCATCGATCTTGGTCAGCACAATGCCGGTGAGAGGCAAGGCTTCTTTGAAGGCCTTGGCCGTGTTCACCGCGTCTTGACCCAGCATGGCGTCCACCACGAACAAGGTTTCCACGGGGTTCACCGCGGCATGCAAAGCCTTGATCTCTTGCATCAGCGCTTCATCAATCGCCAAACGACCGGCGGTGTCCACCAACAGCACATCGATGTAATGTTTGCGGGCATAGTCCAGCGCGGCCAACACGATGTCCACTGGCTTTTGACTCGGGTTGCTGGGGAACCATTCCGCGCCAGCCTGGGCCGTCACCGACTTCAGTTGCTCAATGGCAGCGGGGCGGTACACGTCAGCCGACACCGTCAGGACTTTTTTCTTTCGCTTGGTGATCAGGTGCTTGGCGAGTTTGGCGGTGGTGGTGGTCTTGCCCGCGCCTTGCAAACCCGCCATCAGGATGACAGCCGGCGGTTGGGCGGCCAGGTTGATGTCCGAAACGCCCTCGCCCATGGTGGCGGCCAACTCTTTTTGCACGATGCTGACCAAGACTTGGCCAGGCGTGAGCGAGTTGATGACTTCTTGGCCCAGGGCTTTGTCTTTCACGCGGACGATGAAATCGCGCACCACCGGCAGTGCCACGTCTGCTTCGAGCAAAGCCATGCGGACTTCGCGCAGCATGTCGGCCACATTCGCTTCGGTGATGCGGGCTTGGCCACTGATTTGCTTGACCAACTTGGAGAGTTTGTCGCCGAGGGTGGTTGCCATGGTTTCCCTGAGGGTTTGGATGTTGCGAGGAATAGACGTCAGCTTCTTGTGCAAGACGCTAAACTGACAGCATGATTGTATTGGCCGCATCTTCCTTCAGTTTGCTTTGGGGCTTCATCGCTGCGATCGCCTACACCTTGGGTGCGTTGTTTGGCGGCCGACTGTCTCTGCAGCAAAGTCGCCATTACTTGTGGGTCATCTCCCTGTTCCATGGGTTGAGTGTCGTGGCCACCTTGGTACCAGCCCCTGACGAAGCCGCCCGCTTCGGTTTCGGCCCCGCGCTGTCCGCCACGACCTGGCTGGTCCTGTTGGTGTACACCGCTGAACACCATTGGTTCCCGCAAATGCGCACCCGCTGGATGCTGTCATCGATTGGCTTGGTGACTGTGCTTGTGCCCTTGGTCTTTCCCGGACAAGTGCTACACAGCTCGGCTTCGGCTTGGTTGCCCTTGCACTGGTTGCTGGGTTTGGCCTGCTACGCGATGTTTGCCGCGGCCGTGGTGCATGCGAGTTTGATGAGCCGGGCTGAACGACAAATGCGTCTGGCCGCCACAGATCCAACTGGATTGCCCTTGTTGACACTGGAACGGCTGACATTTCGTTTTGTGCATTTGGGCTTCCTTTTGTTGTCTGCCACCTTGATCGCTGGTTGGTGGTTTGGGGAACAACTCTATGGGTCTGACAAAACCATGCGTTGGGACCATAAAACCATTTTGTCGGTCATGGCTTGGGTGGTGTTTTTGCTCTTGATTTGGGGCCGACATGCACGTGGTTGGCGCGGCACCTTGGCTGTGCGCACACTCTACTTGGGCTCAGCCTTGTTGTTACTGGCCTATGCAGGATCTCGCTTCGTGATGGAAGTTCTTTTGCAACGAACCTTATGAAATACCTGCTGATATTGGGCATCGTGATCGGGCTGATATGGTGGTTCAAGCGTGGCCGCCGCATCGACAACACGCCCAACGCCACGAAGCCTGAACCCGAACCCATGGTGCGTTGCTTGCATTGTGATCTGCATCTGCCCAGCCCTGATGCAGTTCACACCGAGAAAGGCGCCTACTGCAGCTTGGAACATCGTGACTTGCAAGAAAGCAGGGACGCTTGAAGACCCCGTTCTGGCATCAGGGTTGGTACCGTTTCGCACACCGTTTGGAATCACCCAACTTTGGCCCGCGCCCAGTCGATACAACCATTGATTTGGTGGTAATTCATGCCATCAGCCTGCCGCCAGGTGTCTACGGCGGCCATGATGTGCAAGATTTTTTCACCAATCAATTGGCTTTTGATCGGCACCCTTATTTCAATCACTTGCGCGGCGTTCAAGTGTCTGCGCATTTTTTCATTCGCCGCGGTGGTGAATTGATTCAATTCGTGAGTTGCGATCAACGTGCATGGCATGCAGGCGAATCTCAGCACGCCGGACGATCTAATTGCAATGACTTTTCAATCGGTATAGAGCTTGAGGGATTGGATGGCGATACTTTCACGCCAGAACAGTACGAAAGTTTGATTTCGTTGCTGCCTGTTTTGGCCATGCATTACCCACTGAAACACACAGTTGGCCATGAGCACATCGCACCTGATCGTAAAAAAGACCCGGGGCCGGGTTTTTCGTGGGGTTTTTTGCAACATGGACTGGGTTGGGATCATCCTGATTTTCCCGAATGAGTTATCCACAGCATCCGAAATAGGCGCGTCAAATCTCATCAAATCAGACAGTCTTCACCAACTGTTTGCCTTTGAAGCCGATTTTGTAAAAAAATTGCCAAACACTACGGCTAGTGTGTTGAAAAGAGTTTAGACCCCATATATAGTGTGACCCTTGCACATTGCCCGCGGTCAAACATTGAAGATGGACCTCGGTCAAAAAGAAGTTAACAAAAGCATTCAAGCCCAACAGGACCTATAAAAAGATGCAAATCGCCACCCCCTCTTCCGTCTCCACGACCTACGCCGACCCCTCTTACGCCAACGATCCTGCCAAGACTGCGGTTTTGAATGCCAGTCTCAGTCATTATCAAATCATCCGCCGCAACGGCGCGGTCGTGCCTTTTGAGCCCGCCAAAATTGCTGTGGCCATGATGAAAGCCTTTTTGGCTGTGCACGGTACACAGGGCGCGGCTTCAGCCAGTGTCCGTGAAACCGTCGATCAACTGACCCAAGCCGTGGTGCGCGCTTTGTTGCGCTCACGTCCAGGCGGCGGCACTTTCCACATTGAAGATGTGCAAGACCAAGTGGAGTTGGGTCTCATGCGTGGCAGCCATCACGAGGTGGCCCGTGCCTATGTGCTCTACCGCGAACGCCGCACCCAAGAACGTGCCACTCACAAAGAGCAACAAGTCACCAACGAGCCTGTGTTGCACGTTATTGACCAAGGGCAGCGTGTGGCCTTGGACACGGCGCGTTTGAAATTCTTGGTCGAAGCTGCTTGCGCCGGTTTGGGTCAAGACGTGCAAGCCGCACCGATCCTCACCGAAACCATGCGCAATCTGTACGACGGCATCCCCATGGAAGAGGTCCACAAAGCGTCCGTGCTCGCTGCTCGTACTTTGATTGAAAAAGAACCTTCCTATACCTATGCCACCGCCCGCTTGCTGATGTACTCCATCGCCAAAGAAGTGTTGGGCAAGGAAGCAACCCAGGCAGAAATGGGCAACCACTATCAAGAAACCTTCGCCTCTTTCCTGAAAAAAGGCGTGGATAACGAGCTGCTCGATCCCCGTTTGTTGCAGTTTGACCTGCCTCGCTTGGCCAAGGCCCTCAAGCCCGAACGCGACTTCCAATTCGACTATTTGGGCCTGCAAACGCTGTACGACCGCTACTTCTTGCACGTGCGCAAGCAACGCATCGAGTTGCCCCAATCTTTCTTCATGCGCGTGGCCATGGGCTTGTCCCTCAACGAAGTCAACCGCGAAGAACGTGCCATCGAGTTCTATGAAGTTCTGTCTTCATTCGACTTCATGTCAAGCACGCCCACTTTGTTCAACAGCGGCACAACACGTCCACAGCTGTCCAGCTGCTACTTGACCACCGTGCCCGACGACTTAGACGGCATCTACGAATCCATCAAAGAAAACGCTTTGTTGTCCAAATTTGCTGGTGGCTTGGGCAATGACTGGACCCGTGTACGCGCTTTGGGCAGCCACATCAAAGGTACCAATGGCGAATCACAAGGCGTGGTGCCCTTCCTCAAGGTGGTGAATGACACCGCTGTGGCGGTGAATCAAGGCGGTAAACGCAAGGGTGCGGTTTGCACTTACCTTGAAACATGGCACTTGGACATCGAAGAATTCCTCGAACTGCGCAAAAACACGGGTGACGACCGCCGCCGCACCCATGACATGAACACTGCGAATTGGATTCCAGACCTGTTCATGCGACGCGTCATGGAAAACGGTGAGTGGACCTTGTTCTCGCCCTCCAACACCCCCGACTTGCATGACAAATTTGGTGCTGAATTCGAAAAAGCTTACACCGCATACGAAGCACAAGCCAAACAAGGCCTGATCAAGCCAGCCAAAACTTTGCAGGCCACTGACCTGTGGCGCAAGATGTTGACCATGCTGTTTGAAACCGGTCATCCTTGGATCACATTCAAAGACGCCTGCAATGTGCGTTCCCCCCAACAACACGTCGGCGTAGTGCACTCCTCCAATCTGTGCACTGAAATCACGCTCAACACCAGCGACACAGAGACAGCAGTGTGTAACTTGGGTTCAATCAACCTTGTACGCCATCTGAAAACCGGCGCCAATGGTCCCGAACTCGACCACGACAAACTCAAGCGCACCATCAACACGGCTATGCGCATGTTGGATAACGTGATCGACATCAACTACTACGCGGTCAAAAAAGCACGCGACTCCAACCTGGCGCACCGCCCTGTGGGCATGGGCATCATGGCCTTCCAAGACAGTTTGTATGAGCAGCAAATTCCTTACGCTTCGAAAGCGGCTGTTGAATTTGCCGACCGCTCCATGGAAGCGATTTGCTATTACGCCTACTGGGCATCCACCGAACTCGCGCGTGAGCGTGGCCGCTACTCCACTTACAAAGGTTCTTTGTGGGACCAAGGCATCTTGCCTTTGGACACCTTGAACCTGCTGGAAAAAGCGCGAGGCGGCTACATCGAAGTCGACCGCAGTGCCACCTTGGACTGGCAAGCCCTTCGTCAAAAAATCGCTGCTGACGGCATGCGCAACTCCAACTGCGTGGCCATTGCACCAACCGCCACCATCTCCAATATTGTGGGTGTGGACGCCTCGATCGAGCCCTGCTTTGGCAATCTCTCTGTCAAGTCCAACTTGTCGGGCGAATTCACCATCATCAACTCCTACTTGGTGCGCGACTTGAAACGTCTGGGTCTGTGGGACGATGTGATGGTCATGGACCTGAAACACTTCGATGGTTCCCTGCGTCCTATTGATCGGGTACCGCAGGCCCTGAAAGACATGTACGCCACAGCTTTTGAGGTGGAAACCAAATGGTTGGTTGAAGCAGCCGCTCGTCGCCAGAAATGGATCGACCAAGCCCAGTCCCTGAACATTTACATGGCTGGCGCCTCTGGTAAAAAACTCGACGACACCTACAAACTGGCTTGGTTGCGCGGCTTGAAAACCACTTACTACCTGCGCACCACCAGTGCCACCCAAGTGGAGAAGTCCACGGTTCAATCCGGCTCTCACAATGCAGTGTCTTCCGGTGGAACAGCCAACCTGAGCGCTATGGAAATGGCCGCTGCCGCAGCACGGGCACAAATGGCCAGCACGCCGGCCACCGATGTGAAGTTCTGTGGCGTTGACGATCCGACCTGCGAAGCTTGCCAATGAGAACATCAGGGGCCCAGCCCCTGGTGTATTCGATGCAAATCAGCAACACGCTAAGCCATTGATGTGAATGAACACTTTGCGTTTTAGCTTTAAGCAACCATAATCAGAAGAATGGAATCATCGTCATGTTGACCTGGGAAGAAGAAGCAATCCCCCAAGCGCCAAGCGCAACCCAAGGTGGCTTTCACAGTCACCCGAATCAGTCACCCCTCACTGAATCCTCCTTGCCTGTAGCACCCCGTGTGCTCAATGACGGCGCTGTTGTGAACACGCCCGTTGTAGATGCGCCCTCCATTGTTTCCAATGCTTCAGCTCGCCGTGTCAATGCCGCAGACAAGCGCATCATCAATGGTCGAACCGATGTCAACCAGTTGGTGCCTTTCAAATACAAGTGGGCCTGGGAGAAATACCTGGCCACCTGCGCCAACCATTGGATGCCGCAAGAAGTGAACATGACCCGTGACATCGCTTTGTGGAAAGACCCCAATGGTCTGACCGAAGACGAGCGGCGCATCATCAAACGCAATCTGGGCTTTTTTGTCACAGCCGATTCTTTGGCCGCCAACAACATCGTGTTGGGCACTTACCGTCATATCACGGCGCCCGAATGCCGCCAGTTCTTGCTGCGCCAAGCCTTTGAAGAAGCCATTCACACCCACGCCTACCAGTACATCGTCGAATCATTGGGCTTGGACGAAGCTGAAATTTTCAATGCCTACCAAGAAGTTCAGTCCATCCGCGACAAGGACGAGTTTTTGATCCCGTTCATCGACGCGATCATGAATCCCCATTTCCACACAGGCACACCCGAAACTGACCAAACACTTTTGAAATCTTTGATCGTGTTTGCGTGCCTCATGGAAGGTTTGTTCTTCTATGTGGGCTTCACCCAAATTTTGGCTTTGGGACGTCAAAACAAAATGACAGGTGCTGCTGAGCAATACCAATACATCCTGCGAGATGAGTCGATGCACTGCAATTTCGGCATCGACCTCATCAACCAAATCAAGTTAGAAAACCCCCATTTGTGGACATCCGAATTCAAGACCGACATCAACGAACTGTTCCACAAAGCGGTTGAGCTCGAGTACCGTTATGCCGAGGACACCATGCCGCGCGGCGTTCTGGGCATGAATGCCTCTATGTTCAAAGGCTATCTGCGTTACATCGCCAACCGCCGTGCCACACAAATTGGATTGGACGCCTTGTTCCCCAACGAAGAGAACCCCTTCCCTTGGATGAGCGAGATGATCGACCTGAAAAAAGAACGCAATTTCTTTGAAACCCGCGTCATCGAGTACCAAACTGGTGGCGCTCTGTCCTGGGACTGAACGAGCATGGAAACATTCTGTTTTTGGCAAACACAAACGCTGAGTCATTCGGCATTGAGTCTGTCAACAACAACCCCTGTTCATGGTGTTGAACCTCGGTTCAGCACCATGAATCACTTGGCTGCAGGAGAAGGGGCCAAGTGTTTTGAACCAACGATCTAAGATCTTGATCTAGGAGTATCTAATGGCAACTGCAAAAAAATCCGCTGCAAAAAAACCAGCAGCAAAAAAACCAGCAGCAAAAAAAGCTGCTGCTAAGAAACCTGTCGCTAAAAAAGCAGCAGCTAAAAAGCCCGTAGCCAAGAAAAAGGTTGCAGCTAAGAAGCCCGCCGCTAAAAAAGCAGCAGCTAAAAAGCCTGTAGCCAAGAAAAAGGTTGCAGCCAAGAAGCCCGCCGCTAAAAAAGCAGCAGCTAAAAAGCCCGTAGCCAAGAAAAAGGTTGCAGCTAAGAAGCCCGCCGCCAAAAAAGCAGCAGCTAAAAAGCCTGCAGCCAAGAAAAAGGTTGCAGCTAAAAAGCCGGCAGCTAAAAAAGCTGCGGCCAAAAAACCAGCTGTAAAAAAAAAGCCAGTAGCCGCTAAAAAACCAGCAGCCAAACCCCACAAGGCGGCTGCTCCGGCAGTTCACCATGTGGCGCAAACCACATTGAATCCTCAAGCTGCTTGGCCGTTTCCAACAGCCAGCAAGCCCTGAGCTTCAAACGGTATTTGCCTACAACCCGGTGTTTAACCACACCGGGTTTTTTCATGCCAACACATAGTTTTGCGGGCCGCGGCTGGCGATTTTCAACGCGCCCATTTTGTTACCCAGCTCTGCGCACCGCACCAAGTCCCAACCTTGATCCAAACCAAACAGCAAGGCGCTGCGCCATGCATCACCGCAGCCTGTGGGATCGACAACAGCAGTCGGTTTGACTGGTGCGACCAAAATTTTCTGGCGGTCTTGCCAGACTTCACAACCATGGGCTCCCAAAGTGATGACCAAGCCTTTGACTTTGCTGGAGATCTCTGCTGCATCCCAGCCGGTGCGCTCGGTCAACATCTTGCCTTCATAGTCGTTCACTGTCACCCATGTGGCTTGGGTGATGAAGTGGCGCAAGCTGTCGCCATCAAACATGGGCAAACCTTGACCAGGATCGAATACGAATGGAATGCCTGCCGCCGCAAATTGTTCGGCATGTTGAATCATGGCGTCACGCCCGTCAGGGGAGACGATTCCTAAGCTGATGTCGGATCGCTTCTGAACTTGAGTGGTGTGCGCTTGCATCATGGCGCCTGGGTGGAACGCCGTGATTTGGTTGTTGTCCAAGTCGGTCATGATCATGGCTTGCGCGGTGTAGTTGTCACTGACCATCTTGACGAAGTCTGTGGCAATGCCCAAATGCTTCAAGCGGTTCATGTAGCTTTCACCATCATTGCCCAAGGTGGCCATGGGCAGTGGCGCACCACCCAGTAATTTCAAGCCGTAGGCCACGTTGCCAGCACATCCTCCGTAGTCGCGCTGTAATTGCGGCACCAAAAAAGACACATTCAAAATATGCAGTTGTTCTGGGAGGATTTGCTCTTTGAAGCGCCCCTCGAAATGCATGATGGTGTCAAACGCCAATGATCCGCAAATCAGCACAGCCATGGTGAGTCCTATTTAAAAAAAGTCAGGGATAAAAAAGAAAAGCTCGGTAGCCTTGAACCAAAGGGCTGAAGCTTGGATCCAAGCTAAACCGCAATTCGAACGATTGTGCCCGACGGGATCGCAAAACATCATTCAGCCCAAGTGCTTGTGGCGCAAACACTTTGCGCACCACGGCCGCATCAACGTCATCCATCAAACTCAGCTCCAACATGGGCGTGGCCAAAGCCCAATCGGATTGGTTTTTGATACTGCCGCTAAAGACATATTCATGGTTGCCCAAAGCTTTGAAGCCGCCCGTTTCAATGGATACTTGATTGGGCTCCATCGGCCACTGCAGTTCACAGCCAAGGCTTTGACACACAGCGAGCAAGACAGGGGTTAATTCAGGCACCTGGGCTCGCCACTGATGGCGATGAAACAACATGGCTTGAAAGCAAAACAGCAACGCCAACAGGATTGACAAGCTGGACCAAAGCCAAGGCTGTATCAGGGTTTGCGCAGCCGGTAATGAGGGTGCAACACGCAAAGCCAGTGGCAATTCAACCGGTTGATTCGCAGGTTTGTTGTCGTCCAGCTCGTACAGATGTTGGTCCACCTCAAAGACATGCGCACAACGACCGCATCGAACCCAGGCATCAGCCGCGCTGTAATGCTCGGCTTGAATAGCAAAAGCGGTTTGACACTGAGGGCAAAGGGTGACGATGGCCATGGCCGAGTGAGAGTCTATGAAAAACCAAAGCTTATCAAACAGCCTGCCCACGCATCAGTACCCAACCCTCTTGGGTATCGGCGACTTGTAAGTTCATATATGGTTGATACGCCGCTTGAATGTCCATGGTTTGACGCTCCAAGATACCCGCCAACAACAAACTACCGCCCGTCTCAACATGACTGCACAACAAGGGTGCCAGTACTTTCAAGGGAGCCGCCAAGATATTGGCCACCACCAAAGGATAAACACCCACCGCGACTTCGGGCAATCCTAAATTCAAGTCAACCTGATTGGCCAGCGCATTGGCTTGTGCAGCAGTCACTGCATCGGGGTCAATGTCCACTGCATCTACAGATGCCGCACCCAACATGGCTGCACCAATGGCCAAAATGCCTGAACCACAACCGTAATCCAACACCCGCTGACCTTTGGGCGGGTGCTGGGCAATCCATTTCAAACACATGCGCGTGGTGGGATGGGTGCCTGTGCCAAAGGCCAAACCAGGATCTAGACGCAATACCCATTGCGCACCAGCAGGCGGTTCATGCCAGCTTGGCACCACCCAAAAAGTGGGTGTGATGGGCACGGGCTCGAACTGCGATTGGGTCAATCGCACCCAATCTTGCTCAGGCACAAGATTGATGCCTAGCAAAGCGCAGTTTTCAAAAAAGGGTTGCAAGGCCAAGAGTTTGGCCGCGTCTCTGGCGAGGGCTTCATCGACAAACAAGGCAATCAGGTGCGAGCGCAGCCAACCAGCTGCAGGCGCTGGCATGTTGGGTTCGCCAAACAAAGCTTGCTCTTGATCAGTGTGTGCATCGGCGTCTTCCACCGACACGCTCAGAGCATCCAATGCCATCAAGGCATCGCTGATCAATTCCACCTGATCTTGCGGACAATGCAGCCGAAGTTCAACCATCAGGAGGCTTGTCTAACTGCCAGCCACTCTTCCAAATAGTGGATGTTGGTGCCACCTGCCATGAAACCCGGATCGCTCATCAACACACGATGCAAGGCGATGTTGGTTTGAATTCCTTCAACCACGGTTTCACCTAAAGCGGTTCGCATTCGAGCCAAAGCATGTTCACGGTTGTCCCCATGCACAATGATTTTCCCAATCATGGAGTCGTAGTGAGAGGGCACGAAGTAGTTGGTATAAATATGCGAGTCGACCCGCACACCTGGCCCCCCAGGCGGATGCCACATGGTGACGCGACCCGGGGATGGTGTGAACTTGAATGGATCTTCTGCATTGATGCGGCATTCAATCGCATGCCCTTTGATTTCGATTTGGCGCTGGGTGTAGGGCAGTTTTTGACCAGCTGCGGTCATGATTTGAGTTTTGACGATATCCACACCGGTGATGAACTCGGTGACAGGATGCTCCACTTGCACCCGGGTGTTCATTTCAATGAAGTAAAACTCGCCGTTTTCATACAAGAACTCAAAGGTGCCAGCGCCCCGGTAGCCCATCTTTTTACAGGCCGTCACGCATCGCTCGCCAATGCGCTCGATCAGCTTGCGAGCAATGCCTGGTGCCGGTGCCTCTTCGATCACCTTTTGGTGCCGACGTTGCATCGAACAATCACGCTCACCCAGGTAAATGGCATTTTTGTAGTTGTCCGCCAAGATTTGAATTTCAATATGGCGCGGGTTTTGCAAAAACTTTTCCATGTACACCGCTGGATTGCCAAAGGCTGAGCCTGCTTCGGTCTTGGTGGTTTGCACAGCATGGATGAGCGCGGCTTCGTTGTGCACCACGCGCATGCCCCGACCGCCGCCGCCGCCCGCCGCTTTGATGATGACCGGGTAGCCCACCGCTTTGGCGATACGGCGAATTTGTGCGGGGTCATCTGGCAGTTCGCCTTCAGAGCCTGGCACACAAGGCACACCGGCCTTGATCATGGCTTGCTTGGCCGACACCTTGTCGCCCATCATGCGGATGGACTCGGGCGTGGGGCCTATGAACACAAAACCGCTTTTCTCAACCCGTTCAGCAAAGTCGGCGTTTTCGCTCAAGAAACCATAGCCTGGATGGATCGCCTGTGCATCGGTGACTTCGGCCGCCGAAATGATGGCAGGCATGTTCAAGTAACTCAGCGAAGAAGCGGCTGGGCCAATGCAAACCGCCTCTTCTGCCAATTTGACATATTTGGCCTCACGGTCAGCCTCAGAATAAACCACCACAGCTTCGACCCCGAGCTCTTTACAGGCCCGCTGGATGCGCAGCGCGATTTCGCCTCGGTTGGCGATCAGAATCTTTTTAAACATGCAGCCCGCTCAGTCGATGATGAACATGGGCTGGCCGTATTCCACGGCTTGGCCGTTACTGACCAGAATTTTGCTGACGGTGCCGCTGTGATCGGCTTCGATTTCATTGAGGATCTTCATGGCCTCAATGATGCAAATGGTGTCACCCGCCTGGACCACGCTGCCCACTTGGACGAAAGGTTTGGCCTCCGGGCCAGATGCACTGTAATAGGTGCCAACCATGGGGGACTTGACCGTGTGCCCGGTTTCCACCGCAGCTTCTGCCACTGCAGACAGTGCGGGCGCTGCTGGGGCAGCCGTGGCGGGGGCTGAGGCGACGGGTGGTGCGACAGACACAGGCGCCGCCATCACCACTGGTGCGCCAACTGGGCCTTTGACGATGCGGACCTTGCCTTCGGCTTCTGTGATCTCAAGTTCGGAGACATTGGACTCCGACACCAGGTCGATCAGGGTTTTGAGTTTTCTTAAATCCATGGACCTGGCAGTCTTCTGCTGTTAAAGAGGGTGTAATTTACACCATTTCAAAAAACCGACCTGACAGCTGGATCGGCGCGCCTCGGTCAAACCCAAGACCGTATGTCACTTTCAGTGAGCTTGCCCAACTTTCGCATCTGCACCTCGCCTTGCGCATTCAACACCAAGGTGAAGGGCAAACCACCCGTGGCATTGCCCAAGTTTTTCATCAACTCGGTGCCTTCCAAGCCGGCCATGCCGATGGCGTATTCTACCGGATATTGCCCCAAAAACCGCTTCACCGCACTGGGCTGGTCTATTGCCAATCCAATCATTTGCCAGCTTTTAGACTTGTTTTCAAGGAAGAAGGCGTTCAATAGCGGCATTTCTTCAACACAAGGGGTGCACCAAGTGGCCCAAAAATTCAACACCAATGGCTTCCCCTGGAAGTCGGCCAGCTTCAAAGGGGTGCCGTCAGCTTGTTCAAAACTGGCCAGCCAGAGGGCTTGCAAACTCGGGTCCGCCAGTGTTTTTGGGCTGTGACGCCACCAGTTGACGCCGATGCCCGCGGCCAAGGCGGCGGCAGCCACCACCAACAAGTTACGTTTGGAAGAGGATGGTGAGTCAGTCTGATTGGAGTCCATCAGGCATTGTCCAACAACTGGCGCAAGCTGGCCAAATCCCCACGAACCGCAAGCCCACGCTCATCAGGTTGCAAGGCCCCGCGCAAGTCGTCATAGTCATAGACTATCAAATGCACACCAATGTCTTCATTCAGTGCCGTGCAAAGGCTGTGGATGCTCAAAGCGTCCACCTCTTCACCTTTGAAACCCTTGATGGCTTGGACATCGTAGCGCATGCCTTGGTCGATCAACATCAACTCGGCCGACTTGGCATCGTCACAAAACAATTGGATGTAAATATCGGACAGTCGGGTGGCGCTGCCACGCCACACCGCACCACTCAGGTGCGGGCGAAAAACTTGCAAGCGCTCCATCCAAGTCAGCGCCAGCTCCCGAAGCGCCCGCAACTCTTGCGGCTGGGTGTCTGCGCAAAACAGCTTCAGGTAATCAAACACCTCGTCTTCCAACATGTCGTTGCCGGGCAGTGGGCTGCGGCTGGGCAAAGCCAATTCACGCAAGGCTCTGCGTTTGGCGGGTCCGTATTCCAGGCCTTCTTCCACCACCAAGCGAGCGGCGGTGGCGGCAATGGCTGCTTTGACTTCCTGAGACATGGCCGCCATTGTGCCGTCTCGGCCAGGCTATGTGCCGCCTCGACCAGGCTATGTGCCGTCTCGGCCAGGCTATGTGCCGCTTCTACAATCCCATCCCATGCACATTCATATATTAGGTGTCTGCGGCACCTTCATGGGCGGCTTGGCCGCCCTCGCCCGCGAAGCCGGTCACCGGGTCACCGGTTGCGATACCGGCGTTTACCCGCCCATGAGCGACCAATTACGGGCCTTGGGCATCGAGTTGATCGAGGGCTACAGCGCCGGCCAACTGGGCTTGAAACCCGATATGTTTGTGGTGGGCAACGTGGTGTCCCGTGCGCGTTTGCCCGATGGCACCCCCCGCTACCCCTTGATGGAAGCCATCCTAGAAACCGGTCTGCCCTACACCAGTGGCCCGCAATGGCTGAGCGATCATGTGCTGCATGCCCCTGGCCAAGCGCGGCACGTGCTGGCTGTGGCGGGTACCCACGGCAAAACCACCACCACCGCCATGCTCAGTTGGGTCTTGGAACAAGCCGGTTTGACACCGGGGTTTTTGATTGGCGGTGTACCCCTGAACTTTGGCGTGTCCGCCCGCTTGGGCGGCTTGGCCAAGGGGCAAAGTCGCCCACTGTTTGTGATTGAAGCCGATGAGTACGACACGGCATTCTTTGACAAGCGCAGCAAGTTTGTGCATTACCGACCACGCACGGCCATTTTGAACAACCTGGAATTCGACCACGCCGACATCTTCCCAGACCTGGCCGCCATTGAACGACAGTTTCACCACCTGGTGCGCACCGTGCCGTCTGGCGGGCGCTTGGTGGTGAACGCGGACCAAGACAGCTTGCAACGGGTTTTAGCCATGGGCCAATGGAGCGAAGTGGCAGGTTTTGGTGAAACAGCCCAAGCCGATTGGCAGGTGCGCGGCGAGCCTTCTGACTTTGAGGTGTTGCGCCAAGGCGCAGTGAAAGGGCGGGTGCAATGGCGTTTGGGTGGGGTGCACAACCAAATGAATGCCTTGGCCGCCATCATCGCTGCGCAACATGTGGGTGTGGGCGTGGCGCAGGCCTGCCAGGCCTTGTCTACGTTTGAAAATGTGCGTCGCCGAATGGAAGTGCGCGGCACCATCGGCACCGGCACGCAGGCCATCACGGTGTATGACGACTTCGCCCACCACCCGACCGCCATCCGCACCACCGTGGATGGTTTGCGCCGCCAAGTGGGTCAAGCCCGCATCTTGGCAGTGTTCGAACCCCGCAGCAACACCATGAAACTGGGCGCCATGAAAGCGCAACTGCCTTGGAGTTTGGAGCAAGCCGACTTGGCGTTTTGCCACACCGCTGGTTTGGACTGGGATGCCGCTGAGGCTTTGGCCAGCATGGGTGCGCGGGCACATACCGCTGACAACATCGACGCACTGGTGGCACAAGTCAAGGCTGCCGCCCAGCCAGGCGACCATGTGCTGTGCATGAGCAACGGCGGTTTTGGCGGGGTTCACGCCAAACTGTTGCAAACCCTCTAAACCTGAGCAGATTACTTGATGTTGCGGCGTGTTCTGACGCCTTGCGACAAAGCCTCCAAAGCTTGCAAAGAGTCATCCCAAGACAAGCATGCATCTGTGATGCTTTGACCATATTCCAAAGCTTCTACCTTGTCTTTGCCAGGTGTGAATTTTTGGGCGCCAGGCTTCAAGTGGCTTTCCACCATCACGCCAAACACACGGTTTGATCCACTGGCGATTTGCGTCGCTATGTCTTTGGCCACCACCAATTGGCGCTCGTGTTGTTTGCTGCTGTTGGCATGGCTGCAATCAACCATCAAGCTGGCGGGCAGTTTGGCGGCTTCCAACTCTTGGCAAGCAGTTGCAACGCTGTCAGCGTCATAGTTGGGTGCTTTGCCGCCGCGCAAGATGACGTGGCAATCCGGGTTGCCCTTGGTTTGCACAATCGCCACTTGGCCATTTTTGTGCACTGACAAAAAATGATGCCCACGGGCCGCAGCTTGGATGGCGTCGGTAGCGATTTTGATGTTGCCGTCCGTCCCATTTTTGAAGCCAATCGGCGCTGACAAACCAGAAGCCAATTCACGGTGCACCTGGCTCTCCGTCGTGCGTGCGCCAATGGCGCCCCAGCTGATCAGGTCACCGATGTATTGCGGGGAAATCACATCCAAAAATTCGCTGCCTGCAGGCACGCCTTGGCGGTTGATTTCAATCAGCAACTGACGGGCAATGCGCAGGCCTTCGTCGATGCGGAAACTTTCGTCCAAGTAGGGGTCGTTGATCAAGCCCTTCCAGCCCACCGTGGTGCGGGGCTTTTCAAAATAAACACGCATCACGATTTCCAAGGTGTCGGCGTACTTCTCACGCTCGGCTTTCAATCGACGGGCATAGTCGAGTGCGGCGGCCGGGTCATGGATGGAGCACGGACCGATGACCACCAGCAAGCGGTCGTCTTTGCCCGCCATGATTTTGTGGATGCGCTGACGGGTTTTGGCGATCAGGGTTTCAACCGCAGTCCCAGCAATCGGGAAAAAGCGAATCAGGTGTTCTGGGGGCGGCAGCACGGTGATGTCCTTGATGCGTTGGTTGTCGGTTTGGCTGGTCTGATCGTTGGTCGGCGCATAAGCATCATGCTTGGGGGTTTTCATGGCAGTTCCTTGAAGGCGTTTAACGAGGCACAAAGTGAAAGTGGCAAAAAAAAACCGCCGGGCTTCGGCGGTTGGTTTTGGAGTTCAGCGCGTTGTTTGCGGTCAGACCTCTCGACCGCCGGTGGGGCGTGAGAACCAGAAATAGGCAAAGTGAAATTTAACTGAAATCATGAGGATGACTGTACCACAGGCTGTTTTGGTGAATTTCAATGGTCTTTAAGCGGTACCGCCCACGGTCAGACCATCGATGCGCAGCGTGGGTTGACCCACACCCACCGGCACGCTTTGGCCTTCTTTGCCGCAGGTGCCCACACCCGGGTCCAGCGCCATGTCATTGCCAATCATGCTCACGCGTGTCAAGGCATCCGGACCATTGCCGACCAAGGTACCGCCTTTGACGGGGTATTGGATCTTGCCGTTTTCAACCCAATAGGCTTGACTGGCCGAGAACACAAACTTGCCCGAGGTGATGTCCACTTGACCACCACCAAAGTTGGTGGCGTACAGGCCTTTTTTGATGCTGGCCACGATTTCCTCGGGGTGTTTATCGCCACCCAACATGTAGGTGTTGGTCATGCGCGGCATCGGCACATGGGCGTAGCTTTCGCGGCGACCATTGCCCGTGGGAGCCACACCCATCAATCGGGCGTTCATGCTGTCTTGGATGTAGCCGACCAAGATGCCGTCTTCAATCAAGACATTTTTCTGGCTGGCATGGCCTTCGTCGTCCACGTTGAGCGAGCCACGGCGATCGGCAATGGTGCCATCGTCCAGCACCGTGACGCCTTTGGCAGCCACGCGTTGGCCAATGCGGCCACTGAAGGCACTGGAGCCTTTGCGGTTGAAATCGCCTTCCAAGCCGTGGCCGATGGCTTCGTGCAACAAGATGCCGGGCCAACCTGAGCCCAACACCACGGTCATTTCACCAGCGGGTGCTGGACGGGCCTCCAAGTTGGTGAGGGCCGAGCCGACGGCTTCTTCGACATAGCGCGTGAGGCATCCCGCATCGAAATGACCCAAACCAAAGCGACCGCCGCCACCGGCTGAACCGCTTTCGCGGCGACCGTTTTGCTCGACGATGACCGACAAAGACAAGCGCACCAAAGGGCGCACATCGGCAGCCAGGGTGCCATCGGCACGCGCCACCATGACCACATCGTATTCACTGGCCAAACCAGCCATGACCTGCACCACGCGCGGGTCTTTGGCGCGGGCTTGCTGTTCCAAACGCTCGAGCAACTGCACTTTGGCGGTGCTGTCCAAGCTGCCAATCGGGTCTTCACCATGGTAGAGCTGGCGGCTGGGGGCGATGACGCGGCTGGGGACCTTGGTGCGGGCGTTCAAACCGGCAGCAGCGATGCTGCGCACCGTGTGGGCGGCATCCATGAGCGAGGCCATGGATATATCGTCCGAATAAGCAAACGCGGTTTTCTCTCCGCTAACGGCCCGTACACCCACACCCTGATCAATACTGAACGAGCCAGTTTTCACAATCCCCTCTTCCAAGCTCCAACCCTCCGAGCGGGTGTACTGAAAGTACAAATCAGCATCGTCCACTTGGTGGGCGCGGATGGCCGACAAGGCTTGGGTGAGGTGGGATTCGTCCAGTCCGTAAGGGGTGAGCAAGAGGCTTTGCGCCAAGGACAAACGTTCGAGGGTGGGTTCGCGTGAAATCATGACCGCATTGTAGGAGGGGGTCAACAACCCCGCGCAGCGCGGGTTGTCAGGCTTTTAAGACTGCACCAACTGCTTGGCTTTGGCCACCGACAACAAGATGCCAATGCCAAAACCCAAGGTGACCATGGCGGTGCCGCCATAACTGATGAAGGGCAGCGGGACGCCCACCACCGGCAACATGCCGCTGACCATGCCCATGTTGACAAAGGCATAAGTGAAAAAAATCAGCGTGATGCTGCCGGCCAGCAGCCTGGAAAACAGGGTTGGCCCTTCTGTGGCGATGGCCAAGCCGCGAAACACCAAGACCAAGAAACTGCCGATCAAAAAGATGTTGCCAATCAAACCAAACTCTTCCGAATAAGCAGCAAAGACAAAGTCGGTGGTGCGTTCAGGAATGAAATCCAAGTGGGATTGGGTGCCCTGCATGAAGCCCTTGCCCCAAAAACCGCCCGAACCAATGGCAATCATGCCCTGAATGATGTGAAAACCTTTGCCCAAAGGGTCTCGGCCAGGATCAAGCAAAGTGCAAACACGCTGCTGCTGGTAGTCGAGCAGGAAAGGCCAGTCCATGCCGTCCACACACAATCTGGGTTCGAAAAACACGAGCAAGGACACACCAATCATGCCCAGCAGCAAGGGGGGAATGATCAGCCACCAGCTCAGGCCAGCGAAAAACAAGACGTACAAACCTGCAGACATCACCAAAATGGCGGTACCCAAGTCAGGTTGTTTAAAGATCAAGGCCACTGGAACGAACAAAATCAACCCGGCCACGAAAAAATCCAATGAACGCAGTTGCCCTTCGCGTTTTTGGAACCACCAAGCCAGCATCAGAGGCATGCCAATTTTCATGATCTCACTGGGTTGAATCACGATGCCGACATTCAGCCATCGTTGCGCCCCTTTTTTGGTCAGACCAAACAAGGCCACGGCCACCAACAAGGCCAGGCCCACCGTGTAGACCGGCACGGCCAAGGCCATTATGCGTTGCGGTGGAATTTGCGCGACCACCACCATGATGATGCATGCCAACAGCATGTTTCGGCCATGGTCCCAAAAACGTTGGCCGTCAGAATAGCCCGAGGAAAAAATCGATACCAAACCCGTCAGCGCCAAGGCCAAGACTGCAAAACCCAAAACGGCGTCAAAGCCCAACACCATCGGGGTGATGCGTTGAAACACACTGTATTTGCCAAGTTGGGTTGCCATGCTGCAAGTTTATCGGAGCATCATGGGAGAATCAGCGCCATGTATGCACTCTTTGAAGACAGTGGCAAATTCATGACCGGACGGGTCCTGTCCGAGGCCGAAGCGTCCGCCCAGATTGAACTCGACAGCGGCAAGCGCATGAAAGTGAAATCCGCCCATGTGCTGATGACGTTTGACAAGCCCAACCCCGCCGAGTTCATGAAAGCGGGTCAAGCCGTGGCCGCAGAGATTGAAACCGACATGGCCTGGGAATTTGCACCCGACGAAGAATTTGGCTTTGTGGCATTGGCCCAAGACTATTTCAGCAAAGACGCCACCGCTGCGCAGCAACTGGGCATGTTGCTGCGCTTGTTCGAGGCTCCCCACTATTTCCGCCGTGCCGGTAAGGGGCGGTTTCGCAAGGCCAGCGCCGAAGTGATTCAGCAAGCCCTGGTGGCCATCGACAAGAAAAAACAAGTGCAGGCGCAAATCACCGATTGGGCGGCGCAATTGATGCAAGGGGTTTGTCCAGAAGCGGTCGAACGCCAGCTTTACAAAATTTTATTCAAGCCCGATAAAAACGCCCCTGAATACAAAGCAGTCGTGGAAGCGGCTCGGGGCAGCAACACGCCACCCTTGGCTTTGCTGCAACAAGCCGGCGCGATTCGCTCGGCCTACGACTTTCATTGGCAGCGGTTTTTGTTTGAAAACTTCCCCAAAGGTACGGCCTTCCCTGCCTTGCAAGCACCGGCCATCTTGGCCGACTTGCCCTTGGCAGCTGTGCAGGCCTATTCGATCGACGACTCGCAAACCACTGAAATTGACGACGCTTTGTCGGTGCAAGGATTGGGCAGCGACAGCATCACCGTGGGGATTCACATCGCAGCCCCTGGTTTGGCGGTGCTCCCCGGGGATGCCATCGACTCGGTTGGTCGCACGCGCTTCTCTACGGTTTACATGCCGGGCCACAAAATCACCATGCTGCCCGACAGCATTGTGCAAAGCTACACCTTGCAAGAAGGCCGCGCCTGCCCTGCCTTGTCTTTGTATGTGCGCTTTGATGCCCAGAGTTTGGAAGTACAGCACAGCGAAACGCGTCTGGAACAAGTGCCCATCGCCGCCAATTTGCGTCATGACCAACTCGACGCTGTTGTCACCGAAGCTTGGCTGAGCAATCCCTCGCCCGCAGCCAGCTCGCAAGACCCGGCCATGCCGCAGGGCGAGTTGGCTTTCTTGTTCCGCTTGGCGCAGCACCTGAAAGCTGCGCGTGAGGTGGTGCGCGGCAAACCCGAAAGTTTCAACCGCCCCGACTACAACTTCCGCTTGGTCAACACCCCCGAGGCCGGTCCGCAAGGCGACGAGACGGTTCAAATTTCGGTGCGACAACGCGGTGCCCCTTTGGACCTGATCGTGGCTGAAGCCATGATCCTGGCCAACAGCACCTGGGGCCAGTGGATGGCCAGTTTGGGCGTGCCAGCCATTTACCGCAGTCAGGCCAGCTTGGCACCTGGCATCAAAGTTCGGATGGGGACCAAAGCCTTGCCTCACGCAGGCATTGGTGTGCCCAGTTATGCCTGGAGCACCTCACCACTGCGCCGTTACACCGACTTGGTGAACCAATGGCAACTCATCGCCTGTGCTCGCAACGGTGCCACGGCTGCGCTGGTGGCGCCCTTCAAACCCAAAGACGCCGAACTCTTTGGCATCATCTCTGGTTTTGAAACCGCCTACACCGCTTATAACACGCACCAGTCGAGCATGGAGCGTTTCTGGACGATGCAGCATTTGCAGCAGCAAGCCATCACCGAATTGGATGCCAGCGTCTTCAAGTCCTTTCCAGGCGAACCGCCCATGGCCCGCGCCAACAACCTGCCCTTGGTGTTCAGTGTGTCGGGTGCGCCGCCGCTTGAGCGCGGTGCCCAAGTGCGGGTGCGCATCACCGCCATGGATTTGATCGCCTTGGATGTGCATGCCCAGTTCCTGCAAAGCTTGGACGCCAGCGATCTGGTGAATGAAGCCGATGATGAGGAAGAGGTGGCGGCCGGGCCCTTGCATATCGCGGTCGATTTATCGGAGACCACCACAGAGGAACCGCAGGCATGAGTTGGGCGCTGGGTTTGTCGTTGGCGCTGCATGCAGCATTGCTGTTTGTCCATTTGGGTGCGCCAGCGGCGATAGACCGTTTGGTACGCGACAACGGTTTGGAAGTGATCTTGGTCAACACCCAAACCGACGAGAAAAAACCCAGCAAAGCACGCGCACTGGCGCAAACCAATTTGGCAGGTGGCGGCCAAGCCGCGCAAGGTCGCGCCACGTCACCGCTCATGAATGCCCCGATCACCCAAAGCGGCCAAGCCGATGACCAACGACAAAGCAAACTCACCCAACGCGAAATTGAACAAAACGAATTGTTGGCACAAACCAAACGCAGCTTGGCCACTTTGACCGCCAAGCAAGCCCGCCAAGCCGACCCCGCGCTGGAGCGTCAACGGCAAGAGTTATTGAACATGCTGGCGCAAATAGAAAGACGCATTCAAGAAGAAAATGCGCGTCCTCGCAAACGTTACATCAGCCCCAGCACTCAGGAAAGCAGCTACGCCCACTACTATGACCAACTGCGACGCAAAATCGAAGCACGCGGCACCTTGCTTTTTCCTGAATCACAGGGTCAAAAACTCTATGGCAGTTTGATCATGGTCATCACGATTGGCACCAGTGGCCAGTTGGTGAGTGCTGAGGTCATTACTGGATCTGGCAACCCCACGCTTGACATGCAGGCCAAGGCGATTGCCAAAGGCGCCGGTCCCTTTGGCGCCTTCACCGAGGACATGCGCCAAGAGATGGACCAACTGGCCTTGGTCACGCGCTTTCAATTTGACCGCAGCAACAGTCTGCAAACCAGCTTACAAGCCCGCTGAACCATGCGCCATGCCCGCCTCCTGTTCAAACCCCTGGGTCGTTGGTTGATGCTGGTCTTTCTGTGCGGCTTGGGTTTGCAGTTTTTTTTCATCGCGCGCATCGCCAGCATGCGTTTCATTGATCCGGAGTCCACTGCTTTTCAGCGCTCGGAAGCATGGCGAATTGTGCGCACCACCGATCGCTTGCGATGGCGACATGAATGGGTGCCTGCCACCCAACATCCGAAAAACATGCGACGTGCCGTCATTGCTTCTGAAGACGATGTGTTTGCCTCGCATGGCGGCGTGCAGTGGGAAGCCTTGGAAAGAGCTTGGAGCCGCAATACGCGAGCCTTGGCACGTGCGCAAGCCAGAGCGCAAGCCCAGTCAAGCAATCCCAAGCCTGCCAAGTTGGTGGGTGGTTCCACCATCACCCAGCAGTTGGCGAAAAATTTGTTTTTGAGCGGTGAACGAACGCTTTTTCGCAAGGCCCAAGAGTTGGTGCTGACCTTGGCACTAGAGCAGTTGCTAAGCAAAGAGCGCATCTTGACGCTTTACCTGAACCATGTGGAATGGGGTCAAGGCGTGTTTGGCATTGAGGCTGCGGCGCAACACTATTTTCGGCGACCCGCTTCGCAACTCTCTGCTTGGGAGTGCGCTCGTTTGTCGGTCATGTTGCCGCGCCCCAAGTATTTTGAAAAATATGCGCGCTCACCCTATTTGGCCAACCGTGCACAAGTCATATTGGGTCGCATGCCGCAAGTGGATTTGCCATGAGCACCGTGCGTATTTTGGGCATTGACCCGGGTTTGCAATGCACAGGTTTTGGTGTGATTGACAGCCAAGGCAGCCAGTTGCATTACGTGGCCAGCGGCACCATCACTACCACGCACTTGCCCCGCGGTGATTTACCTGCTCGCTTGAAAGTCATTTTTGAGGGCATTGGCGCGGTGGCAACGCGCTATGGTCCGCAAGAATCGGTGGTGGAAATTGTGTTTGTCAACATGAACCCGCAAGCCAGTTTGTTGTTGGGGCAAGCTCGGGGGGCCTGCCTCACTTCTCTGGTTCACAGCGGCTTGCCGGTGGCAGAGTACACCGCTTTGCAGATGAAAAAAGCCATCGCAGGGCATGGCAAGGCGGCCAAAGCGCAGGTGCAAGAAATGGTGAAACGCTTGTTGACATTGCCCGGCCTGCCCGGACCTGATGCAGCAGATGCCCTCGGTCTGGCCATCACCCATGCCCATGCCAGACTGCACCACGCACGTTTGATAAAGGCTTCTGCTTAAGCAAAACATGCTGTTACTTAGTACATGAATATGTGATGGTATTTGTTCGTTTTAGTACTTATATTCAGTCGACCATTTATGTCGACTTTCATGAATTCATTTCAATTTTTTCAAAATCTTCTGGCTGTTCGTCAATGGGAAGGCGCTCATTTGCCATTGGATGGTAGTCTTCTCGCCTTTGATCTGTTGACTGTTGTTGCCCACCATACGTTGCTGGGTCAAGCTTTGAATCTCAAGCAATTGAACACCCAATTGAACTACAGCGAAGCGGGTGTTCGCAAAAAACTCAAAAGATGCATCTCCCAAGGTTGGCTGCAGCTTCAAAGTGACAAAAACGATAAACGTGCTAAGTTCATCATTGCAACCGAAAAACTACTCAAGATATTGACCAAGCACCAGCAATTTCTATCCCATACTTATTCTCAAGAAAGACATATGACTGCTGTTGAGATTTTTGCCGATCTGGCTTGCACTCGACTATTGACCATCATGGATGTCCCCGAGCAGTTTGCGCCTGCCTCTGAGGATTTTGAAGATGGGCAAGACTGGTGGAACAAGGTGATGGCTAAAGTGGAGCATGTCCACGGCTCCCGCTGGCAGTGTTTTGTGGTGCGCAGCCCTGATGGCGGCCAAGGTCGTCGTTTCAAACGACTTCATGTGCCTGAGGCTGAAAACTTGGTTTTTCAACCCCGTTTTTTTGCTTTTTCCAAAAATCCGGTCCCTGTGCCTGCCTCAACGGCAGCGGCTTCTGGGGCAAGAATTTACGACTTGCAGCTGTTCGATTTTGGTCGGTATTACTTGGAAGGCACTGACGAACGCATCATTCAACACGTGGCCTCGGTGTTTGGCTGTGTTGAGGAACGGTTTGACCAAGCCATGGTGATGGACCAAGCCGCCAACCTGAGCCTGACGGATTGGCAACAGCGCTTTGACTTGTTGCACGTGCTGAGTCTGCAAAACCAAACCCATTACTTGGCGTTGGAGCGTTGTGATGCCAACTTGAACCAGCTCAGCCAAATGTACCTAGAGGCGCAGCACATTGGCAAGTTGATGCACGACTTGGCTTTGGCAGGGGCCGATCAGACCGAACAGTTGGCCTTGGTTTTGCGCCAGCACGTGGTCGCACAGTTTGAAGATTTCAAACGAAGTTTTGGCGCCGCTTAAGCCAGCAAGGTCAGCAATGCATCCGAGGTGGGACTACCAAGCGGGCGCCAACTTGGCCAATCCGCGCGGTGCTTGGCGCTCGTCCGTAAAACTCACCAGTTCATAAGCGTCGGCATGGCTTAGCAATTCGCGCAGCAAGCGGTTGTTCATGGCGTGTCCCGAGCGAAACGCACTGTAAGCGGCCAACAAGGGTCGACCCAATAAAAACAAATCGCCCATCGCATCGAGGATTTTGTGTTTCACAAACTCATCGTCATAGCGCAGGCCTTCGCTGTTGAGCACCTTGTAATCGTCCATGACGATGGCGTTGTCCAAACCGCCACCCAAAGCCAAGCCATTGGCTCGCATCATCTCCACGTCCTTGGTGAAACCAAAGGTGCGGGCCCGTGCAATGTCTTTCACATAATTACCGGTTTCGGTATCGAACTCGACGCGTTGACCGGTGGAGTCCACCGCGGGGTGTTGAAAATCAATTTCAAAGCTGAGCTTGTAGCCGTGGTGCGGCGTCAGTCGCGCCCACTTGATGTTGTCACCCTCACCCTCTTGCACCTGCACCGGTTTCAAGACCCGAATAAAACGCTTGGGGGTGTTTTGCAATTCAATGCCCGCGCTTTGCAGCAAGAACACAAACGAGGCTGATGACCCATCAAGGATAGGTACTTCTTCAGCGGTGATGTCCACATACAGATTGTCCAAGCCCAAACCTGCACAGGCCGACATCAAATGCTCCACCGTGTGCACTTTGGCACCCTGCGCCGAGATGGTGGACGCCATGCGGGTATCCGTGACAGCGGTGGCACTGACAGGAATGTCAACAGGATGCGCCAAATCAACCCGGCGAAACACCACCCCCGTGTCCGGCGGTGCCGGACGCAATGTCAACTCCACACGCTGCCCGCTGTGCAGCCCCACGCCCACGGCGCGGGTGATGGTTTGAAGGGTTCGTTGTTTCAGCACGGGCGCGATTTTAGTCAGCTTGCTTGCGCAAGAAGGCTGGGATTTCGTAATTGTCCATGCCGCCCGAGGACATGGCGTCCACCTTGGCTGCTGCTTGCGTGCGGTCGCGGGTGCGCCAGACGCTGGGAACATTCACATTACCCGTGCTCAAAGGTGAGGCCAGTTGCGTGGGCAGGCTGTCTGTCCCAGTTGACATGGTCGGCGTATGGCTGCTGATAGTGGCTGTGGGCACCATGCTGGGGTTGGTGGGATAGGCCACGTTGTCTGTGCCGGTGCGAATGACCGACAAAGGCGGTGCAACCCGACGACCTGCTTGAGCCAAACCTGTGGCCACCACCGTGACCCGAATTTGGTCACCCAAGGATTCGTCGTAGGCCGTGCCATAAATCACATGCGCTTCTGATGATGCAAAAGCACGGATGGTGTTCATGGCCTCGCGAGATTCTGCCAATTTCAACGCACCTTTAGCGGCTGTGATCAGGACCAACACGCCTTTGGCGCCCGTCATGTCCACGCCTTCCAACAGGGGGCAGGCCACGGCTTGTTCGGCAGCAATGCGGGCGCGGTCTGGGCCGCTGGCGGTGGCGGTGCCCATCATGGCCTTGCCTTGCTCGCTCATGACGGTGCGCACATCTTCAAAGTCGACGTTCACCAAGGCTTCGACATTGATGATCTCGGCAATGCCACCGACAGAGTTTTTCAACACATCATTGGCAAATGAAAACGCTTGGTCTTGGCTGACATCGTCTCCCAACACTTCCAGCAATTTTTCATTCAACACCAC
The DNA here is from genome assembly GCA_937891045.1 of uncultured Burkholderiales bacterium. The sequence continues at coordinate 72,103 of CALBEV010000187.1, read as the reverse complement.
GATCAGTGAATCCACATTGGCTTCAAGTTCGGCCAAGCCAGCTTCGGCATTCGTCATGCGACGACCACCTTCCCAATCAAAAGGTTTGGTCACCACGCCGACGGTAAGGATGCCCATTTCGCGTGCAACGCGGGCCACCACAGGAGCGGCACCCGTGCCGGTGCCACCACCCATGCCCGCCGTGATGAACACCATGTTGGAGCCTTGCAGCACTTCACGAATGCTGTCGATGGCCGCTTCAGCGGCGGCTTGACCACGTTCGGGTTTGCTGCCCGCGCCCAAGCCGTTGTCGCCCAACTGAATGACGCGGCTGGCCGAGCTGACCTTCAAGGCCTGGGCATCGGTGTTGGCGCAGATGAATTCAACGCCGCGCACACCGCTGGCAATCATGTGTTCCACCGCATTGCCACCACCACCGCCCACGCCGATCACGCGGATTTGGGTGTCTGGGTTGAATTCATTTTTTTCAATCATTTCAATGTTCATTTTGTTTCTCCGAATCAGTTGATGCAGTTGCCTGTGTTGTTTAAATTTTGAAAGTCTTTGAAAGTCTTTGAAATCAGCGTTCAACCTGAGGGTGCGCCGCGAATGCAAGGTCGCCATCGTCGGTGCGTTTGAATGTGCGCAAAGCTGCGGGCCACGGTCTGAAGATGTTGTTTGTTCATGATCAAAAGTTCCCCACAAACCAGTCCTTGACCCGCCCCATGGCGGTTTTCACAGAACCATTTTTTTGCGCCACGCGAAATCCTCGCAAACGCGCCATGCGGGCTTCTTCCAACAAGCCCATGACGGTGGCCGCACGCGGGTGCGACACCATGTCGGACAAAGCGCTGCTGTAGCGCGGCACACCACGGCGCACCGCTTTCAAGAAAATGTCTTCACCCAGTTCAATCATGCCGGGCATCATGGCGCTGCCGCCTGTCAGCACAATGCCCGATGACAGCACTTCTTCGTAGCCGGAGTCGCGCAATACCTGCTGCACCAGCGAGAAAATTTCTTCAATGCGTGGCTCGATCACACCGGCCAAGTTTTGACGGCTGAGCATGCGCGGGCCGCGGTCACCCAAGCCCGGAACCTCCACCTGCACGTTCGGATCAGCCAGCAGTTGTTTGGCAAAGCCCGACTCCACCTTGATGTCTTCAGCGTCTTTGGTGGGCGTGCGCAAAGCCATGGCAATGTCGCTGGTGATCAAGTCGCCTGCGATCGGGATGACCGCCGTGTGCCGAATCGCACCACCCGTGAAGATGGCGATATCGGTGCTGCCTGCACCAATGTCCACCAATGCCACACCCAACTCACGCTCGTCATCGGTCAACACCGACAAACTGGATGCCAAGGGGTTGAGCATCAGGTGGTCCACATCCAAACCGCAGCGTCGCACACACTTGATGATGTTTTCAGCAGCGGTTTGCGCACCAGTGACGATGTGCACCTTGGCTTCCAAGCGTATGCCGCTCATGCCAATCGGTTGCTTCACGTCTTGGCCGTCAATGATGAATTCTTGCGGCTCGACCAGCAACAAGCGTTGATCGGTGGAGATGTTGACAGCCTTGGCTGTTTCCACCACCCGGGCCACGTCAGCGGCGGTGACTTCGCGGTCTTTCACCGCCACCATGCCATGCGAATTCATGCCGCGAATATGGCTGCCGGTGATGCCGGTGTAAACCCGTGTGATTTTGCAATCGGCCATCAACTCGGCTTCTTTCAACGCCTGTTGAATGCTTTGCACCGTGGCGTCAATATTGACCACCACGCCGCGTTTCAAACCACTGCTGGGCGCAATGCCCAAGCCCGCCAACTTGAGTTCGGCGCCGGGCAACACCTCGGCCACCACCAACATGACCTTGCTGGTGCCAATGTCCAACCCCACCACCAAGTCTTTGTATTCTTTTGCCATGGAAACCTCTTTGTGCTTACCTTGTTGTCGTCGAATCAAATGTGCCCACACCCCGCAAGCGCAAGGCATAGCCATTGATGTGTCTTAAATCTGCCGATTCCAGTGATTGGGTCTGCCGTCCATAACGTTGACTGACTTGGGCCAAGGTTTGCGTCAGTCGTTGCACCCGGGCCATCACTTCGCTTTCATTGCCACGCCCCAATTCGAGCGAGGCGCCATTTTTCATCTGAGCGCGCCAACTGCCCCGCGCGGTCAATTCCAAAGACTGCAATGGCAATGCCAACTTTTCAAGCTCGGGTGACAACTTCGCATACATCTGCAGCACGCGAACCGACTCGGCATCCGGCCCTGACAAATGCGGCATGTTTTCGTTTTCCAACTCGCCAAAATTGGCGCTGAAGACCTCGCCTTGCCGATTGAGCAAACGTGACTCCGACTCCTGGCCCCAATACGCCACCGGCTCATGTTCGAACAATTCAACCTGCAAACGATTTGGAAATTCACGCCGTACCAAGGCTTGGCGCACCCAAGGCACATTTTCGAAAGTGCGGCGCGCTTGATCCAAGTCCACCGTGAAGAAACTACCCTGTAAGCGGGGCACCACATTGGCTCGCAAGGTGACTTCGTTGTTGTGGCGTATATCGCCACGCACACTGATGGCCGAAATGGCAAACACCGGATGTCGCAGCATCCACCACAAAACAACGCCAACGCTGGCCACCACCAAGCCTGTGATCAACAGCATGCTGGTGATGTTCATGAGGCGGATGTCCAGAGCCAGAACTGGTGCTGTTTCTGCGGGCATGGTGCTGCGTCGCATGTTCATGCTTTCAGTGCCCCCATCTTGGTATCCAATCGTGCGCTTTGCAAAATTCGCATGCACAAGTCGGGATAACTGATACCTGCAGCGCGTGCTGACATGGGCAGCAGAGAGTGATCGGTCATGCCAGGGCTGGTGTTCATTTCCAACAAAAAGGCTTTGCGGTCAGATGCGCGAATCATCACGTCAGCCCGTCCCCAGCCACGACAACCCAAGGACCGATAAGCAGCAACACTCAGCGCTTGAATCGCTGCCTCTTCTGCAGCGGGCAAGCCGCTTGGGCAGTGGTACTTGACGTCATCGGTGAAGTATTTGTTTTGGTAGTCATAGGCACCTTCAGGTGCTGCGATGCGCACCACGGGCAAGGCTTGAGCGGCAGGACCCTCACCCAACACCGGGCAGGTGACCTCTTCACCGTCAATGAAGGCTTCACACAGCAAATCGGGGTCGTATTGGGTTGCCAAGGCCACGGCCTGTTTCAAATCACTCGCTTCCAACACCTTGGTCACACCAATGGAGGAGCCTTCATGCGGTGGTTTGACGATCAGGGGCAAGCCCAATTCTTCGGGAATACGGGCGATGCGGTCAGGCGTTTGTTGGTGCGGCGGCAGCCAAACGCCAGGGGGTGTGGCCAAACTTTCTGCCGCCCACAAGCGCTTGGTCATTTGCTTGTCCATGGCGATGGCCGAGGCCATCACACCCGAGCCTGTGTAGGCCATGCCCAGCAATTCCAGTGCACCTTGCACCGTGCCATCTTCACCATGGCGTCCGTGCAAGCAGATAAAGGCATGGCTGAAACCTTGATCTCGCAAAAGATGCAAAGCTTGGCTGGCAGGATCAAAAGCATGGGCATTCACGCCCTGTGATTGCAACGCCTTCAACACGCCCTGTCCCGACATCAATGAAATGTCTCGCTCGGCAGAATGCCCGCCCATGAGGACAGCAACTTTGGCTGTGTGGATGTCAAAGGGTTTCATGGTCGAACAACTTTCAATTTCGGCCCCTGCGCTGGGCTGTTGCCAGCGATGCGAGCTGGCAACTGGCCAATCGTGCCCGCCCCCATGCACATCACCACATCGCCATCTTGTGTGTGCTGCCGCAGCAACGCCTCCAACTGTGTCAAGTCTTGTGCAAACACCAATGCTTGTTGTCCGGCCACGCGCAATGCATGCGCCAGGGCACGGCCATCGGCCGCCACGATCGGTTCTTCGCCAGCGGCATACACCTCGGTCAGCCAAACCACATCGGCCAAACGCAGCACTTGGACAAAATCTTCAAAACAATCGCGCGTGCGGGTGTAACGGTGCGGTTGGAAAGCCAGCACCAAACGCCGTCCTGGGTAAGCCCCGCTGGCTGCCTCGATGGTGGCCGCCAATTCCACGGGATGGTGGCCATAGTCCTCAATCAAGGTGTAACGGCCGCCACCGGCCGCCGCTTGCTCGCCATGATTTTGAAATCGACGTCCCACGCCTTTGAAATCTGCCAAGGCTTGCACCACGGCCTCATCTGGCACATTCAATTCCACAGCCACAGCAATGGCTGCCAAGGCGTTGCGCACATTGTGAAGGCCTGGCAAATTCAAATCAATCTGCATCGGCGGCAAGGTGATGCCATTGCTGCGCGTGACCTTGAATTGCATGCGTGACCCCACGGCTTTGACATCCATCGCACGCACCTGCGCTTGCTCGGACAAACCATAACTGGTGATCGGGCGTGACACATCGGCAAAGATGCCATGCAGCACCGGATCATCCACACACAAGACGGCAGCGCCATAAAAGGGCATGCGGTGCAAAAACTCAATGAAAGCGCCTTTGAGTTTGTTGAAATCATGGCCATAGGTGTCCATGTGGTCGGCATCGATATTGGTCACCACCGACATGATCGGATTCAAGTTCAAAAACGATGCATCCGATTCATCAGCCTCCACCACGATGTAGTCACCGGAACCGAGTTTGGCATTCGCACCAGCACTGATGAGTCGCCCGCCAATCACGAAAGTGGGGTCGAGATTGGCGGCTGCCAACACACTGGCGACCAAACTGGTGGTGGTGGTTTTGCCATGCGTACCTGCAATGGCAATGCCTTGTTTCAAACGCATCAACTCGGCCAACATCACGGCGCGAGGCACCACAGGCACGAGTTTTTGATGGGCCGCCACCACTTCCGGGTTGTCCGCTTGCACGGCCGTGGATGTGACCACCGCGCCAGCACCGGCAATGAGCGCCGCATCATGACCGACTTGGGTGCGAATCCCCATGGCTTGCAAGCGTCGAAGGACTGGACCATCAGCGATGTCGGAGCCTGACACGGTGTAGCCGAGGTTGTGCAAAATTTCGGCGATGCCACTCATGCCTGCACCACCAATGCCGACGAAATGCACATGGCTGATGGCGTGCTTCATGACACCAGCTCCACACAAGCCTGCACCACATCAGCCGCTGCCGATGTCTTGCGAACTTCATAGGCTTGCTTGGCCGCATGCAGCAACTGCGCGCGGTCTAAGCGGCTTAAAAAGGCGGCCAGTTTCTCGGGCGTCAATTCGCTTTGCGGCATCATCCACCCCGCCGCCTGGCTGACCAAAAATTGGGCATTGACCGTTTGGTGGTCATCCACCGCATACGGAAAGGGCACCAGCAGTGCAGCAACACCCACGGCAGCCAATTCACTCACGGTGCTGGCACCGGCGCGGCAAATCACCAAATCGGCTTGGGCAAATGCACTGGCCGTGTCGTCGATGAAGGGCACCAGCTCGGCATCCACACCAGCTTGTGCGTAGTTGTCTTGCAGTGATTTCAAATGTTTGACGCCACCTTGATGCAACACTTGCGGGCGTTGATCCCTTGGCATCAAGGCCAGCGCTTGAGGGACGCCACTGTTCAATACTTGCGCCCCCAAGCTGCCACCCACCACGACCACGCGCAACGGACCGTTGCGTTGGGCAAAGCGCGCTTCTGGTGGTGGTTGATTGAGAAAGCCATCGCGCATCGGGTTGCCCACCCATTGCGCCTTGGGCAACACCTTGGGAAAGGTGCAGAGCACCCGATCCGCCACATGGGCCAGCACTTTGTTGGCCATGCCAGCCACTGAATTTTGTTCGTGCAACACCAAGGGCTTGCCCATCAACACCCCCATCATGCCGCCCGGAAATGTGATGTATCCGCCCAAGCCCACCAAGACATCGGGCCGCAAACGGCGGATGACTTGCAGGCTTTGCCAGAAGGCTTGCAACAAACGCATGGGCAACAAGGCCAAAGTGAGAAGACCCTTGCCACGCACACCACCAAAGCGCACGGCTTCAAAGGCAAAACCTTTGGCGGGCACCAACTGGCTTTCCATGCTGGGCGCAGGGGCACCCAACCAATGCACATGCCAGCCTTGGCTGCGCAAAACTTCTGCCACCGCCAACCCGGGGAAGATGTGACCACCGGTGCCACCGGCCATCACCAAGGCCGTGCGGGTGTTCATACACGGCCTCCATGCGAGAGCAAACGGTTTTCATAATCAACCCTGAGCACAATGGCCAGGGCCACCAAATTCAGCAAGATGGCCGACCCCCCATAACTCATGAGCGGCAGAGTCAGGCCCTTGGTGGGCAAAGCGCCCAGGTTCACGCCCATGTTGATGAAGGCTTGAAAGCCCACCCAAATACCCACGCCTTGCGCCACCAAGCCTGAGAACACCCGGTCCATGGCGATCGCATTGCGCCCAATGAACATGATGCGGCGGGTCAACCACATGAAGACACCGATGACGATGACCACGCCGACCAAGCCAAATTCCTCACCAATCACAGCGAGCAAGAAATCGGTGTGAGCCTCGGGCAACCAATGCAGCTTCTCCACACTGCCGCCCAAACCGATACCAAAAATTTCGCCCCGTCCAAATGCAATCAATGAATGTGAGAGTTGAAATCCTTTGCCCAAGGCGTGTTCAGCGCCAAACGGATCGAGGTAGGCGAAGATGCGCTCACGCCGCCACGGTGACAGCGCAATCATGAAGCCAAATGCCACCACCAAGATGCTGCTGATGAGCAAAAACATGCGGGCATTGACACCGCCTAAAAACAAGATGCCCATGGCGATCACAGCAATCACCAAAAAAGCGCCCATGTCAGGCTCGGCCAGCAACAACAATCCGACAATGCCAATCGCGATAGCCATGGGTGTGACGGCTTTGAAAAACTTTTCCTTCACATCCATCTTGCGCACCATGTAATCGGCGGCGTAGAGCAAGGTGCCCAGTTTGGCTAATTCCGAGGGCTGAAAATTCAACACACCCAGACTGATCCACCGGCGTGCACCATTGACGCTTTTACCCACAAAGGGCAGCAACACCAGAATCAGCAAAACAATCGACGCGATGAACACCCACGGCGCCAATTTCTCCCAGGTGTCCATGGAAATTTGAAACACCAACAGCGCAGCAATGAAGCCCACGCTCAAAGAGAAGGTGTGTCGAACCAGGTATTGGGTCTGGGATAAGCCCGTGGACTGGGCGCTGTCGTTCAAGGCAATCGACGCCGAGTACACCATCACCAAGCCCCACATCAACAAACCCCCAATGGCCCAAATCAAGGATTGGTCAAAAGCCTTGACACTGCCTGGTGCTGCGCCGGTGCTGGTGAATTGCTGCCCATGCACACGCACCGGCAGGGCGTCCATGCTGTCTTTGGGTTGGTTGCCAAACCAAAGCCCAATGCGCTCTATCCAACTGATCTGGGTTTGACTCATGCTTGATCCGCCATCATGCTGAGGGACTCCACCGCTTCCGTAAACGCTTGCGCGCGCGCCACATAGTTGCTGTACATGTCCAAGCTGGCACACGCTGGTGACAACAAAACGATGTCGCCGGTTTGCCCCGCATCGGTCGCCAAGGCCACGGCTTGGGCCATGTCGCTGGCGCGGTGCTGTGGCACGCCAGTGCTCGCCAAGGCTTGCGCCAAGCGTTCGGCATCTTGGCCGATCAAGACGACGGCACGCACATGCTCTGCAACGGGCTGAATCAACGGTGCAAAGTCTTGGCCTTTGCCGTCTCCGCCCAAGATGACCACCAACTGACCATCGGCACCCAAGCTGTTGATAGCGGCCACCGTGGCACCGACATTGGTGCCTTTGCTGTCGTCCACATACGTGATGTCGTTGACGATGGCCACGGTGGACATGCGGTGCGCTTCACCGGTGTACTCACGCAGACCATGCAGCAAGGGGGCCAAGCTGTTGCAACAGGTGCTGGCCAAGGCCAACGCAGCCAAGGCGTTCAATGCGTTGTGCTCACCACGGATACGCAAGGCATCGGCAGGCATCAGGCGCTGGATGTGCAATGCCTCATCTTGAACACGGCCACGCTTGCCCACAGGTTCTTCGGTGGGCGCCGCTCGCACCAGCCAACGCATGCCGTTTTCAAGGGACAAACCAAAGTCACCGGGAGCTTGCGGCAAATCAGCGCCAAAGCACAAGCGCAAGCGCGGCGGCACTTTTTTATCGCTGCTGTCTTTGGGCCACAAGGCCATCACCACAGCATCATTGCGCGGCAACACGCCAACTGAACGCGGACCCCAAATACGGGCTTTGGCTTGACCATAGGCGGCCATGTCGTCATGCCAATCCAAATGGTCTTGCGTCAAGTTCAAAATAGTGGCAGCAGTGGGTTCAAAGTTGTCCACGCCATCAAGTTGGAAGCTGGACAACTCCAACACCCACACCTCAGGCAAGTCGCTCAGTTGTTCTCGCAAGGTGTCCAACAGGGTGGGGCCGATGTTGCCAGCCACCGCCACTTTGCGTCCAGCACGTGCCACCAACAATCCGGTCAGGCTGGTGACCGTGGTTTTGCCGTTGGTTCCGGTGATGGCCAGCACCTGCGGTTGATAGGCTTGGGTCTCTTTCAGTTGTTGCAATGCATGGGCAAACAAACTCAGCTCGGTCCCTACCCACAAGCCACGTGCCTGCGCGGCCTGCCAGACCGGACCTGTTTGCGCCGGACTCAAGCCTGGACTTTTGAACACGGCCTTCACATCCTCTGTCACCAAGTCGGCGCTGAAGGCTTGGGCTTTGAAGTTGACATTCAGGCCCTGTGCTTGCAACTCCAGCAGACCTGGTGGTTGCGCACGGTTGTCGACCACCGTGACCTGGGCACCTTGCAAGACACACCAACGCACCATGGCCAAGCCCGAGTCACCCAGACCGAGCACCAAGATGTGAAGGTTTTGCAACATGTTCATGGTCAACGCAGCTTCAAGGTGGACAAGCCCACCAAACACAACAACATGGTGATGATCCAAAAGCGGACCACCACTTGGGTTTCTTTCCATCCGGATTTTTCAAAGTGATGGTGCAACGGCGCCATCTTCAAGATGCGCCGCCCTTCACCATATTTGCGTTTGGTGTATTTGAAATAACTGACTTGCAGCATCACTGACAAAGCTTCCGCCACAAAAATACCGCCCATGATGGCCAACACGATTTCTTGACGCACGATGACGGCGATGGTGCCCAAGGCAGCCCCCAAACCCAGCGCTCCCACGTCACCCATGAAAACCTGTGCGGGATGGGTGTTGAACCACAAAAAGGCCAAACCTGCACCGGCAATAGCGGCACAAAACACCAGCAACTCGCCGGTGCCGGGGATGTGCGGGAAGAACAAATATTTGGAATACACCGCACTGCCTGCGACGTAGGCGAACACCCCCAAGGCCGAGCCAACCATGACCACCGGCATGATGGCCAAGCCATCAAGACCATCGGTCAAATTCACGGCATTGCTCGAACCCACGATGACCAAATAGGTGAGGATCACAAAGCCCAAGACACCCAATGGATAACTGATTTCTTTGAAAAAGGGCACCATCAAACCGGCTTTGGGTGGCAAGTTGACATCAAATCCCGAGCGCACCCAGCTGAAGAACAGCTCCAACACCTTGAGGTTGCTGACCTCTGAAATACTGAACACCAAATACAAAGCCGCCAACAAACCAACCAGGGATTGCCACAGGTATTTCTCGCGCGAAGGCATGCCCTCAGGGTCTTTGTTGACCACTTTGCGCCAATCGTCCACCCAGCCAATGGCGCCAAATGCCAGCGTGACCAACAACACGATCCAAACAAATCGGTTGGACAGATCGACCCACATCAAGGTGGAAAAAGAAATCGACAGCAAGATCAACACACCACCCATGGTGGGTGTGCCCGATTTGCTCAAGTGGGCTTCAATGCCATAACCGCGTATGGGTTGACCGATTTTCAAGGCGGTGAGTTTGCGAATCACTGCGGGCCCTGCAACCAAACCGATCAACAACGCTGTCATCGCCGCCATCACGGCACGGAACGTCAGGTATTGGAAAACGCGCAAATAGCCATAGTCGGGCGAGAGTGACTGCAACCATTGGGCCAAGCTCAGCAGCATGATGCCTCCTTGTGGGGCAGTGCTGCTGCCGTTGGATGAGCCGCTTGCAGGGCTTGCACCACGCGCTCCATGCGCATGAAGCGCGAACCTTTGACCAGCACAGTGGCCATTTCTTTTGTGGAGGTGTTCATCTGTTGTTGCAAAGCATCCATGCTGTCGAAATGCCGCGCTCCTTGAAAAGCGTGTGCGCTGTGTTGCGACAGTTCACCCAAAGTGAACAATTGATCGACGCCGCAAGACTTGGCATAGGCACCGACTTCGTGATGGAACTGGGGTCCTTGCTCACCCACTTCGCCCATGTCGCCCAACACCAACAACCGAGGGCTTGGCGCGAGCGCCAACAAATCAATGGCCGCACGCACTGAATCGGGGTTGGCGTTGTAGGTGTCGTCAATCAAGGTATAGCTGTGGCCAGCAGATTGCAAGACCCCACTGCGGGATCGGCCGCCAACCGCTTCAAAATTGGACAAGCCCTTGGCAATGGCTGGCAAAGGTGCACCCGCAGCCAAGGCGCTGGCACAAGCCGCCATGGCGTTGTGCACATTGTGCAAACCGGGCAAGTTCAAACTGCAATCCACCACACCCTGCGGTGTTTGCAAACGCAGCAGCCAACGGTTTGTTTGCCAATCGGCTTCTAGCACTTTCACACTTGCTTTTTCCGTGCCGAAGTCCATCACACGGTGCTTGGCAGCCATGTTGCGCCAAACTGATTGATGCGCATCGCTGGCAGGAAAAACCGCCCACCCATCCACTGGCAAGGCTTGTAAAACAGCACCGTTTTCCAACGCCACCGCTTCCACAGTTTGCATGATTTCTTGGTGCTCGCGCTGCGCGTTGTTGACCACCGCGACCGTGGGTGCAGCCCATGCAGCCAACTGGGCTATTTCACCCGGGTGGTTCATGCCCAACTCGACCACAGCGGCGCGGTGTGTGTCACGCAAGCGCAGCAAAGTCAGTGGCAATCCGATGTCATTGTTGAAATTGCCTTGGGTAGCGAGCGAAGCCTCGCCTTGCCAAGCATGCAGGATGCTGGCAACCATTTGCGTGACCGTGGTTTTGCCATTGCTGCCGGTCACGGCGATCAGCGGCAGCTTGAATTGCGCTCGCCATGCTTGGGCCAATTGACCCAAGGCCTGCTTGGTATCGGCCACTTCCAAGCCCATCAAGCCCGCTTGCGCCAAGCCCTGTTGAGCGATGGCTGCTTTGACACCGGCGGCGGGCAATTGAAGCAAGTAGTCGTGGGCATCAAAACGCTCACCTCGCAACGCCACAAACACATCATCTGCCAGCACAGTGCGGCTGTCGGTGTGCACACGCGCCACCTTCAAATCGGGGTCACCCACCAATCGACTGCCGGGCAACCATTGCTGAATTTGCGCCAAGCTGAGGTTCATGCTGTGCATCCCACCCCCCATTTGTGCAAGGCCAATTCGGCATGGTCCACATCCGAAAACCCATGTTTCACACCTTGAATTTCTTGGTAGGTTTCATGTCCTTTGCCCGCGATCAAGACAATGTCTTCAGCACGCGCCTGGGCAATCACATGGGCAATCGCTTGCCCACGGTCCACCCATTGCCAGGCGGCTTGTGGTCGGGTCAAGCCCTGACACATTTGCGCCATGATTTCTTGCGGGTCTTCGTTGCGCGGGTTGTCGCTGGTCAAACACACCAGATCGGCAGTTTGCTCGGCCATGCGCGCCATGGGTGCACGTTTGCTGCTGTCGCGGTTGCCGCCACAACCCAGGATGCACACCAATCGACCGCCTCGCGCATGCGCCCAGGGTCGCAGCGCACGCAGCGCCTTGTCCACCGCATCCGGTGTATGGGCGTAGTCCACCACCACAGCCGGCTGCTGCGGCCTGCCCACGCGCTGCATGCGCCCCGGGACGGCTTGCAAACCTTGGCAGGCCTGCACGGCTGATGGCAAGCTGTACCCCAAGTCACGCAGCGCAGCGATGACACCCAATAAATTCAAGACATTGAAGTCGCCCAAGGCAGGGCTTTGAACGGTTAGGCGTTGCTCGCCTTCAACGACTTCAAAGCCAACACCCTCGGCCGTTGTTTGCAACTGCTCTGCATGGATGTCTGCCTGAGTTTGCATGGACACCGTCCACACCTTCACCTCGGGGCGCAGTTTCAGATGCGCCAACAAAACGGCTGCCACCGGATCGTCCAGATTGACCACTGCAGAGCGCAAATGGGGCCAGTCAAACAAGCGTTGTTTGGCAGCCCAGTACTGGTTCATGTCTGCGTGGTAGTCCAGATGGTCTTGGCTGAAATTGGTGAAGATGGCGGTGCGAAATTGCAAGCCTTCCAATCGATGCTCGGCCAAGCCAATCGATGAGGCTTCGATGGCGCATGCACGCACGCCTTGCTGTAGCCAATGGTGCAACTGTTGGTGCAACTGCAAAGGATTGGGGGTCGTGAGGCCCGTGCTGTGCATCTCGCCGGGTCGACCCAAACCCAGGGTGCCCACCACGGTGCAAGCTTCGTTTAAACGGTTCAACGCTTGTGCCAACCACCATACAGTGGAGGTTTTGCCATTGGTACCGGTCACGGCCAGCATCTTCAATTGTTGACTGGGCGACGCATGGTAGGCGTCAGCGATCAGACCACACCGGGCCTTGAGTTGGGGTATGCAGGCAATCGGTACATCGTGCATGGCCAAGTCATTGACGGCTTCAAAGGCCTCAATGCCCTGCGCTTCTACCAAGCAGGCTGCCGCACCTTGTTGCCAAGCTTGCACCACATGTTGGCGTGCATCGGTCGTCTGCCCCACCCATGCCAAAAAACCATCGCCTTCGCGAACAGCGCGGCTGTCCGATTGCAAATGGCCATGCACCAAACCGCGCAACCACTGTGCGGCTTGTTCGGGGGTGTGCAAATGCTGCATCAGAAAGACTCCGCCTCGGCTTTGGCCACGACCTGAGGTTTGACCGCCATGTCAGGCTGCACTTCGAGCATGCGCAATGTTTGCTGCACGGTTTGACTGAAAACCGGTGCCGCCACATCCCCGCCGTAATAGCGTCCTGCAGTGGGTTCATCAATCATGACGGCCACCACGATGCGTGGGTTGTCAATCGGTGCCAAGCCGACAAAGAAGCCACGGTACTTTTTGGCGGCGTAGGTTTTGCCATCCAATTTATGCGCGGTTCCGGTTTTTCCGCCCACCGAATACCCCATGGTTTGGGCTTTCGGCGCCGTGCCCCCCGGCCCCGTGACCATGTGCAGCATGTGGCGCACCGAGGCTGCGTTTTGGGCATTCATGACCCGCACGCCAGCCACCTTGTCTTGTCGCTTGAGCAAGCTGACCGGGGCGACTTCCCCATCGCGGGCAAACACGGTGTAGGCCTGGGCGAGTTGAAACAAACTGGTGGACAAGCCATAGCCATAACTCATGGTGGCTTGCTCCATCGGACGCCAAGTTTTGTAAGCGCGCAAACGGCCCGCCACGGCACCAGGAAAAGGCACTTGGGGTTTTTGACCAAAACCGACTTGGGTGTACATCTCCCACATGTCTTTGGGCGGCATGCGCATGGCAATTTTCACGATGCCCACGTTGCTGGATTTTTGAATCACCTCGTTGACACTGAGCATGCCGTGGGGATGCGCATCGGTGACTGTCATGCCGTACATGTTGAGCTTGCCAGGAGCGGTGTCGATCATGGTCTCGGGCTTGATCAAACCTTTCTCCATGGCCAAACCCACCACGAACGGTTTCATGGTTGAGCCCGGCTCAAAGGTATCGGTCAAGGCGCGGTTGCGCAACTGTGCGCCACTCAAGTTGCTGCGCTTGTCGGGCGAATAACTGGGGTAGTTGGCCAGCGCCAGCACATCGCCGGTTTGCGCATCCAGCACCACCACACTGCCTGCTGCAGCCTTGTTGTCCAACACCGCTTCCCGCAACCGTTGGTAGGCAAAGTACTGCACCTTGCTGTCAATACTCAATTGCAAATCCCGCCCTTCCTCGGGCGGGATCATGTCGCCAATGCCTTCAATCACTTGGCCTTGGCCATCTTTGATGACCCGCCTGGAGCCACTCTTGCCCCCCAGATGGGTGTTGAATGCCAACTCCACGCCCTCTTGGCCGGTGTTTTCAATATTGGTGAAGCCCACCACATGCGCGGCGGCTTCCCCTTGCGGGTACATGCGCTTGTATTCCATGCGGGTGTAGACACCGGCGAATTTCAAGTCGGTCACTTTTTTGCCTGTGGCCATGTCCAACTGCCGCCTGAGCCAGACAAAACTTTTCTTTTTGTTTTTGACTTTGTTTTGCAATTCGCCCAGAGGCATGTTGAGCAATTGGGCCAAGGCTTTGAGCTTGACCGGATCGTCCTCGAGTTCTTCTGGCGAGGCCCAGATGCTCGGCATGGGGACACTCGACGCCAAGATCAGACCATGTCGGTCGAGGATGCGTCCACGATTGGCCGGAATTTCCAGCTGACGCTCAAACCGCACCGTGCCCTGTTTGCGGAAAAAAGCGTTGCCCACCACCTGCACATAGGCGGCTCGGAACACCAAGCCAATGAAACCCAAGGCAATGCAGGCCACGATGAGTTGGCTGCGCCAAATGGGCGTTTTGCTGGCCAATAGCGGGTTGCTGGCGTATTGCACGCTGCGGCTGCTCATGGCTGCTCCTTGCCAGCAGCTGCAGCAGCACTTTCAACGGCAGCAGCATGCGGCGCAACGTATTGGCTGATGGCTGGCGAGATGGTCTGCATGCGCAATTGCTCTCGCGCTAATTTTTCCACCCGCAAGGGGGTGGCCTGTGCGCCGCGCTCCACGTCCAAGCGATCATGCTCGGTTTCCAAACGCTGGGCCTGCGCCTTGGCACGATCCAACTCGGTGTACAAACGGCGCGATTCATACTGCGTGTGCACCAAATACAAGGCACTGCACATGACCGCGACCAACAGCAACGCGCTGACCCGGGTCATGCCAACGCCCCAGCTTGAACGCGTTGGGCCACGCGCATGATGGCGCTGCGACTGCGCGGGTTGGCCTTGACCTCTTCGACGCTAGGGCGCTGACGCCCGAGCGCCTTGAGGCCCAAGTTGGGGGCGGCAGCGAATGGCGCACGGCGATCGTAGACCTCGCGTGAATGTTTGGCGATGAATTGCTTGACCATGCGGTCTTCAAGCGAATGGAAACTGATCACCACCAAGCGCCCTCCGTCTTGCAAAACATCCATGCTGGCGTCCAAGGCCTGCTGCAATTCATCCAACTCGCGGTTGATGAACATGCGAAAGGCTTGAAAGGTGCGGGTGGCCGGGTTTTGACCAGGCTCGCGGGTTTTGACAATCTCGGCGACCAAAGCAGCCATGCCCAATGTGGTGGCGGGCAGTTGTCCCGCATCGCGCTTGGCAACGATGGCTTTGGCAATGCCATTGGCAAATCGTTCTTCACCATAGTCACGAATCACCTGTGCGATCTGTTCGGTTTTTGCCTCGCCCAGCCACTCGTACACGCTTGGGCCTTGGCTTGTGTCCATCCGCATGTCCAGCGGGCCGTCCTGTCGAAAGGAGAAGCCGCGCAGCGGGTTGTCGATTTGCGGGGAGCTCACCCCCAGGTCCATCAGCACGCCTGCGACGCTGTTGTTTGGGAGTTGGTTCAGGGCTGCAAAGCCCTGGTGCCGGATCGTCAGCCTGTGGTCGTTGATCGCTTGGGCCGTGGCCACTGCTTGCGGGTCTTTGTCGAAGGCGATCAAGTGCCCCAGCGGACCGAGCTGTTCCAAGATGCGCTTTGCATGCCCGCCGCGGCCAAAGGTTGTGTCGACATAAGTGGCTTCGGCCTGGACGTCCAGCGCCTCGACCGCCTCCTTCAACATGACGGTGGTGTGTGCCCATTCAGTCGTTGCCATTCCACGTTAAATCGAAAAATCCCGGAACACATCGGGCATCTCGCCCTGCATGGCTTCGGCTTCCTGAGCGTCATAGGTGGTCTTGTCCCACAACTCGAAATGCGTGCCCATGCCCAGCAGAACGGCTTCTTTGCTGATGTGGGCGGCAGTGCGCAACTCGGGCGACACCAACACGCGGCCGGTGTTGTCCATGTCGACATCCATGGCGTTGCCCAAAAAAATACGCTTCCACCATTGCGCCGTCATCGGCAAGGCAGCGACTCGGTCACGAAATTTTTCCCACTCGGTGCGCGGAAAAATCATGAGGCAGCCATGCGGGTGGCGGGTGATGGTGAGTTGTCCGCCCGCAGTGGCGCTCAGCACATCGCGGTGCCGTGTGGGCACCGACAAACGGCCTTTGGCATCCAAACTCAGCGACGACGCACCCTGAAACACGGCAAGTTACCCCTTTTGTGACAAAACACTGGCTTCAGTGGCTCAGAATTTCACATTCTTCCACTAAATACCACTTGTTTGCACTTTACCAGAGATTCCAGCGATGACAAGTACCTGATGGGCTATTTTGTAAATGAAATCAACAACTTAGAGTGGTGTTTTGAAAGCTTGTTTGAGGTAAAAATCTATATGAAATAAGCACTTAGAAGCTATATTAAAAGTGGCTTATAAGCAGAAAAAGGGGCAAAAAAAAGCAGGCCACCAGGGCCTGCTGCTGTTGTCTTCAGGCAGACAAATCAGTCGCCAAACATTTTCTGCTTGAGTTCGCGACGCTGTTGGGCTTCCAAAGACAAGGTGGCGGTGGGACGGGCGATCAAACGGCCCACCCCGATGGGCTCGCCGGTTTCATCGCAATACCCATAGTCGCCGCTGTCAATGCGGGTGATGGATTGCTCGATTTTCTTCAGCAACTTGCGCTCGCGGTCGCGTGTGCGCAACTCTAGGGCATGCTCCTCTTCAATGGTGGCGCGGTCAGCAGGATCGGGCACGATGACGGTGTCTTCGCGCAAATGCTCGGTGGTTTCGCCAGCATTCACCAAGATGTCGTTTTTCAGTTGCACCAACTTGTGGCGAAAGTAGGCCAACTGAAATGCATTCATGTAAACGTCATCCGACATGGCCATGACTTCAGCTTCAGAAATGGTTTCAGCTGTTTTGGACTTCCAGTTGTTGGCCAACTTGGGATCTTTGACGGGAATCATGGGGACCACGGCAGGCAATGAGGGCACAGAAATGGGACCATAGCTGGACTTGGCGGTGGTCGAGGCCACACTTTGCCCAGGCGGGGGCGGCATCATGGCCATGGCTTTGGCTGCACGCGGGGACTTCTTGGCGACCTCGGCAGCAGGTGGCGTGGTGACTGTGGTGACGGGTTTGACGGCGGCGGTTTTCACGGCAGCCGGTTTGGCAGATTTGGACTTGGTGGCAGTGGACACGGATTTGGCAGCAGAGGGCGCAGGTGAGGGTTTCTTGGCAATGGGCGGCGCCTTGGTTTTGGCCTTGGACGGAACCGCTTTTGGAGGGACTGTTTTTTTAGTGGCTACTGCTTTTTTGGCGACAACTTTCTTCGCAACAACTTTCTTGGCAACCGGTTTTTTCACCACAGCTTTCTTGGCAACGACTTTCTTGGCAACGACTTTCTTGGCGGCTACTTTCTTGGAGGCTACTTTCTTCACAACGGCCTTCTTGGCCACCCCTTTTTGAGCGACTGGCTTTTTAGCGACTGGCTTTTTCACAGCTGCCGGCTTTTTCACCACAGCCTTCTTGGCCACTGCTTTTTTCGCCAATGGTTTTTTCACAGCCGCTTTGGCCGCTGGTTTTTTCGCAGCCGCCTGGGGCTTGGCTTTGGTCTTGTTGGAATGCTTTGTCGTTTTCACTGCAAGTCTCCTGACAGTTTGGCGTCAGGTGCTTGAACACCCTACCCCGGCTGCGGTTTGTTGTACTGGTCCATCTTGATGCCTTGATGACAGGGGGCTTTGAGTACCCAGGTCAATGGCGCGCGGATTGTACTCAGGATACACACTGTTGCAGGCCTTGCAAGAAAATATCGCGCGGCAAATCGATGCCAATGAATACCATTTTGCTCATTCGCTTCTCTTGCGGCTCCCAAGGCTGGCCCAAATCACTGCCCATGAGCTGGTGAACGCCTTGGAAAATCACTTTGCGCTCGGTGCCTTTCATGTGCAAAACGCCTTTGTAACGCAGCATGCGTGGGCCGTAAATATTGACGATGGCACCCAAGAAATCTTCCAATTTCGCCGGGTCCAAGGGTCGATCTGCCTTGAAGACAAAGCTTTTCACATCGTCATCGTGGTGATGGTGGTGGCCATGACCGTGTCCATGCGCATGGTCATGTTCACCGTGGTGATCGTGTTGGTGTGAGGGATGGTCGCAATGCTCGCCATCATGGTGATGGTGGTCATTGCCTTCGTTCAAAAAGTCGGGGTCGATTTCCAATGTGGTGTTCAGGTTGAAACCACGCAAATCAAACACCTTGCTGATCGGCACCTCGCCAAAGTGCACTGTTTGTTGCGGTGCACGGGGGTTCATGTGTTTCAAACGGTGTTGCAAGGCGTCAAGTTCATCGGCACCCACCAAATCGCTTTTGCTGATGAAAATTTGATCGGCAAAACCCACCTGGCGACGCGCTTCTTGGCGGTCGTTCAGGGTTTGGGCCGCGTGCTTGGCATCCACCAAGGTGAGGATCGAGTCGAGTAAAAAACTCTCGGCGATTTCGTCGTCCATGAAAAAGGTTTGGGCCACCGGGCCGGGGTCGGCCAAGCCGGTGGTTTCGATCACGACACGTTCAAAGTCGAGTTCACCTTTGCGCTTTTTCTCGGCCAAGTCTTGCAAAGTGGTGCGCAAGTCTTCGCGGATGGTGCAACACACGCAGCCATTGCTCATTTGCACAATGTGCTCTTTGGTGTCGGCCACCAAAATTTCGTTGTCGATGTTTTCTTCGCCAAACTCGTTTTCAATGATGGCGATTTTCAAACCATGCGACTCGGACAACACGCGTTTGAGCAAAGTGGTTTTGCCAGAGCCTAAGAAACCTGTGAGAACGGTGGCGGGGATCAACATGGGCAGGACTTTCAACGAAACATACAAGGTGGGGCAGTGTAGCCAGCATTCAAGGGTGCGGGCTATTTCTTCATCAAAATCAAACCCTTGAGGTATTCGCCTTCGGGGAAATTGACCGTCATGGGGTGGTCTGGCGCGGCTTGCACACGCTCCAAGATGTGGGCGTCGATGCCGGAATCAGTGCCGGCGGAGGCCACGATTTTGTGGAACAACTCCGGCGGAATGCCGCCCGAGCAGCTGTAGGTGAACAAGACACCGCCGGGTGCCAAAAGCTTGAAGGCCCAGCGGTTGATATCTTTGTAAGCGCGGGCCGCGCGGTCGGCATGGGCGGCGCTGGGCGCGAACTTGGGCGGATCGAGCACGATGCCATCGAACTGCCGACCTTCTTTGTGCAAGCTGCGCAAAGTGGCATTCACATCGGCGTCCATGAAGCTGGCGTTGTCGGTCGTGAACCCATTGCGCTGCACATTCGCCTGCGCTTTGGCAATGGCCGGGCCGGAGGAGTCCACCGTGATCACTTCTGCACCCGCACCCAAAGCACCGCTTTGGCGCATGCCACTGAGCGCCGCCACACTGAAGCCACCGGTGTAGCCATAGCAATTGAGCACCTGCCGTAAATTCAAACGCCGTGCATATTCTGCAAACTTCAAACGGCTGTCGCGTTGGTCCAAGTAAAAACCTGTTTTGTGGCCTTCAGCGATGTCGAGTTGCAACGACCAGTCGTGTTCTTGGATGACGATGGCGGTGTCGTCATTCGCACCTTCTGCGCGGTGCAGCCAACCGCTGACCGCGGGCAAACCTTCCAAACCACGCACACCCGAATCAGACCGTTCAAACACCCGCTTGGCATCGGTGTGCAGCACCAAGGCTTTCACAATGTCAGCCTTGAAACGTTCGGTCCCCGCCGATAAAAACTGTGCCACCAAGGTATCGTCATAACGATCGACGATCAAGCCCGGCAAGCCATCGGCTTCGCCGTGAATCAATCGCACGCCATTGCTGGGCAGTTGCAAGCGGGCCCGCATGGCCACGGCAGCGGCCACTTGGCGTTCAAAAAACGCACTGTCAATCCGCTCGTCACTTTGAAAACTCCAAATGCGGGCGCGGATTTTGGAGGTGGGACTGAACGACGCCCAGCCTAAAAATTGGCCGGTTTGCGATTCGACCCGCACGGTTTCACCGGGGTCGCCGCCGCCTTTGGCGATGGCCGAATCAAACACCCAGGGGTGAAAGCGCAGGGCCGAGCGTTCTTTACCGGCTTTGAGGGTGATGGTTTTCATGCGGATTTTCTGCGGGCGCGTGGATGCGCCGCGTCATAGGCCTTGGCCAAATGTTGGTAATCGAGTCGGGTGTAGACCTGGGTTGTGCTGATGTTGGCGTGGCCCAACAACTCTTGCACCGCCCGCAAGTCGCCACTGGACTGCAGCACATGGCTGGCGAACGAATGCCGCAGCATGTGCGGGTGCAGTGCCGTGCTCATGCCCGCTTGCACACCCCGTTGGCGCAAGCGTTGCCAAATGGCTTGTGAACTCAGCCTTGTGCCACGCTGCCCGACAAACAAAGCGGCTTGGGTTTGTGCTTGCACGGGCAAGCCCTGGCTGCGAATGGCCAACCAGGCTTGCAAGGCCTGCAGGGCTTGTTGACCCACGGGCACACTGCGTCGCTTCGAACCTTTGCCCAGCACATGGGCTTCAGCACCGTCCATGTCAATCCACCCCCGCGCTTGTGCGCTGGCTTGCACATCCAAGCCGGTCAGTTCGGCCACACGCAAACCGCTGCTGTAGAGCAACTCCACCATGGCGATGTCACGTGCTTGCAACCACGGGTCTTGGTCGTCGTTGCGGTGTTCGGTGAGGTGCACCGCATCATCGACATTCAGTGCTTTGGGCAAAGGCTTGGCGGCTTTGGGGGCACGCAAATCAGCCAAGGGGTTGCTGCTGACCAAGCCTTCGCGTCCCAGCCAGGTGTAAAAACCGCGCCAGCCCGAGACGATGAGCGCGATGCCACGCGGTGTTCGACCGCCGCTGTGCATCTGCGCCATCCAGCGTCGCACGTGGTGGGCTTGTACTTGTTCAAGCGACACACCGGCTTCTTGCGCCAAGGCTTGCAAACGTTTCAAGTCATCGGTGTACAAGGCCACGGTGCGCTCGGCCAAGCGTTTTTCAAACTGCGCATGCGCCAAATAGCGTTCAACCAAAGTGGGCTTGTCGGTCATGCGTGGGTTGGTCAACGCAGGCGTGTCAGGGCGGCGCTGGCCAATTCGCCAATGCGGGCCAGCAAGTCGGTGCCCATCGACGGCTGAAATCGCTGGGGATCGGGTGAAGCCAAGACCAACAAACCGATGAGTTCATGGTCAGGCAGTTTGGCTTCCGGATCGGTGGGCACATCGGTGGACCACGGGGTGTTGGTGCTGCGCAAAGCCAAGAGCGCCACCGATTGGGCTTCGTGGGGGTGGGCGAGCCAATTCACGGCCTCAAACTCGGCGTTGGCACCGCAATAAGGTGCTCGCAAGCCCGCGGCAAACGCTTTCACCTCGTCGCTGACGCCATGGGTGAAGGGCTCAATTTCATAGGCTTGGTCCACGTTCCACACCCGGATGGCCACCTGGGGCACCATGAAGTGGTGCTGAATCTCATCGACGATGACGTTGGGCAGGTTGCCGGGTTGTTGGGTGTTCAAGAGGCTTTGCGACCAACGGTGCAAGCGGTCAGACAGCACCGCGTTGTCGCTGCCGTTGCGGATCATGTCCATCATGCGGTGTTCCAAGGCGCGAATCTTTTCGCGCAGCATGTCGGCTTGACGTTCTTGCAAACTGACCGCCCGTTGGCCATGCGGACTGACGAACCGCACGGTGGACAAAAGTGCGGCATGGCGCTCGAAAAAATCAGGCGTGTTCACCAGAAAATTGGCAATGTCGTCTTCGGTGATCGGTGTGATCGGGTTGCTCATTCGGGAATCTCCATCTCGCCTGTGAATACCGTGGTGGCTGGGCCCGTCATCATCACCGATGAACCTGCGCCATGCCATTGAATCGTGAGCACACCACCACGGGTGTGCACCTGAACTTGATCGTCGAGCCAGCCTTGCCGTATACCGGCCACCACCGCTGCACAAGCGCCCGTGCCACAAGCCAAGGTTTCGCCCGCACCGCGCTCGAACACGCGCAACTTCACTTGGCTGCGTGACAGCACTTGCAAAAACCCGGCGTTCACGCGCTTGGGAAAGGCTGCGTGGTTTTCAATCAAGGGGCCCCAACTGGCTACCGAAGCCAGGTCGACATCGTCTACACGCAGCACAGCATGGGGGTTGCCCATGGACAGCACGGCCACATCGGCCTGGTCGTTCGCGTTCAACGCCAATTGCCAACGCAAACCATCAGTGCCGTCCAAAGCTTTTGCTTGCGCTGTGTTGAAAGGGACTTGGGGCAAGTCAAACACCGGTGGGCCCATGTCCACTTGCACTTGACCATCGGGCAGTTCATGCAAAGAGATGACGCCGCCGTGCACTTTCACACGCACCGTGGTTTTGTCGGTGAGGCCGTGGCTGCGCACATAGCGCACAAAGCAACGCGCACCGTTGCCGCAGTTTTCCACTTCGCCGCCATCGGCGTTGTGAATCACATACTCAAAGTCCACATCGGCTTGGGGCGCGGGTCGCACACTGAGAATTTGATCGGCACCGACACCAAAGTGTCGGTTGGCAATGAATTGGTATTGGTCGGGGCGCAAACCCAAGAGGCCGTGGGTCTCATCGAGCACCACGAAGTCGTTGCCTGCGCCCTGCATTTTGGTAAATCGAATCCGCATGTGCCGATTATCATCCCTTCACCCCCACCCCTGCCCTCACACCATGGTCCGCCCCCAGCTGCAAATCTACCCCGAACGCACACCCGCCACGCCCCTGCCTGCTGCCACTGTGTTGCTGCTGCGCGATGGTGAACAAGGCTTGGAGGTGTTGATGACACGCCGCTCGATGAGTGCGAGTTTTGCGCCGGGGGCTTATGTGTTTCCCGGTGGCGGCATCGATGCCAGTGACGCCGAGATTCACCACCTGGTGAAACGCCGCCCAACGCAAGACGACACCCGCTTGACGCAAGCGGTGGCCGCCATCCGCGAAAGCTTTGAAGAGCTGGGCGTGTTGCTGGCCACGGATGCGCAAGGCCGCATGGCCAACATGCAAGACATCGCCAAGCTGGACCGCAGCCAAGCCCTGCACATGCAATGCGAAGAACTGGGCTTGACATTGGCCGCCGACCAAGTGTTTGTGTTGGCACATTGGATCACCGACCGGGATTTGAAACGCCGCTTTGACGTGCCTTTCTTGGTGGCCCGCATGCCCGACCACCAAACACCTGTGGCCGACGAACAAGAGCAGTTTGAGCCGGTGTGGATTCGCCCTGCTGAAGCGCTGCGACGTCACCGCGAAGAAGATTTCTTCATCATCTTTCCCACCATCCGCAGCCTGGAGCGCATGCAAGCGCACGACAACGTGGACAGCGTGTTGCAAGCCTGTGCCAACGAGCAGCCTTGGTTCACCAGTTGCCCACGCGCTGGTTTTTTGAATGCCCAAGAGGCGCGGTTCATGGAACACGATGCGCCTTATGGCGAACTGGCCCTGACCTGTCGCGATGGGCAGATCGTGCACCACCTTGATTGGCAAACCAAGCAACCGGTTCGTTTGCTTGAGCATGTGCAACGCTTGACCGCCCCCAACCCCAGTGTCATGACCGGACCCGGCACCAACAGCTATGTGGTGGGCGATGCAGACAGCGGCTTCATCGTCATCGACCCTGGCCCACCAGATGCACAGCATGTGCAGCGTTTGTGGGACATCACACAAGGTCAGATTCAAGCCATCGTTTGCACCCATTCCCACCCCGACCACTCACCGGGTGCGGCACTGCTTCAAGCCTTGTGCGCCCAGCATGGCGTTCAAGTGCACACATTGGGCATGACCTCCTTGCCCACCGCACGCGCCCACAGCGAATTTGTGCCCGACCGCGAATTGAAAGATGGCGAGCGCTTGGTGTTGCAGTCTGGCGAGCACCGTCACAGCTTGCGCGTGGTGCACACACCAGGGCACGCAGCCAACCATGTGTGTTTCATCTTGGAAGAAGACGGCTTGTTGTTCAGCGGCGACCATGTGCTCAACGGCAGCACCACCGTCATCGACCCGCCCGATGGCCACATGGGCGACTATTTGGCGTCCTTGGACAAACTGATGGCCTTGGGCCATGAATTTCAAGTGGAGTTCATTTTGCCTGCACACGGCCATGTGCTGGGCAATGTCTGGGGCGAGGCTTACAGCGCCATCGACTGCATGAACCGTTTGAAAAACCACCGCTTGGCGCGTGAACGCAAAGTCTTGAACGCCATGAAAGCCTTGCCTGATGGCAGCATGAACGATTGGTTGGCGCTGGTGTATGACGATGTGCCCCAGGCCATTTGGCCGGTGGCCATGCGCTCGCTAGAGGCGCATGTGCAACACATCCGTGGTGCTTGAAGAAAGTGTGAAGCCCGCCGATACGCCGGATTTTGTGCATGTTGGTTGCCCAACACGTGACCGTCATTCCTCTGGGCCGAGGGTCGCCCACCCGGCTCGGTGCTACCTACCCGCCAACTCTGCGGAACCACATCAACGTTGGCCTACTTGGTATTGCTGCGCGTAGAGATTGCCCGTTTCACCCAACACCAACACCGAAGTGTTGGTGTTGACTCGTCTCTGTTGCTCTGATCCTCACCTCGCGGTGGAGAGGTGTTACCTCCTACGCTGTCCTGTGCAGTCCGGACGTTCCTCCAGTGCGACATTTCTGTCCTTGCACCAGCGACGGCCTGGCGTGCTTCACGCTTTCATTATCGGTTGATAATCACGGCCATCTACCAGCCCTTGTCCGATCGCCACGGACCGCTTGTCATGATCCGCCTCTCTGAACTCAAGCTGCCTTTAGACGCAGCCTTCGATCCCCCCGACGCATCCGCCACGCCGCCCTTGTTCACACTGGCGCTTGCACCGCTGATTGCGCAAACATTGGGTGTGACCTTGCAAGACATCGCGCACTGGCAGGTGTTCAAACGCAGCTTTGATGCACGCAAAAAACTGCTGGTGGTCTACATCGTCGATGTGAACTTGCACAACCCGCAGCAAGAAGCCGCCCTGCTGAAGCAACACGCTGGCAACCCGCACATCCAAGCCACACCCGACATGCAATGGCAGCCGCCCGTGCAAGCGCCTTCAGATTGGGGCCAAGACACACCGCGCCCCGTGGTGGTGGGCTTTGGCCCTTGCGGCATGTTTGCGGCACTCGTGTTGGCGCAAATGGGTTTGAAGCCGATCGTCATCGAGCGCGGCCCGGCGGTGCGCCAACGCACCAAAGACACCTGGGGTTTGTGGCGCCAATCCGTTTTGAAACCCGAGAGCAATGTGCAGTTTGGCGAAGGCGGTGCAGGCACTTTTTCCGATGGCAAGCTCTACAGCCAAATCAAAGACCCGCGCCATTTGGGACGCAAAGTGATGCAAGAGTTTGTGCGCTTTGGCGCACCCGAAGACATTTTGTGGGCGGCGCATCCCCACATCGGCACCTTCAAGTTGGTGAAGGTGGTGGAAGGTTTGCGCGAAGACATCATTCGCTTAGGCGGCGAAGTGCGGTTTGAACAACGCGTGGTCGACATCGCTTACGACGCGCATCGGCAGTTGCAAGCCTTGCACATCTTGAAACAAGACACGGGGGAGCGTTATGTCTTGCCCGCCCAACAGGTGGTGATGGCGCTGGGCCACAGCGCCCGCGACACCTTCACCATGCTGCACCGTCATCAGGTGGCGATGCAAGCCAAGCCGTTTTCCATCGGCGTGCGCATCGAGCATCCTCAAAGCCTGATTGACCGCGCACGGTGGGGGATGCATGCAGGCCACCCGATGTTGGGTGCGGCTGATTACAAGTTGGTGCACCACGCTGCCAACGGCCGCGCGGTGTACAGCTTTTGCATGTGCCCGGGCGGCACCGTGGTGGCAGCCACCAGCGAAGCAGGCCGCGTGGTGACCAATGGCATGAGCCAGTATTCGCGCAACGAACGCAATGCGAATGCAGGCATCGTGGTCGGCATCGACCCCTCGGACTACCCCACGGATGCAAAAGCCTTTGAAGACGCACTGGGCCAAGAGTTGGGCAATGCAGTGCGCCTGGACACCCAAGACACCACGGATGGATTTCACCCGCTGGCAGGAATGGTGTTGCAACGGCAGATTGAAAGCCTGGCCTATGTGGCCGGTGGCAGCAACTACCACGGCCCCGCGCAGTTGGTGGGCGACTTGTTGGCAGACCGCGCGTCCACGCAACTTGGCAGCGTTGAGCCGTCCTACAAGCCCGGCGTGCACATGACGCACCTGAACCAAGTATTGCCAAGCTATGCGGTGTTCGCCATGCGTGAAGCGCTGCCCGTGTTTGGTCAAAAGATCAAAGGCTTTGATTTGCCAGATGCGGTGCTCACAGGTGCAGAAACGCGCACCTCGTCACCGCTGCGGATTGATCGCGACAAAGACTTGCAAAGCCCGAACATGCGCGGGCTGTACCCTGGTGGTGAAGGTGCAGGTTATGCCGGTGGGATTTTGTCGGCGGCGGTGGACGGCATCAAATTGGGTGAAGCTGTGGCCGTGCAACTGTTGCAAGCGCCTGCCTGTGCACAAGGAGCCGCTGTATGAAAGTGCTCAGCCTCATCCCGCCGATGACGCAACTCAACACGCCCTACCCTTCCACCGCTTACCTCACCGGTTTTTTGCGCAGCCAAGGTGTGGACGCGGTGCAAGCAGATTTGGCACTGTCCTTGGTGTTGGACTTGTTAACGCCTGATGCGTTGCGCCAAGTGCGCGACAAAGCCTTGCAACTGCCGCTGGAAGACCGCAGTGCTGGCGTCAATTTTTTCCTCGACCACTTCAGCCGTTACGAACACAGCATCGCGCCCACGATTGCTTTTCTGCAAGGACAAGACGCCACGTTGTGCCACCGCATCAGTGGTCGCGGCTTCTTGCCTGAAGGCCCACGCTTTGCTGCGCTCGATGTGTTCGAAGACGACGGCGGTGACCCTTTGGGCTGGGCCTTTGGCGCATTGGGGCAACAAGACCGCGCACGGCATTTGGCCACGCTCTACTTGAACGACATCGCGGATGTGGTGCGGGATGCCGTGGACGAACGCTTTGAGTTTGTGCGCTACGGTGAATCCTTGGCCAGCAGCCAAGCCAGCTTCGACCCGTTGGCACAAGCATTGGCATCAGCACCCACGTTGCTGGACGACTTGCTGAAACAGCGCACCCTGCAAGCCCTTGAAACACACCAACCCGCTTTGGTGGTGTTGTCGGTACCTTTTCCCGGCGCCATGTACGCCGCGCTGCGCATCGCCCAAACTATCAAAGCCCAGGCACCGCAGATTTGCATCGCGCTGGGCGGCGGCTATGCCAACACCGAGTTGCGGCAACTCAGCGAACCCCGCTTGTTTGATTTTGTCGATGTGGTGTCTTTGGATGCAGGTGAACGCCCCTTGTTGGCGCTCATTGAGCACCTGCAAGGACAACGCTCGCAACAGCGCTTGGTGCGCAGTTTTGTGCGGGTAGATGGTGCGGTGAACTACATCAACTGGTCCGAGCCTGATGTGGCCTTCGAGGATGTGGGCACACCCACTTGGGATGGCTTGCCACTCCACAAGTATTTGTCGTTGCTCGACATGCTCAACCCGATGCACCGTTTGTGGAGCGATGGTCGCTGGAACAAACTCACCGTGGCCCATGGTTGCTACTGGAAGAAATGCAGTTTTTGCGACGTGTCCCTCGATTACATCTCGCGCTATGACGCGGCCAGTGCCAGCACCTTTGTGGACCGCATGCAACGCATCGTGGAAGAAACCGGGCAAACCGGTTTTCATTTGGTGGACGAGGCCGCGCCGCCCAAGTCCTTGAAAGCCATGGCCGAAGAAATTGTGCGCCGTCAACTGCAAGTGACTTGGTGGGGCAACATTCGGTTCGAAAAAACCTTCACACCCGAGCTGTCCGAGTTGTTGGCCGAGAGTGGTTGCATTGCCGTGTCGGGCGGTTTGGAAGTCGCTTCAGACCGCTTGTTGAACCTGATGCAAAAAGGCGTGTCGGTGGCGCAGGTGGCGCGGGTCACCAAAGGTTTTTCAGAAGCGGGTGTGTTGGTACATGCCTACCTGATGTATGGTTTTCCCACGCAAACTTTGCAAGACACGGTGGATGCGCTGGAATATGTGCGGCAGTTGTTTGAAAACGGTTGCATCCAAAGTGGCTTTTTTCACCGCTTTGCCTGCACCGTGCATTCACCTGTGGGTCAAGACCCGGCGGCTTATGGCGTGCAACTGCTGCCTTTGGCTAAGGGCGGATTTGCGCAAAACGATGTCGGCTTCATCGACCCGACCGGCACCGACCACGACCTGCTGGGGCGCGGCTTGAAAAAAGCCATTTACAACTTCATGCACGGCGTGGGGTTGGAAGAGGATGTGAGAAGTTGGTTTGAACTGCCCAAGGGCGCTTGCCCGAAACCGCAGGTGAAAAAAAACGCGATCGCCCATACATTACAAGCGAATACGATTTAAATTTCCCTGATTCTCGCCATTTAAATCCGAAATTATCGGGATAAATTTCCGCATTTCACGGTATGATGCTGCGCATGACGGCTTTCCCTATCTATCCACGGCAGCTCAGAAAACGGGTCTCAGAGTCCATGTTGGACACGCCTGTGACCTTGCTGGTGGGGCCGCGTCAATCTGGCAAAACAACGCTGGCACGCCAAATGGCCGCCGCAGAAATGCGTTATTTGACCCTGGATGACGAGTTGACCTTGCTGTCAGCCAAAGCAGATCCCACGGGATTGATCCGCAGTTTGGATCGGGCCGTCATTGACGAAGTTCAACGTGCGCCAGCCTTGCTGTTGGCCATCAAAAAAAGTGTTGATGAAGACAGGCGACCAGGCCGCTTTTTGTTGACCGGTTCCGCTGATCTCATGGCCTTACCCACGGTGGCCGACTCGCTTGCAGGCCGCATGGAAATATTGACCTTGTTGCCGTTGTCGCAAAGCGAAATGGTGGGTAGCGATGCCAATTGGATAGATCATGCATTTGCCGGACGTATCCTCAACTGCGTACACCCCATCTTGGACGATCAGTTGATCGAGCAAGTTCTGCGCGGTGGTTTTCCTGAAGCACTGACCCGCACAACGGCGAGACGAAGAAAAGCTTGGGGCACACAGTACCTTGACGCCTTGATCAAACGCGATGTGCGTGACATTGCAAGCATTGACAAGTTAGCGCAGTTGCCTCAGTTTTTACGCGCATTGGCTCAAACTGCAGGGCAAATGTGCAACTACACCAAGCTGGGCGGTGAAGTGGGTTTGGATGGGAAAACAGTGGCCAAGTACATCGGTGTTTTTGAACAGATGTACTTGCTGAAACGACTGGACATGTGGTCACGCAACCATCTCAATCGGATTGTCAAAACGCCCAAGTTGCAATTCTTGGATGCGGGTTTACTGGCAACCGTTCTCGACATGCAAATGGCAGAGGTTCAAAAGGACAAATCGCGATTTGGCCATGTGTTGGAAACCTATGTCTTTGGTGAGTTGCTCAAACATGTTCAAACTGCCAACTCAGACTACCGATTGATGTCCTATCGGGACACCGATCAAGTTGAAGTGGACTTTGTGATTGAAAACACGGCGGGTGAATTGATCTGTATTGAAGTCAAGGCCTCAGCCACAGTCAGCGAAAGTGACTTGAAAGGCTTGAAAAAATTGGCCAGCTTGGCTAGTGATCAATTCAAAATGGGCGTTGTGCTTTACAACGGCGCAGAAACGCTGCCCTTGGGCCCGCATCTGTGGGCTGCACCACTCTCGTCTTTATGGGGCCAATGAGACAAGAGTGGTGTTGAACAAGACTCAGGAATTCAAGCCGATTGCAAAGCGGCAATCCGCTCTTCCAGCGGCGGGTGTGATGAGAACATCTTGCCCAAGCCGCCATTGATGCCCATGGCTTGCAAGCTGGGTGGCAAACCTTCGGACTGCATGTGCTGCAAACGGGTGAGCGCGTTGATCATGGGTTGCTTGCGGCCCATCAGTTCTGATGCACCGGCATCGGCGCGGAATTCGCGCTGGCGGCTGAACCAGGCCACCACGATGCTGGCGGCAATACCCAAGACGATGTCGAGCACGATGCTGGTGACGTAGTAAGCGATGCCGGGGCCGGTGTTTTCGCTGTCGCCTTTGCGCAAGAAGCTGTCCACGGCGTAGCCAATGACACGGCTTAAGAACACCACGAAGGTGTTGAGCACGCCTTGCACCAAGGTGAGCGTGACCATGTCGCCATTGGCAATGTGCGCCACCTCGTGGGCCAACACGGCTTCGACTTCTTCGCGGGTCATGCCTTGCAGCAAGCCGGTGGACACCGCCACCAAGGCGGAATTTTTGAAAGCACCGGTGGCAAAGGCATTCGGCTCGCCTTGGTAGATGGCCACCTCGGGCATTTGCAATCCTGCACGTTCAGAAAGTCGGCGCACCGTATCGACAATCCAGGCTTCGTCTGCGATTTGCGGTTGCGTGATGACTTGGGCACCGGTGGTCCATTTGGCCATCGGTTTGCTGATCAACAACGAGATGAACGCGCCGCCAAAGCCCATGATCATGGCAAAGCCCAGCAGTGCGCCCAAGTTCAAGCCATTGGCCGTCAAAAAGCGGTTGACGCCCAACAAAGAGGCCACCACGCCCAGCACCAGCATCACAGCCAGGTTGGTAACGATCAACAGAAAAATACGTTTCATGTGTTCCTTTGAAACCGACCCACCTGTGGGTCAGATGGCTCGAATGGTAAGGGCGAACGCTTGGAATTCAAGTCCTGAAGACGGTTTTGTCCGTGTAGAAATCAGGGTTTTCGTTGGTTGACCACCATCCCGGCACCCCCAACACAGGCAAGGGCATGAAAGGCTTGGTTTGCAACCAGTCTTCATGCAGCAACTGACACAACCAACTGTCAATCTCAACGTCACCCATGGGTGTGGGCAGGGGTGCATTCAACACATGCACCGTGATGCCTTTGTAGGCTTGCATCAGTTTTTCCAAGGACGCATGGCCAAACAACGCCAATTGCGCTTGCGCCCAATCGGCGCGGTGGGTCACAAACAAAGCCTGCCAATCTTTGGCTTGCAAGGCTTGCCAAATGGCGGGTGTGGCCAACAGCAAGGCGGCGTTTTCATCGAACAAGGTGAGGGCATCGCGCAAGGGGCCGCGCTGGGCTTGCACACCATCACGCGCAATCGCTTGCGCTTGCAATTGGTTCAAGCGGCGTTTGGTGTGGGGGAAGCGCAGCCAGCACAAACCGTTGAAAAAATCGTGCGCATTCTCTCGGGTGGGCACTTGGACGTTGTCAAAAATGAACGCCTCGTAAGCGGTGCCAACAGGCAGTGTGGCTTGCGGCACAAACTCAACAACGGCTTGCTTGGCATTCAAAGCGCTTGGCAAATCACCCCACTGCTGCCAAGCTTGCAGCACCTTCGCACCCTGCTTGGCCCAAGGCGCAAACCACGGGGTTGCCCAATCAATTTGCAACACAGCCGTGGCTTACACCAGTTGCCACTGCAGTTCTTCGCCGCCGCGCAGGGGCTTCAAGCTGGCTTCGCCAAAGGCCAGGCTCTCGGGCACGGTCCAGGCTTGGCGCTTCAAAGTGACGCTGCCGCTGTTGCGCGTTAGGCCGTAAAAGTCGGGGCCGTGGAAACTGGCAAAGCCTTCCAGCTGTCCGAGTGCCCCCACGCTGTCAAATGCCTCGGCATACAACTCCAAAGCAGACAAGGCGGTGTAACAACCGGCACAACCGCTGGCGTGTTCTTTCAGGTGTGCGGGGTGCGGTGCGCTGTCGGTGCCCAAGAAAAACCGATCGCTGCCCGATGTGGCCGCTTGCACCAAGGCTTGGCGATGCACTTCACGCTTTAACACCGGCAAGCAGTAATAGTGCGGCCGCACGCCGCCCAAGAAGATGGCGTTGCGGTTGTAGAGCAGGTGGTGTGCGGTGATGGTGGCCGCTGTGAAGGCGCCTGCTTGCGCCACATACTGTGCGGCTTCTTTGGTGGTGATGTGCTCGAAGACGATTTTCAGCTCGGGGAAATCACGGCGCAGCGGCTGCAAATGGCGGTCGATGAACACGGCTTCGCGGTCGAACAAATCCACCTCGTTGTCGGTCACTTCGCCGTGCACCAAGAGCGGCATGCCCACACGCTGCATGGCGTCCAAAGTGGCGTGGGTGTGGCGAATGTCGGTGACACCCGCACTGCTGTTGGTGGTGGCCCCAGCGGGGTAGAGCTTGACCGCTGCCACGCCTGCTTCATGGGCGCGGTGGATTTCATCGGCAGGCATGTCGTCGGTCAGGTAAAGCGTCATCAAGGGCTCGAAAGACACGCCCTCGGGCAGCGCCGCCAAGATGCGTTGCTTGTAGGCCAGCGCCATGGCGGTGGTGGTGACCGGCGGCTTCAGGTTGGGCATGACGATGGCGCGGGCAAACTGGGCAGCGGTGTGTGGCACCACGGTGTTCAAGGCGTTGCCGTCACGCAGGTGCACGTGCCAGTCGTCGGGTTGGGTCAGGGTCAGGGTTTGCATGTCTGTGGGCTGTGGTTCTTGCCCTCATTGTCGTTTACTGTGCAGCAGGCTGATGTTCATTTCGGCTGACAGGGTAGAGGCGTAAAACTTCTCAATTCAAGCGGTAAGTCAATCCAAACCCAATGAAATTCATACCGTTATTAGGCAATTTGATATCCGCATTGCTGACATGGCGGTAGGTGAAATCCAGCCGAAAGCGTTGCTTGGGGTCGGAAATACCAAGGCCCATCTCATCTGAGAATTGCAAATGCGTGGATTTGCTTTTGATACCAAATTCGGTTTTTGAAATCAATGAAGGGCCAAAACCAAAACTGGCATCCAACACCACCGAGCCAAGGTGCCAAGCAAATTGGCCCACCGGTACCAAAGCAATTTCTTCATTGTTGCGGGCGTGTGGCCCGCTGTTGGCACGCCACATGGACACCAAGCCTGTGGGAATGACTGTAAAGCTGATGCCTGCGGGCAATACGTCTGGGGCTGCGAGTTCACAGGCCAGCGGGCTCAGCCGCAGCGTTTGGGCGTGCATGTCGCGCTCTGAACCTTCTTGGAAGCCCACACGCCAGTCGGTTTCGCAAGGTTTGAAGTGATGGCGCTGGCTGATGGCAAAACTGTTGGTGATCAAACCGGTCAATATGACCGTGTTTTTAAGTGCATTGTTGTCCACGGCCCGGGCCGAACTGGCAGTGCATAAAAGGGCTGCGGCCACAAGATAAGTTGATTTCATGGTGGGTGAATATAAGCGCTAAATCGACCATGAAAAAACCCACCCCGTTGTCAGGGTGGGTTTTTACCTTTTCAATCTTGAACTGGCTAGGCCAGTGTCAGATTAAAACTTGTGCTGAATACCAATCGCATTGATTTGCGAGCTGAACTCATTGCCAGCAGCCGTTCCGCCTTCAAGCTGCTGTTTACCCAAGGCGTAATAGGCCGTGGTGCGCTTGCTGAAGTCATAGGTCAATAAAAACTTGTCGCCAGATATATTGAATTTCGTGCCTGCTGAACGGGTGTGGCTTGCTTTCGAATACAAATATCCAAAGTTGACACTAGAGCCAAAAGGCACCTTCACACCGATCACATCCATTTCCAGCTTGGCTTGGGAGCCCTTGACCTTTTCCGTCACAAAGCCACCAACCAGCTTGAAGGTGCCAAAGTTGTAATAACCAGCCACACCATCAGATTCGCGTGTTTCTCCTCCCGCAGTACTGGTGTAAAGGCGGTGATTCAAACCATTTTGTCCAATAACAGTCAACTGCGCCAAAGTCAGTCCAAGGGCTACTGGGGTTGAATCTATGCCATTGGTGCCGGTAGCGCTGGCAGCAAAAATGGATCGAGCCAACATTTTTTCAGTATGTTTGGCATAGGTGGCAAAGAATTTCTGGCCATCGGTCAAGATCACAAAGCCACCAGCGTTCTCACCTTGGGTGGCGTCAGCAAAACCCTTTTGCACTTGCACAAACAAGCCGGGCATCAAGCTGGGCAGGTTGTAGGTGATGGTGTTGCTGTTGGGCCCGGGGGCCAAGCCAGACAAGCCTGTGCCTGACTTGCCTGCGCCAGCAAATCCGGGTGTGGCAGCGAGTTGAGTGGGGTCAATGGCCGCCACAGCAGTGAACAAGGGGCGCCATTGGCGGCCAAGCTTGAGTTTGCCAAATCCGCCTTCCAAGCCCACATGGGACAAGTAGTTGACAGGGGCGCGGCTTTCTGTATCAGGTCCCATGTATTTATAAGATAGTTCGTAAGTTGCCTTGAAATCACCATTTATGACTTGAGATCCTGAAAAAGATAAATAGTTGTAATTGGCCAAAGTTGATGCTCTT
The DNA here is from genome assembly GCA_937891045.1 of uncultured Burkholderiales bacterium. Next base: position 37,603 of record CALBEV010000187.1, on the reverse strand, counting down.
CGCACCACGTTGTCGGTCCCGGTCAAAGCACCTGGATTGGTTTTAGTCACAAAGCGTTCTGCTGACTGATCAACCGTGCCGCTAATTTTGATATCAGCCATGGCGCTGGAAAACACGCCCGATAAACATAACAAACCGATGCTGCATTTTATGAATTTATTTTGAACCATGTCGTGTCTCCGTTTGATTAAAAAAAACCCACCAAGTTGCCGTGGTGGGTTTTTTAGACCTTTTAAATCCTCAACTGACTGACGTCAGCGTCAGATTAGAAAGAGTGGCTGATACCAACAGCGTTGGTAGATACTGCAGCAGCATTTGCGCCTGCATCTTTATTTTTGTTTTGGAGGAAAACCAGAGTGCGCTTGCTCAGGTTATATTTGGCAACCAACTCGTAATTAGAAGCTCCACCTTTTGAGGAACTGCTTGCAATCAGAGTGGTGGCGCCGATAGGCACACTGATACCAAAGCTAGTTGCGTCTGTATCACCAGATTGGGTCAAGCTGCTGACAAACAATTTAGCCATGCCGAAATCGTAGTTTGCACCCAAACCGTTGATGGCTTCACGAGTACCAACTGTGTGGGAAGAGTATGAAGCGCTGAATGCACCAGTAGCATAGGTCAAACTGTAACCACTGTGTTTCGTGGCTTCGTTGTTGCCTTGTAATGCCACAGTGATACCAGCGATAGTTGGGCTGGTGTAGGTGATTGCGTTGGTTGGGAACAACGTGTCTTCCCCGCCACCGTTTGCAAGGTTGGTAGAGATAGCAGCACCGCCCATGGCATCGTTGCCCCAGGTTGCCAAGGACAATGGCGAGAACATTTTGCCAATTTGCACTGAACCAAATTCACCAGACAGGCCAACATGAGCTTGGTAACCTTGGCCGATTGCCGAGCCAGAGTTGTGATTGTTGAGGATAGCTTGATTGAAGTTAGCTTTCAAGCCATTGCCCAGGTCTTCTGAACCACCAAAGCGTACTTCAGAACCACCGTTCATACCTGTGCCCATGCCTTTGCTGGTACCGTTCAAAGTGTATGTGGATTCCATCACGCCAGAGATAGTGACTTCAGCGAATGCGCCAGTGGCGACGAGGGCTGCAACTGCAACGAGGGTTTTTTTCATTTCAAAATTCTCCAAGGGTTTAACAAAGGGCTCCGGATATGGAACCCAGGGCCAACCTCCAATTAGGAAGCTGAGACTATTTGACCAGAGCACATGGGGTGTCGCCATGCTTTTCAATGAATAAAGGGTCATCACGTTGTCATGCGACAACAGCCGATGTTTTAAATATTGCGATAGCTGTTTTCTTTGATACTCACAAACACATTAATTGAGTACTTAAAGTTGTTTTTGATAGTTTCGATAGCTTTGTTTCGTGGCTTTGAACCGGCCAACGCTTGCCGCAGGGGTTCAGGCATGAAAAAACCCCGCTGTCTTTCGAGCAGCGGGGTTGGTGTGACTGCAAAACGCTTTGCAATTGAAAAAGCGCACAGCCCTCTTGGTGTGACTGCAACGCTCTTTAATAGTTGTAGCGCAAGCCCACGGCGGTGGTTTTGGATTCGCCGGTGGTGTCAGCCGTGAAATAGGTGCTGGTCACTGAAGGCGTGTTTCTGCCCAAACTGGTCAACAAGTACGCGGTGGTCGACTTGTCGAAGCTGTAGTAAGCACCCAAGGTGGTGTCGCTCAGCTTGCCGGCAATCGTGGCGGTACCGTTGTTGCCATCGGCATTGGTGTAGTTGCCCATGCCTGCGCTCAAGGCCACGGTCCATTGGTCCATCGGCACACGGATGCCAACGGTGTTGGTGATGACCTGGCCTTTTCCTTCGGTGTAAGCACCACCGAAGATGTAATTGACTTTGGCCACGCCCATGTCGTAGCTGATGGAAGCGAAAGCGCGTTGCAGCGGCTTGGTGGTACTGCTGGCGATCATGGTTGTTTTCTTAGCGTCAGACAGACTGCTGTAATTCAGCGAACCGGCGTTGGGTTCACCCGGCAAGTAGTAGTTCAAGGCTGAATTGCTGAGCGAATCCCAAACCAGTTTGGCGCTCAACTGGCCTTCTTGAAAGTTCACGCCCCAGGATGTGAATTCATTAGCCGTGCCAGAGCCGCCTTGAGCCACTTCGCTAAAGCCCCGCATGAATTCCACATTCACTGGTCCAAATTTGGGTGAAATGAGTTTGACGGCGTTGTTGGCGCGGTCTTGCTTGGGATCAGCCGCCAAGAAACGCCACAACTGCGGTTTGTACTCGACACGACCATTGGCATCTGAGCCAAACAACACATAAGCAGGCGTTTCTTGGGTACCCAATCGCACGCCACCCATGGTTTTGTTTTCCAGCCCAACAAAGGCCGTGCGGTTTTTGGCTGGCATGAGTGTGGCTTCATCAGGTGCCAGTTCTTGTTCGAACTGAATCACGGCTTTGACCGCATTGCCCAAATCCCGCTCACCCTTGACGCCAAATTTACTGGTGGATGCCGCAGCAAAAAAACCTGTGTTTTTGTAGATCTTGGGGGTGGATTTGGCGCTGGACACTGATTGCGTGGTGTAAGCCTGATCAAGCACGCCATAGAGTTTGAATCCAGCGGCGACTTCCACATCAGCATGGGCGCTGGCAGCGGCCAGGGCAGTCAAAATAAATACGTTTTTATTCATGTACATCTCCAGTTGAAAACAGCAGACAGCGCTGTAAATCGGTATTCGACATGAATTATCAATTCTTTAGCGCTTTGCACTTTTTTAGCCACGAACAGGGGCCTGTTTTCGCGCTGACACCGAATTGGCAAAACCGACCTTGGCAAGAATGAACAGAAAAAAACCCGCTGTGTTGCCACAGCGGGTTTCAAGTGTCACCCTTGGAGGGGTTGCTAACTCGTCAACTGATTAGAAGTTGATTTGGGTACGCAGGGAGATTATTTGTTCTTTATCCATGACTTTACCTGTGCCGCCATCAAGCGCCTCAACCTTGGATCCGAATTTTGTCTCGGCGTAGTTGAGCATGACACGCGCATTTTTGTTCAAAATCCAATTCAAGGCGTAGGTGGTGGTCGTTGCCTTGTCTGAATTTTGAGTGCGGTTGCTTCCGCCATTTCCAGCATCGCTATTGGATGCTGTCGCTTTGTAGGTGGATTGACGTACACCAACCTGCCACGCACCAATGCCGTTACCAACCACGCCACCGTAATCTTTCATGAACACAGATTCGGGTGAAATGCCTGAGAATGCGCCGCCTTTGTATGCCTTGGACCACTCTTCACCAGTGATGTTGTACATCAATTCAACGTACTGAGCTTTCACGCGAACATCGTATCCAACAGTATTGTCGGCTGCAAGTGAAGTCGCAGGTGAAACAACAGAATAAGCTTTGGAAATTCCAGAGGCCGTGTACTTTGTGTCAAAGTCTTCCATTTGAAATTTAAATGGACCTCTGGCCAATGCCAGTTCAAGACCGGTCAGGTCTTTGTCGATGTTGATGACGTTGTTGGCTGATGCACCATATTGTGCTTGGCCGATCCTATCGCCACCGATTTGAGCGCGGTAGACGTTAGACAACCCGCGGTTTTCGGAGCGCAATGCAACGATGGTGGCACGAGTAGTGGCCTCAGCTGCATTTTGCGTGTTCCCAGAGGTGGTGGGCACAGTTTGCGCTGTACCAGATGTGATGCCATATCCAAAGTGCAAAACAGTTTTATCAATCTTTCCGAATTCAGCACCGTTGAATGCCACCCGCGCGGCATAGTTGCTGCCGGCATTGCTAGAGTTGCTCGACTCGGTAAAGTTGTCTTGAAAAAGTGACACGCCGTAGTTCAAACCTTTTGTGGCTTCGCCGTGCAACATCAAGCCCAAGCGCTTTCCAGGAACCATTTGGTTGCCGTATGAGCGCTCCATGAAGTCGATGTTGTTGGAGCTGGTCAATTCTTCCAAGCTGAAGGGCTGTTTGAAGCGGCCAGCACGAAATTGAGCGGCTTTATTGAAGCCGTAATTCGCAAAAGCAGTGTCAACGAAATTGGTGCTGCTGCCAACGGCATTACCAACTACTTCGTAGGAAATGTCTTTGTTAATCGTGCCAGAAACGCCAATGCGTGCACGGCGGATCTCGAAATTGTCAGCAGCAGAAGCTGTGTCTCTGTCAGCGGAATCAGTAAATCCGTTTGACTTGTCGCGAACATCAAACTGTACACGGCCAGTGACTTTGGCTTGTACTTGCGCGAATGCGGGCATGCTGGCGCACAATGCAGCAACGGCCAATGCGACGCTGCTGGCTGAGAATGCTGAGGTTTTCTTCATGAACGTAACTCCTGGTTGATAGAAATGAGATAGCCTTATTGCTACCCCGCCATCATCCAAAGCGCATGTTTCAATTCCGTGACATGGCTGCAAAACAACACATGACAGTTCTGTGACAACCATGAACCCCTTCATCAACACCCTCGACCAAGCCTTGCGCACTGTGTTTGCGCCACACCACGCCTCGCGGCCCAACCCGGCAGCGGGTGTGGCCACTTTGCAAATGACGGACGCCGAGCGCAAACAAGCCGGTGCGCTGATGCGGGTGAACCATGTGGGCGAGGTGTGTGCCCAAGCGCTGTATGCCTCGCAGGCCTTGGCCACCAAGAACCCGCAGCTCAAGGCGCATTTTTTAGCGGCCAGCGCCGAAGAAACCGATCACCTGGCCTGGACGGAAGCCCGCTTGAACGACTTGGGCGCTCGGCCCAGCCTGTTGAACCCGCTTTGGTATGCGGGTGCTTTTGGTTTGGGTTTCATCGCCGGCAAGTTGGGCGGCGACGCGGTCAGCTTGGGGTTTGTGGTGGAAACCGAACGCCAGGTGGAGGCGCATTTGCAGTCGCACTTGGAAAGCCTGCCGCAGGCCGACTTGGCGTCACGCGCTGTGGTGGCGCAAATGAAGGCGGATGAAGCGCAACACGCCGCCGAGGCACAAAAAGCCGGGGCCACCGCGCTGCCCAGCCCCATCCCCGACGCCATGCGAATGGCCGCCAAGGTGATGACCACCATCGCGCATCGCATTTAAGTCCGTCTTGGTGTGCAAAGCCTTTCCATCAGGCTTTGACACAGAAAACCTTCAAGCCTCGATCACCTCAAAGCTGGTGGTGATTTCCGCCGTTTTGCCCAGCATGATGCTGGCCGAGCAGTATTTGTCATGGCTCATGGCGATGGCGCGTTCAACCACGGCAAGCGGGACGTCCTTGCCGCGCACCGTGAAATGCATGTTGATGCGGGTGAACACCTTGGGGTCGGTGGTGGCGCGTTCGCTGCTCAGCTTCACGGTGCAGCCTGAAATTTGGTGCCGACCGCGTTTCAATATCAGCACCACGTCATAAGCGGTGCAACCGCCCGCGCCCGCCAGCAGCAACTCCATGGGGCGGGCTGCCAAGTTTTGCCCGCTTTGCTCGGGCTTGTCGGGGTCGGGCGCACCATCCATATTGACGATGTGGCCGCTGCCGGTTTCGGCCACAAAGCCCATGGCCGAGCGGGTGCCGCTCGCGCCGGTCCAACTGACGGTGCATTCCATGTTTTTCTCCTAGGCTGTTGTCTGGGTGAGATTGTCAGCGCAACGAATATTGCACTGCACCAATTTTCAAGCTATCATTTTCCCGTGCTTTGATCCAAAGCAGCTTTTGTCTCCTCCACCCTCTGAAAAGGTGGATTCACAGCCCCGCAATTCAAGTTGCGGGGCTTTTTTTTCGCCTCATCACATGCGGGACAATGGCGCTTGTCTCAGCTTTCCGCCAGAACGCTGCCCCCATTCCCAGTCAGCCCCCAAGCCCGCCATGACCGCCTCTTCCGCCCGCCCTGCCCGCAAAGTGCACCTGAAACCCGCCGACTACCTGAAGAAAATCCTCACCGCCAAGGTCTATGACGTGGCCAAGGAAACCGATTTGGATGTCGCGCCCATCCTCAGCAAGCGCCTGAAAAACCAGGTGCTGTTGAAGCGCGAAGACCAGCAACCGGTGTTCAGCTTCAAGCTGCGTGGGGCCTACAACAAGATGGCGCAACTGAGCGCCGTGCAACTGCACAAAGGTGTCATTTGTGCGTCTGCTGGCAACCATGCACAAGGCGTGGCGCTGGGCGCTCGCAAGCTGGGCACCCGCGCCATCATCGTCATGCCGGTCACCACACCCGCTTTGAAAATCGACGCGGTGAAGGCGCTGGGTGGCGAGGTGGTGTTGCACGGCGACAGCTATTCCGATGCCTATGCCCACGCGGTGAAGCTGGGCAACAAGCAAGGCCTGAGCTTCATCCACCCGTTTGACGACCCCGAGGTGATTGCGGGCCAAGGCACCATCGCCATGGAAATGCTCAGGCAGCACCAAGGCCCTCTGCACGCCGTGTTCGTGGCGATTGGCGGCGGCGGCCTCATCAGCGGCGTGGCCAATTACATCAAGGCGGTGCGCCCCGACATCAAAGTGATTGGCGTGCAAATGGACGACTCCGACGCCATGCTGCAGTCGGTGACAGCGGGCAAACGCGTGGCCTTGACCGATGTGGGTTTGTTTGCGGATGGCACGGCGGTGAAGCTGGTGGGCGAGGAAACCTTCCGCGTGGCCAAGCACCTGGTGGACGAGTACATCAGCGTCGATACCGACGCCGTGTGCGCGGCCATCAAAGACGTGTTTGTGGATACCCGCAGCATCGTCGAGCCCTCGGGGGCCATGGCCGTGGCCGCCCTGAAAAAGTATGTTGCGCAACACAAAACCCATGGCGAAACTTATGCGGCCATTTTGTGTGGCGCGAACATGAATTTCGACCGGCTGCGTTTTGTGGCCGAACGCGCCGAAGTGGGCGAAGAACGCGAGGCTTTGTTTGCCGTCACCATCCCCGAAGAGCGCGGCAGCTTCAAACGGTTTTGCGGTTTGTTGGGCGACTTGCCCTCCTTTGGTGGCAGCAAGTCACCGCGCTCGATCACCGAGTTCAATTACCGCATCAGTGATTCAGCCAAAGCCCATGTGTTTGTCGGCATGACCACCAGCGGCCCGGGGCAAAGCAGCAAGATCGCCTTGCACTTGAAAAAACATGGTTTTGAAGCGCTGGACTTGACGCACGACGATTTGGCGCAAGAACACATTCGGCACATGGTGGGCGGACATTCCGCCTTGGCACACAACGAACGCTTGCTGCGCTTCGTGTTCCCCGAGCGGCCCGGCGCCTTGATGAAGTTTTTGTCGGCCATGCGCCCCGGTTGGAACATCAGCTTGTTCCACTACCGCAACCAAGGCGCCGACTACGGCCGGATATTGGTGGGCCTGCAAGTGCCCGAGAAAGACAACGCCAGCTTCGAGAAGTTTTTGCAAACTGTGGGCTACCCCCACGTGGATGAAACTGACAACCCGGTTTACAAGTTGTTTTTGCGGCAGTAACTGGCAGGGCCGTATGCGCTACGACCTTCTTTTGCTGTCAAGGTCAAGCGTTGGCTGCTTTTTGAGGCGCGTTCACAAGCCTTGAAAAGCTTTGCATTTCTTGCATGACCCGGTTGGATTCGGCCAAATCCAAGACGGACTCATTGCAAGCCGGACAAAACTCACCACTGACACCCAGGATGACAGTGGTCTGATCTTTACAGGTATAGGGCAGATCACGGGTTTCTTTTAACAATTCTGCTTCACCACAAACTGGGCATTTCATGGTCATCGCTCCTTGAAAGACACAATCAAAACATCATTAACAACGGTGAGTTTGAGGTAAATCTCACCAAATGGGGTCCTTGGACAATAGACATCTTGCCAGAGCTTATGGTCGGCATGTGTGGTCATGCTTTTGTAGAAGTCATTGGCTTGTAGCGCCAAAACCACTTGAAGCATGTCTGAAAGCGTCAAACCCAGCCCACTGGCCCCTAGTCGCGAAGAATTCGTTGTTCTCACCTTGTCAGCACGAACCAGCGCTTGTATTTTCAGCAATTTGCAATGCGGTATGCGCTTTTCCATGAAATTTTAGCCAACACGGGTTGAATAAACAGTGCCCTTGAATTGCTTTCGCAATTTGGCCAACAGGCTGCCGACCAGGAAGTGCACCAGATTCAACCAGTCTAGAAATTTCAGGCCGGTTCAGGGTGTGATCCCTGCACACATTCCATGTGCGCTACGACCTTCTTTTGCTGTGCAGCAACTGAATGTTCATTTCGGCGGACAAGGTGGATGCGTAAAACTTCTCGATCATTTCCACCGAGGTACGAGCGTTGCGGGCCAGTGTCAGCAGGTCGATGTTGCCGCCGAAGATGAGGCGAAAAGTGATGGCGGTGTGGCGCAGGCTGTAGAAGCTGCGGTCCGCGCCATGCGGCCCGGCTTTCAAACCCAGGGAATTCATGATCCAGTTGAACAGCCAGCCGATGGTGTTGAGGGCGCGCAAACGGTTTTTTTCTTCCGGAAAAAACACATAGTCCTCGGGGCCGCCAAAGCCTTGCGCGGTGTGGTGTTTCAGCACGGTTTTGTAAATGTTCACCGCCTGCGGCAAGCTGACCGTGGGCGCCTTGTGGCGTTTGATTTCGGGCGGTGTGAGCCGCAGGTAGTTGAACTTGCCCGAGATGATTTCAATGTGCTTGTTTTTCAGCTGCCGAATGTCGCCGGGGCGCAAAAACGTGTAGACCATGAAGCGAATCAGCCAGTTCATCTCCAAGGGCATGCTGCGGTAGATCGGCTTGATGTGAAACCGGGTGTCGGGCTTGTTCCACACAAACACATGGTTGCGCAGCACCTTGGCCTGGCGCAGCACGGCGGCGTACTCGGTAACGGTGAAGGCGCCGCGCGGCTTTTGCGTCACCTTCATTTTGGGGAACAAGGGCATCTGCTGGATGATGTCTTTCTCCACCAAATAGCGCAGCACTTTGCGCAGCTGCGAGATGTAGCCGACGATGGTGGGGGTGGACAGCTCCTTGTCGGACAAAAAATCGATGAACTGCTGGATGCTGGCGGTGTTGATGCGGCGCAAATCGGTGAACGCAAAAAATTCGGCAATGTTGGTTTCTAGCCTCACTTTGGTCATGCGGTAGGTGCCTTCGGTCACCTCGTTGCGCGAAACCTTGTGCTTTTCTTGCGCCAAGATGATGGAAATGACCTCTTGAATGCCCACAAATTCACCCGGCAGGGTGTTGTCCATATTCGAGTTATTTACTGTTACATGGTCTTTGAATAAAGATTTGTTTAAATTAAATTCTTTGGTCGGAATATGTACTTTGGTGCTTTTAAATGGCCCAGGCATCCAATTGAATACATCGGCGGCCAGGTTTGGGGTTTTTACAGGCGCAGATGCTTGAATATGTTTAATTGAATAGTTCACGGTTTGAGGCTGCATGGTCTTATATCCAAAGGTGGTCAAAGATTTTGAAAGTCAATAAATATTAACATTAATGATTCATAATAATTAAAAAATCCTCGTTGCAGTAGCATCTTTGTTGTCATTTGGCGTCACTTTTGCTCAAGTGACACTCACCGGCGTGATGGAATCCACCTACACCATGAACGGTGCCAAAAAAGGTCTTGGCGGCGGAACCAAAGGTGGTTCCGAGTTTCGATTGGGCGGTGTGGAAGACTTGGGCAATGGTCTGAAAGCCGATTTCAACTATGCATTCTTGCAAGACCACAACACCGGCGGCACCGGCTTGACCAACTACAACTCTTACGTTGGACTGGGTGGCGACTTTGGCACTTTGAAAATTGGCAAGCAATTCACCCCCCTGGTCTTGGCCACTTGGGGCAACGACGCAGCTGGCGGCGCGGCCAATTCTTCCAGCCTGGCCAACGGCTCGGGTGTGCAAGCAAATGGTTCTGTGACCTACACCTCACCCAATTTCTCTGGCGTGACTGTGTCGTTGCAAGCCAATGACCAAACTACGCCTAGCAAAGATGAAAATGACAAAGACATCACATTGGGTAAGTCATCTGGCTACAGCCTGACCTACGCCACTGGTGCATTCAGTGCCTCTTATGCATCCAACACCAACAAGGGAGCGAAAGCTGTCAACGGCTTGGGTGCCTCCTATGACTTTGGCATGGCCAAGGTGTTCATCAGTTCTTTGACTCAATCTGGCACCAAAGATGCCACAGGCTTCGGGATCAGCGCTCCTTTGGGTGCCGCCACATTGATCGCCAGCTATTCTGAAAAAGGCGAGGCATCAGTTTATGAGTTGACCGCCAAATACAACCTGAGCAAGCGCACCATGGCTTACTTTCAAAACAAAGTGACTGACAAAGACAAAAAAGCGGCTTCTGTCACGGTCAATTCCATTGGCATTCGCCACGACTTCTAAACCCTGTCTGAGTCAAACCAGATCAAGTTAGTTCATCACAAACCCACCTCGGCAACTTGGTGGGTTTTTTTCTTGGAGATAAACATGAGTCAATCTAAATTCAAAAAAAACAGCATCGCATTGCTGGCACTGTCTGCGTTTTGTGCCACTGCCTCTGCCCAGGTACTGATCAAAGGCACGGTGGATCAGTCCTACGAGAAGTTTGAAACCAAAACCAACCCTGGTGCTTTAACAGGCACTGACAGTATCAACAGAGCGTCATCCACACTGGCCAACTACAACTGGTTGTCTTTCTCTGGCAACGAGGATCTGGGCGACGGCTTGAAAGCCACCTATGAGATGTCGTTGAAATATGTGGGCCCAGATACTGAAAATCGCTCGCCTCAAAATTACCTGTCTCATGTTGGCCTGGAAGGAGCGTTTGGCAAAGTCAAGCTGGGTCGCCAATGGCGTCCCTTTTTCACTGCCGTGGCGGCCATCGATCCCACACAGTTGTCTGCCACACCTGGTTTTGCAGGTGCGGGTCGAAGTGGCACAGGCTTGTCCGGCCTGGCACCTGAACCCAACAACAACACCATCACTTACAGCCTGCCCAGCCTGACCCCTGGCTTGTTCATTCAGGTGCAAAAAGGTTTTTCTGACAGTACACAAGGCGAAAGCCAAGGTGCTCACGCCATCTTCACCGATGGTCAAAAGTTCTTCGTGACTTACGCCATGCATTCGGAAAAGATGATCAAAAGTTCCAGCTTTGCTGCAAGTGCTACAGGCACCAATGGCATTGATAAAACTAAGATTTTTGCAGGCTTCACATTGGCTGAACTGACGGTTGCTGGTCGCAATGGTTTAGACCACCGGCTTTTCACTAGTACAAATGGTGGCGACACTCGCGAATCCAGCGCTTTGGCTGGCTCCTACGATTTTGGCATCGTGAAAGTCGTTGGCGGTGTTGTGACAGAAAAAGTCAAAGGCACCAAGGCCAAATTGGACATGAATGTGATTGGGGTTAAGGTGCCGATCATCGAGAAGGTCAATTTGGGATACCTCCATTCCAAAGCTGACCATACGAGAGTGGCAGGTTCAGAGTTCAGTTTGTCCGGCGACAAATTGCTGCTCACCTATGACCTGAGCAACCGCACCACCGCCTATGTGGCTTATGGCAAACAAAAGCTCGATGGCGGCACAGCAGCAGGCAACGAGTTCAGCTCAGCCATCAGCGCCTTGGGACTGCGCCACAACTTCTAATCTCGACGCTGGCTTTTGCCAGTTTGAGGTTTGTAACGCGAACCCACCTCGGCAACGAGGTGGGTTTTTTCAACAGATAAGTCATAGCTTAGAGGCTATAATTTGCAATATAAACTTTTCTTCTTCAATCAAAAAGTTCAGCAAACCATTGAGGCTTGGCCCAAAGGCATCTACGCCAGTTTTTTGAGGATCACCGAGCAAATGCAAATTTCTGGCCCTGATCTTGGCTTGCCATACACACGAGCCATGGGACGCGGATTGTTTGAAATTCGAGCCCACGGCCAAGAAGGCATTGCAAGAGCGATGTATTGCTGCCTGAAAGGTCAACGAATTGTTGTTCTGCATGGGTTCATCAAGAAGACCCAGACCACACAAGACAAGGATTTAAAAATGGCGATTTCTAGACTGAAAGTAGTGCAAGATGAAAACTTCTAAAGACAGCACATTCAAGCCGATTCCCTTCAGCCCTCAGAAATCAGCCGCCAAGAAGTCCGCGAAGGATCCGGAGTTCAAACAAACCTACGCTGATCTTGCGGAAGAGTTTGATCAACTCAAGGCGTTATTGGCTGCCAGAAAAGAGGCTGGATTGACGCAAGCCGATGTCGCTTTGCGCATGGGCGTGAGCCAACCCGTGTTGGCTCGCATTGAATCGAGTTTGATCAAAGAGGACTATTCGCCTTCCTTGAAAACACTGCGCCGTTACGCCCAAGCCTGCGGGAAAAAACTACAAATCAAGTTGGTGTAACAACTCTGTATAGCAAACTAAGGCTTATCAATAACACCCCTGGCAGGCTCGGCCCGCTTGGGCATGTCCAACTGGATTTGCGCTGCGCTGCTGATGCTGGCCCCCAAGCTGGCTTGTTGCAAGCTCACGTTTTGCAACACCAAGCCGGGCAACACTTCGGCGCCTTTGGCAAAGGGCTTGGCGGCTTGGCCGTCCACGGCGATGAGTGCTGAAAATTCTTTGCCGCGTTTGGCAATGCCCAGCAAGGCCAAGCGACTGACCAAGCTGGGGGCGGCGGGTTCTACTTGGACTGCGGTGCTGGCTCCCAAAACCTTGCCTAAATCTGCTGTTGATGTGTCTGCACTGCTGTTAGCGGAACCCAAGCTGGATGTGTTTGCAGCTATGCCCTTGCCAGCTGCTGCCAAGTTCGCGTTGCTGACACCTGCTCGGTTGCTGGCGGTATCCATGGACACATTGTTGGCCAAGGGTCGGCCATCGCCCGGCCAAAACGCCAAACCCCAGGCCACCAAGGAGGCGGTGGCAGCCGCCCACACCAAAAAACTTGCAGCGGGCGCAGCCCAAACGGGCAGCGCTGAAGAGTGGGAAGAGGCGATGGATTGACGCATCGGCGCATTATCATGCAGGCTGTCTCTCTCAAGCGAAAAACACCATGACCCACGCCGCTCAAGCCACTTCCAACCCACGCATCACGACGCCTCAGCGCGGCTTCACGCTGATCGAGTTGATGGTGGTGCTGGTCATCATTGGCGTCTTGGCTGCGCTGATCGTGCCGAATGTGTTGAACCGCGCCGATGATGCCCGCGCCACCGCCGCCCGCACCGATGTGAACAACCTGATGCAAGCCTTGAAGCTGTACCGCTTGGACAACCAGCAGTACCCCAGCGCCGAGCAAGGCCTGGCGGCTTTGGTGGCCAAGCCCACGGTGGGCGCCATCCCCACCAATTGGAAGCCCTATGTGGACAAACTGCCCAACGACCCCTGGGGCCGCCCCTACCAGTTCATGAACCCGGGCCTCAAAGGCGAGGTGGATGTGCTGTCCTTTGGCGCGGATGGCCAAGCCGGTGGCGAAGGCAAAAACGCCGACATCGGCAGTTGGGAATGACGCGGCCCTTGCGCTGACGCTTCATGCGCATCACCTTGCCAGTTGGCAGCCAGCGCCCCATGATTTCAAACAAGCCGCGCCAACAAGGCTTCACGCTGATCGAGTTGCTGGTGGTGATGGCCTTGGTGGCCATTGGCAGCAGCTTGGTGGTGCTGAGCTTGCGCGACGCCCCGCAACAAAAACTCAACCAAGAAGCCGACCGCTTGGTCGCGGTGTTGGAAAACGCCAAAGCCCAAGCCCGCAGCCGCAGTACGCCCATGGTGTGGCGCAGTGATGCGCAAGGCTTCACGCTGCGCAGCCTGCCGCTGCAAGGCCCACCGCTGCAAACCATGACCTGGCTGCACCCCGGCACCGAGGTGCAGCCCGCTGAATGGGTGATCAGCGCCGAACCGGTGCAAGCGGCCATGCAGTTTCAGCTGATGCTCAATGGCGGCAGCCTGCTGCTGAAAAGCGATGGTGTGCAAGCCTTCAAGGTGCAGCCATGACCCCGCAAGCTCGCTGCATGCCGCCAGCGGCGCGCCATGGAAGAGGCCTGCGCCCCGGTAATTCACACGTGCAGGCTTGGGGCTTCACGCTGATCGAGGTGTTGGTGGCGCTGGCCATTTTGTCCATCAGCCTCATGGCGGGTTTGCGGGCCGCTTCCAGCATGACCGGCAATGCCCAGCGCCAATGGCAGGTGTTGTTGGCGCAGGTGTGTGCTGACAACGCCTTGCACCAGTTGCGCGTCTCGCCGCAGTTCGCCAACGTGGGCGAGCAAAGCCTGGACTGCCCGCAAGCGCAATTCAAATTCAAGGTGGTGCTCACGGTGGCGACCACGCCCAACCCTTCATTCAGACGTGTGGATGCACAAGTGATGGACGCGCAAACGCCGGTGCTGCGCATCACCACGGTGCTAGGGCGTTTTTAAGATGCACAAGCCCCCTTCAAACCCACAGCACCCAGCTTGCGCCAACAAGCCAGCCGCATGGGCGTTGGCGGCAAAGCCCAGCAACGCTTCTTTCAAACAATCCGGCTTCACCTTGGTGGAACTCTTGGTCGGCTTGGCCTTGATGGCGGTGCTGGCTGTGCTGAGTTGGCGCGGCCTGGACACCATGATGCTCACCCGCGACAGCACCCAGGCTCGCATCGACAGCGTGGCTGCCGCGCAAATGGGTTTGTCGCAATGGCGGGCCGACTTGCTTTCCATGCAAACCCTGCCCGGTGTCTTGGGCGGCAGTTCGCTGTCTTGGGACGGCCGGGTGATGCGCTTGCTGCGTCGCAGCAGCACGCCGCTGCCGCAGGGCCAAGATGCGGGCTTGCTGGTGACGGCGTGGACCGTGCGGGATGGCCAATGGCGTCGCTGGCAATCAGCTGATTTACGCAACCGCGCACAAATCGATCAAGCCTGGAGCGAGGCCGCGCAATGGGGCCAAAACCCCAGCAGCCAAGCCCTGCAGCAAGAGGCCAAGCTGATGCCCGCGGGCAGTTGGCAGGTGTTTTATTTGCGGGACAACGCTTGGGCCAATCCGCTCAGCAGCGATGGCCAACAAACCCAAGCGCTGCTGAAAACCCCCGATGCGATTCGCATGGTGCTGCAACTCGACACCGGCAACAGCAACACAAACAAGGCGAACACCAACAACAGCATGGACCAAGGGGCCCTGACCCTCGACTGGGTGCGGCCCGACTTCAACCCGAATCGGGGTGGGGCAGGCAATAGATGAAGCCCACCCTGCCAGCCATCTCATGCAGGTTCAAGCCATTGGCTGCGACCCAGGGACAGCCTGCGAATCGAACGCGCACGCAAAAGGGTGCAGCCCTGCTGATGGCATTGCTGACCGTGGCCTTGATTGCCGTGCTGGCCTCGTCTGCCCTTTGGCAACAGTGGCGAACCCTGTCGGTGGAAACCGCCGAACGCGATGCGCAACAAGCGCATTGGCTGTTGGTGGGCGCCCAAGACTGGTCGCGGGTGGTGCTGCGCGAAGACGGTCGATCCGGCAACACCGACCACTTGGCCGAGCCGTGGGCCACGCCTTTGCGGGAAGCGCGTTTGTCAAGCTTTTTGGCCGCTGCACCAGGCGGCACGCTCACGCTGCGCGACAACTTGGCCGAGCAGGTGTTTTTGTCGGGGCGCATCAGCGACATGCAAGCGCGGTTGAATGTGGCCAATTTGGTGACAGGTGGCAGCTTGAACAGCGCCGAGTTGCGCAGTTTTGTGCGGCTGTACCAACTCTTGAACCTGCCCGAGGCAGAGTTGCTGGCCTGGGCCAAGGCTTTGGAGGCGGCACTGCAAACCACCCCCAAGCTGAATGCGCCGCTGCCACCACAGCGCTTGGAACAACTCGGCTGGCTGGGCATCAGCCCGCGCAGTTTGGCGCGTTTGTCGCCCTACATCACGGTCTTGCCCAGCGCCACGCCGGTGAACATCAACACCGCCAGCGCCGAGGTGCTGTCGGCCAGTGTGCCGGGTTTGAACTTGGCTGCCGCGCAAAACTGGGTGCGCGAGCGCAACAAGCAACCGTTTGAGAATTTAGAAAACCTGCGCAGCCGCATGGGTGCAGACACCCTCGGTTTGAGCGACAGCCGACACAGTGTCAACACCCGCTATTTCGAGGTGGTGGGCCAGTTGCGGCAAAACGAAGTGAGCGTGCTGCAACGCGCCTTGGTGGTGCGCGATGGCGTGGAGACCAAAACGGTTTGGCGTGAAGTGCGGCCATTGCTGGGTGAACCAGGGTGCCTCTCTACAATCGAGCCGCCATGCTGATCATCCACCTCTCCCCTCTACACAGCACCACGCTTGAGTTTGTGGTCAGCGCCGATGGCTTGAGTGTGTCGGGCAGTGGCCAAGCCTCGGCCCCACAACTGCCGCACAGCAGCGGCGAGGTGGTGGCCGTGGTGCCTTGGCAAGTGCTGTCTTGGCACACCGTGAACCTGCCACCCAGCGTCGGCCAACGCAGCAACGCCGTGTTGGAAAGCCTGTTGGAAGAGCAGTTGCTGCAAGACCCGCAAGACATGCATTTGGTGTTGTCGCCGGCTTCGGGCAAAGCCCTGCGCCAAGGTGGCCCAGTGTTGGTGTTGGCCTGTGCCAAAGCGTGGTTGCGCCAAGCCCTGGCCCCGTTGCAAGCCGCTGGTGTGCGGGTGCAACGCTTGGTGCCTGAATTGCAAACCAGCGATGCGCCTGCTTTGCACTTGTTGAACGACAACGGCCAGCTGCAAGCCCTGCTTTCTCAAGCCGACACGGTGTGGCGTTTGCCGCCCCAAGCCACGGCCGCGGCCCCGGTGGCCAATTTCTCCAATGCCGCTGTGTGGGCCGAGCCCTCGGTGGCCGAACACGCCAACCGCTGGAGCGAACAGCCTGCCCAGCTTCAAACCGAGCAGCAACGCTGGTTGCAAGCCGCGTCTTCGGAATGGAACATGGCGCAAGGCGAGTGGGCGCAAAACAGCCGCTTGCGCGGCCAACGCTGGTTGCAACAGGCTTGGCGCAGCCTGTGGCACGGCCCCGAATGGCACAGCGTTCGGCGTGGTTTCTTAGCCTTGGTGCTGGTGCAACTCGTCGGCTTGAATGCGTGGGCTTGGCGCGAACAAGCCGCCCTCAGCCAACAACAAGCGGCATTGACGCACATTTTGAAAGACAGCTTCCCCAAAGTGACGGTGGTGGTGGATGCCCCGCTGCAAATGCAACGCGAAGTGCAGGCACTGCAACAAGGCGCAGGCCTGCCGCAAACCGCTGACATGGATGCCATGCTGCAAACCTTGTCGGCGCATTGGCCCGACCACACGCCCCCCGCCAAACTCGACTACCGCTTGGGTGAGTTGCGCCTGACCGATGTGCCTGCCAACACCTTGCAAACACTGTCGCAAGTGCCTTGGCCCGAGTTGGGCTACCAATTCCGCATGGACGGCAACCAAGCCGTGTTGCGCACCGAGGCCAAGCCATGAACGCTTGGCACACTTGGTTGTCTCAACGCAGCCCGCGCGAACAAATCGGCATCCAGTGGGCGCTGGGTTTGGTGGTCGCGTTTGTAGTGTGGCAATGGGCGGTGTCGCCTGCCCTGCAGGTGCTGCAAAGCAGTGGTGCACAACGCGCTCGCTTGGCGCAACAAACCGCGCAGATGCAAGCCTTGCAACAACAAGCCCAGCAACTGCGCCAGCAAACCCGCATCAGCCCCGAGCAAGCCGCGCAAAGCCTGCAACAAATGGCCCAAGCCTTGGGCGGCCAAGTCAAATTCAACCGCCAAGGCGAACGTGTCACGCTCGACTTCAAAGCCCTCAGCCCACAGGCTTTGGCTGAGCTGCTGACGCAGGCCCGCAGCCAAGCCCATGCCAAAGTGCAAGAGGCGCACACGCAATTCAAACCCGCAGGCTGGGAGGGGCAGTTGGTGTTCGCACTGCCCAACAAACCATGAAGACCGCCCGCTTTTCCACCTGGGGCATGGCGCTGGGCTTGCTGCTGGCGGTGGTCTTGCATGCACCCGCGCAATGGCTGGCAATCGGTGTGAACGCCGCCAGCCGTGGCCATGTGCAGCTGCGCGATGCGCAAGGCACGGTCTGGCAGGGCCACGCCCAATGGGTGCTGACCAGTGGGCCGGGCGGTCAAGACGCCTTGGCCTTGCCCCAGCGTTTGCATTGGCAACTGCGCCCGCAGTGGAACGGCTTGCAACTCACGCTGGACGCGGCTTGCTGCACACCGCAGCCGGTGTTGTTGCAGTTGCAACCGGTGTGGCTGGGCCTGCAGGTGTCGCTGGTGTCGCCGCGCAGTGTCTGGCCTGCACAATGGCTGTCGGGCTTGGGAGCGCCTTGGAACACCTTGGCCTTGAACGGCGTGTTGCAGTTGCAAAGCCAACAACTCAGTTGGACTTGGCGCGGTCAGCAGCCCCAAGCGGTGTTGGAAGGCAGCGCCCAATTGCAACTGCAAGGCTTGTCGTCGGGCTTGTCCACGGTCAAGCCCTTGGGCAGTTACAGCCTGCGTTTGCAAGGCGGGGCGCAGCCCAGCTTGGTGCTGGCCACCACCGAAGGCAAGTTGTTGATGCAAGGACGCGGCGCTTTTGGCGCACGCGGTTTTTCTTTTGAAGGCGAAGCGCGGGCCAACACCGGCCATGAAACCGCGCTGGCCAATTTGCTGGGCGTGCTGGGTCAGCGCCTGGGCAACCGAACTGTTTTGAGATGGGGATGAGCATGTTGAACCGACACACCACGATCGCTTGTTTGCTGATGGCCAGCATGGGTTTGAGCGCCCCCGTTTGGGCGCAAACCAAACGAGCCGCAGCGCCCATCACCTTGAATTTTGTGAATGCCGAGATTGAAGCCGTGGCCCGTACCTTGGCCGGTTTGACCAAACGCAGCCTGGTGGTGGACCCGCGTGTGAAAGGCACCATCACCCTCAGCACCGACAAACCGGTGTCGGCGCAAGTGGCCTGGAACCAATTTTTGGCGTTGCTGCGCTTGCAAGGCTTTGCCGTGATTGAAACCCAGGGCTTGTTCAAGGTGGTGCCCGAGGCCGAAGCGAAATTGCAAGGCGGCCAAGACGCGGTGGTGGCCAAAGGCACACCGAACAACGCGCAGGTGATGACGCAAATCTTCAAGCTCAACCACGAAAACGCCAACAATTTGGTGGCCGTGTTGCGCCCGCTCATCAGCCCGAACAACACCATCAATGTGACACCAGGCTCGAACGCACTGGTGATCACCGACTACGCCGACAACCTGCAACGCTTGGGCAAAATCATCGCGGCGCTGGACGTGGCCAATGCCACCGATGTGGAAGTGATACCCCTCAAACACGCCATCGCCAGTGACATGGCCGCGCTGCTGTCCCGTTTGGTGGAGACGGGTGGCGCAGCCGCTGCGGCTGGCCAAGCCGACACCGGCTACAAAACCAGCATCTTGGCCGAGGCCCGCAGCAACGCCATCATCGTGCGCTCGGCCAACCCGGCCAAGCAAGCGCAAGTGCGCTCTTTGATTGAAAAATTGGACCGCCCGGGCAGCGAACTGGCCAACGGCAACATCCATGTGGTGTATTTGAAAAATGCCGACGCCACCAAACTGGCCAACACCTTGCGCGCTGCCATGAGCGCCAACAGCGGCAGTGCGGCCAGCAGCCTGACACCCACACCGGCGGCCTCGCCCTCAGGTAGCGCCAGCAGCGCCAGCAGCGCCAGTGCCTTGTCCAACCTGCCCAGCACCGGCGGGCAAATCCAGGCCGATGCCGCCACCAACTCGCTCATCATTTCCGCCCCCGAGCCGCAATACCGCCAGCTGCGGGCGGTTATCGATTCGCTCGATCAACGCCGTGCCCAAGTGCTGGTGGAGAGTTTGATTGTGGAAGTGGACTCGGCGAAAGAATCTCAATTTGGCATTCAGTGGCAAAACCTGATGGGCAGCAGCAGCGCCGCCAATGTGGGTGTGTTGGGCACCAATTTCGCCACCAACAATTTGCTGTCGCTCAGCAGCAACCCCAGCGCAGCCGGTGTGTCGCAAGGTCTCAACATTGGCAGCGCCCGCAAAATTGACGGCAGGTACATCATGACCTCGCTGGCCAATTTCTTGCAAACCAATGGCGGCAGCAACATCTTGTCGCGGCCCTCTTTGCTGACCTTGGACAACGAAGAAGCCAAGATCGTTGTCGGTCAAAACGTGCCCTTCGTCACCGGCCAATACACCAGCAACAACAGCAACAGCGGCTCGGTGAATCCGTTTCAAACCGTGGAACGCAAAGACGTGGGCTTGACCTTGAAGGTGAAGCCGCAAATCAGCGACACCGGCACGGTCAAGCTGACCATTTACCAAGAGGTGTCCAGCGTCAACAGTTCGCGCAAAGACATCGACGGGCTGGTCACCAACAAACGCTCGATCGAATCCAACATCTTGGTCGCCGACGGTGCGGTGGTGGTGCTGGGTGGTTTGCTCTCTGACAACTACGAAGACAGCCGCCAGCAAGTGCCCGGTTTGGGCGACATGCCCTTCTTTGGCAATTTGTTTCGCAATGAAAGCCGCAGCCGCAACAAAACCAACCTGATGATCTTCTTGCGCCCGGTGGTGGTGCGCGACGACAACAGCGCCGAGGTGCTGAGCAGCGGCCGCTACGAGCAAATGCAAGGCCTGCAAAAAGACGCCGACAAACCCGAAACACCGGTGCTGCCGGTGCCCAACGACCAGGTGCTGCCGCCCTTCCCGCGCAAAGACAGCGCACCGGCCAACTGACCATGCGCCACCCGCTGCCCTACGCCTTCGCCCGCGCCCACCAGCTGTTGCTGGAGGACGATGGTCGGCACCTGACGCTGTGGCATGCCGACGCGCCGCATCCAGGTGCGTGGAGCGATGTGCTGCGCTGCCACCCGGTGGACCGCTTCGCCCATGTGGACGCGGCCACGCTGTTGCAACGCATTGGGGCCAGCTATGCAGGCGCGGAATCGAGCGCGGCCTTGGTGATGAGCGAGGTGGAAGGCGAAGCCGACCTGAGTCGCATGATGCAAGAGCTGCCCGCCGTGGAAGATTTGCTGGAAGCCTCGGCAGACGCGCCCATCATCCGCATGCTCAATGCCTTGCTGATGCAAGCCGCGCGAGACGGCGCCAGCGACATCCACATCGAACCCTACGAGCGCCACAGCAGTGTGCGTTTTCGCATCGATGGCACGCTGCGCGAAGTGGTCAGCCCAAACCGCGCTTTGCACGCCGCGCTGATTTCGCGTTTGAAAATCATGGCCGACCTTGACATCGCCGAAAAGCGTTTGCCGCAAGACGGCCGCATTTCTTTGCGCTTGGGGCAACGCGCGATTGATGTGCGGGTGTCCACCTTGCCCAGTGCCCACGGCGAACGTGCGGTGCTGCGCTTGCTGGACAAAAGCGAAAGCCGCCTCACCTTGGAAGCGGTGGGCATGCAAGGCCGCACGCTGCAAGGCTTCACACAGTTGCTGTCGCAGCCGCACGGCATTGTCTTGGTCACCGGCCCAACCGGCTCGGGCAAAACCACCACGCTGTACGCCGCGCTGCAACAGCTGGACGCCGCCCGCTTCAACATCATGACGGTGGAAGACCCCATCGAGTACGAGTTGTCGGGCATTGGCCAAACCCAAGTGAACCCCAAGATTGACCTGGACTTTGCCAAAGCTTTGCGGGCCATCCTGCGGCAAGACCCGGACATCATCATGATTGGCGAAATTCGGGACCACGAAACCGCGCAAATCGCCATCCAAGCCTCGCTCACCGGGCATTTGGTGCTGGCCACCTTGCACACCAACGACGCGGTGAGCGCGGTCACCCGACTCACCGACATGGGCATCGAACCCTTCTTGCTCAGCTCGTCACTGCTTGGCGTGTTGGCGCAGCGCTTGGTGCGCAAGCGGTGTGGGCATTGCCAAGGAAAAGGCTGCAGCCACTGCGGCCAAACCGGCTACCAAGGCCGCACCGGTATTTTTGAATTGCTCAGCACCAACGACAGCCTGCGCAGTCTGATTCATGACAAGGCCAGCGAATCTGCACTGCGTGACGCGGCGCAAGGCAACGGCATGCGCAGCTTGCGTGACGATGGCCAGCGCTTGGTGGATGCGGGTATCACCTCGGCTGAAGAGTTGTTGCGCGTGACGCGCGACTGAGCGACATGCCCGCCTACAGCTACGCCGCCCTCAACGCCCAAGGCCACACCGAGCAAGGTGTGGTGGAAGCCGATTCGGAACGCGCGGCCCGCAGCCAGTTGCGCAGCCAAGCCTTGGTGCCTTTGAAAGTGTTGCCGGTGGCGGCACCCCAGGCTCGCCCGGGCGACATCGTGCTGTGGACTGCCCTTGTGTTCAGCCGCACCGATGTGGTGGTCTGGACGCACCAGCTGGCCAGTTTGGTGGCCGCTGGTTTGCCTTTGGAACGCGCCCTCACTGCGCTCAGCGAAGAAGCCGCCACACCGGCCCAACGTGATTTGGTGGCGCAGCTGCGGGCCGAGGTGAACGCGGGTGCGCCGCTGGCCCAAGCACTGGCCATGCACCCGCGCGAATTCGACACGCTTTATGTGGCGGTGATTGCCTCGGGTGAGCAAAGCGGCCGCTTGAGCCAGGTGTTGGCGCAGTTGGCCAACGACATGGAAGCTGCGCACACCATGCGCAGCAAGTTGTTGGCGGCCTCGCTCTATCCGGCCATCGTGAGCAGCGTGGCCTTGCTCATCGTGCTGTTTTTGCTCGCCTATGTGGTGCCGCAAGTGGCCGAGGTGTTCACCAGCACCCAGCGCAGCCTGCCGTGGCTGACCGTGGCCATGCTGGCCATCAGCCAATGGGTGCAAGCGCTGTGGCTGTGGCTGCTGTTGTTGATCGTGGCAGGCACGGTGGTGTTGCGCCTGGCCTTGCGCCAGCCCGCGTTTCGCCAACAGTTTGACAACGCTTGGTTGCGCTTGCCGCTGGTGGGTCGCTTGAGCTTGGGCTACAACGCAGCCCGCTTTGCCAGCACCTTGGCGCTCTTGGTGGGCGCGGGTGTGCCCATGCTCAAAGCCTTGCAAACCGCCGCGCAAACGCTCTCGAACATGGCGCTGCGGGACGACGCGATGCAGGCGATTGAACTCGTGCGCGAAGGCGCACCACTGGCCTCGGCCTTGGCGCAACACAAACGCCTGCCCAGCTTGCTGCCCATGTTCGCCCGATTGGGCGAGCAAACCGGGCAGTTGCCGCAAATGCTGCAACACGCCGCCGAGCACCTGGGCAACGAGGTGCAACGCCGCGCCATGCAATTGGCCACGGTGCTCGAACCTTTGCTCATCGTCGTCATGGGCTTGGTGGTCATGCTGATCGTCTTGGCGGTCATGCTGCCCATCATTCAACTCAACCAGTTCGTTCGCTGAAAGCAGCTATGGCAAGCACCTTGGACGGCAAATTGGTGGTGGCGATTTCCTCTCGCGCCCTGTTCGACTTCGAGGAAGAAAACCAGGTCTTCGAGCAAAACGACGACCGCGCCTACATGGACTTGCAGCTTGGCCGTTTGGAAGAACCGGCCAAACCCGGTGTGGCGTTTTCTTTGGTGAAAAAACTCTTGGCCTTCAACCAGCCAGGCGCGGCGCGGGTCGAGGTGGTCATCCTGTCGCGCAACGACCCGGTCAGTGGCATGCGGGTGTTTCGCTCGGCGCAGCACTATGGCTTGGACATCCAGCGGGGCTCGTTCACCCGTGGGCAGCCGCCTTGGCGTTATCTCAAGCCCTTGAACGCGAATTTGTTTTTATCGGCCCACCTGAGCGATGTGCGGGCCGCGCTGGACGCGGGTGTACCGGCCGCGCAGGTGTATCCGCATTCGGCCCATGCCTCCGAGGCGCACCCGAACGAAGTGCGGATCGCGTTTGACGGCGACGCCGTTTTGTTCTCAGATGAAGCAGAGCGGGTGTTTCAGTCCCAAGGCCTGAGCGCGTTTCAACAGCACGAGAAAGACAAGGCCAGCCAACCGCTGTCGGCCGGTCCGTTCAAGCCCTTGCTGGTGGCCTTGCACCGCTTGCAAGCCGAGGGCACCCCGGCCATTCGCATCCGCACCGCCTTGGTGACGGCCCGCAGCGCCCCGGCCCATGAACGCGCCATCCGCACCTTGATGCAATGGAACATCCAGGTGGACGAAGCCATGTTTTTGGGCGGCTTGGCCAAGGGTGAGTTTTTGCGCGAGTTTGAGCCCGATTTTTTCTTCGATGACCAAACCGGCCACATCGAATCGGCGGCCCGGCACGTGCCAGCAGGCCATGTGGCCAGCGGGGTGCAAAATACCCCCCTACCCGACCCAACTTAAGTCTTCATGCGATTGTTCAACCCGATCCGCGCCATGTGGCGCAAAACCCGCGTCCATTTGCGCAATGTGTGGTTTTTGTCCCTGCCGTATTTCCGCTCAGAAGAGCGCTGGTCGGCGCGGGCCTTGTTGGTGGCTTGCATCGGCTTGAACCTGGGCATGGTCTATGTGCTGGTCATGCTCAATGACTGGAACCGTGTTTTCTACAACGCCTTGCAAAACCGCGACGAGTTGGTGTTTTGGGAACAGTTGAAGATGTTTGCCATGCTGGCGGGCGCCTTCATCGTGGTGGCGGTCTACCGTTTTTACCTGACCCAACTGCTGGAAATTCGTTGGCGTGCTTGGATGACCAAAGATTTTCTGCAACGCTGGACCACGCACCATATTTTTTACCAAATCGAGTTGCGCCAATTGCTGCAAAACCACGACAGCATGAACGGCTCGGACAACCCGGACCAACGGATACAGGAAGACATCAAACAATTCACCTCGGACACCGTGGGACTGAGTTTGGGCCTGCTGGACGCGGTGGTGACGCTGGCCAGTTTTGTCGGTATCTTGTGGATGTTGTCGGGTGGCTTCAGCTTTGAGACTGAGGGCTATGTGATCGACATCCCTGGCTTCATGGTTTGGATGGCCGTGCTTTATGCACTCTGCGGCAGCATCTTGGGTCATTTCATTGGTCGCAGCATGGCGCCTTTGAATTTCAACCAACAGCGTTTGGAAGCGCATTTCCGCCATCACCTGATTCGGGTGCGCGAATACAGCGAAGCCATTGCCATGGACCGCGGTGCCGAATTTGAGAACCAGTCTTTGCAACACCGCTTCAAAGCGGTGGTGGGCAATTTCATGAGCCTGTTGAAAGTGCAAAAGCGCTACACCTGGTTCAGCTCGGCCTATGGCCAAGCCGCGGTGGTGTTCCCCATTTTGGTGGCTGCACCCCGCTACTTTGCTGGCACGATTCAATTGGGTGAGCTGATCCAAATTTCCTCGGCCTTCAGCCAGGTTCAAGAGTCCCTCAGTTGGATCGTCAACAACTACAGCCGCTTGGCTGCTTGGTCGGCCACCACCCACCGTTTGAGCGTTTTCTTCACCCAAATGGAAACCTTGCGGGCCATCTCGTTCGCCGTGGTGCAGCCGCCCAGCGCCGACGATCCAACCCCCACCGATCTGAAAACCGCCGCCCTCACCATCACCCTGCCCGACCGCACCGTGCTGCTGGAGGATGTGGTGCTGCAAGTGCGTGCCGGTGATTCGGTGCTGATTCGCGGGCCGTCTGGCAGCGGCAAATCCACCTTGCTGCGGGTGCTGGCCGGTATTTGGCCGTATGTGCGCGGCTGGGATCCGCAGCACCAGCCCTTGGCCATTTCTGAGGCGATTGCCCTGCCTGCCAATGCGGTGTTCATTCCCCAGCGGCCCTACTTCCCCGAAGGCAATTTGCGCAATGCGCTGTGCTACCCCAATCCCGAGGGCAGTTACACCGATGAGCAAATGAAGGAAGCCCTGGTTCAAGCCTTGTTGCCCAACCTGGCCAGTCAGCTTGACCAAGTGGGCCAATGGAGCCAGCAACTGTCCGGCGGCGAGGCCCAGCGCTTGGCCATGGCGCGGGTTTTTTTGAAGCAACCCAGCTGGGTGTTTGCGGACGAGGCCACCAGCGCCTTAGACGAGGTGACCGAGAAGGTGATTTACGAACGGCTGCTGCTGATGGTGATGCGCCAAGGCGGTGCCTTGGTGTCTGTTGCGCACCGACCCAGCGTGGCGGTCTACCACCAGCGCTTGTGGCAACTGGTGAACGTGTCTGAGGGCAGCATCAAGAGCCATGTGCTGCAAGTGAGCCACTAGGCATGCTGTGAACGTGTCTGAGGGCAGCATCAAGAGCCATGTGCTGCAAGTGAGCCACTAGGCATGCTGTGAACGTGTCGCAGGGCAGCGTCAAGCGCCGTGTGCTGCAAGTGAGCCACTAGGCATGCTGTGAACGTGTCGCAGGGCAGCGTCAAGCGCCGTGTGCTGCAAGTGAGTGATTCAAGAAACTGGCTCAGCACCCGATACTCTTTGGGCGAGGGAAGTGATAGCCAGTTTCAGACCGTCCTCGCTCATAGCCCTGGTTTGAAGGGCGCGCCTTGTGCGCCGGGGACGGTCGCCTTTTTTGCTGGGATGGAATCAACCCCTTTGCTTGTCTAGCCTTTGGGCGTCATGCACATTTGCCAAATCTGCGTGCTGCATGCGCGGAAACTGCCTGCACTGGCCAACAGGTGGTAGCGCCACATCCTGTAAAAACGTTCGTCATAAGCCAACCGCAGCTGCGGCCAGGCTGCTTCAAACCGTTGATGCCAGGCCAACAGCGTGCGGTCATGGTCGATGCCCATGTTGTGCACATCTTCAATGACAAAGTGCGGTTGCGCATGTTCGGAGAGTTCCCCCAAACTGGGCAAAGGCGCTTGTCCCAAAATGTGTTTTTCCAGCCAAGCTTGCAGCAATTGGCCATGCTGGTTGTTGCCCATGGTCTCCAACAGCAACACACCGTCTTTTTTCAGGCTGCGCCGCGCGGCCGCAAAAAAGGCGGTGTTGTTGGACTGCACAGATGTATTCAACAGGCCCAATGACACCACCACATCAAAGCGGCTGCGGCCATCGGTGTTGAAATGCCGAAAGTCGGCGACCTCAATTTGCACCGGCAGGCTTTGGCTCAAGCTTTGACCGGAATGCATTTGCGCTGGCGAGTGGGTGAGGCCCACGGCTTGCACGCCATGGTGCTTGGCGGCGTAGCGCAGGAAACTGCCCCAGCCACAGCCGATGTCGAGCAAGCGCATACCGGGTTGCAGTTTCAATTTGCTGCAAATTTGCGCCATCTTGGCTTCTTGGGCTTCTTTGAGTGAGGTTGCACCCTCGTCCCAGCAAGCGCTGCCGTGGCTCATGCTGGCGTCCAGCATGGCGGCGAACAATTGGTTGGAAAAGGCGTACTGGGCCCGGCCCACGATGCGCGAATGGCCCACCGGCAGCCGCTTGGTCCACTGCGTGAGCCAGCTGTGCAGGTGAGCGCGTGGCGTGCCCAGGTGCTCGTGCAAGCGGGCACGCAGCATGCGGGTCATCATTTGATCGATGGCTGGGCATTCCCACCAGCCGTCCATGTAGCTTTCGCCCAGGCCCAGGCTGCCTTCGCGCATGATGCGGCTCAGGGTGTGCGGGTGTTTGATTTGGATGTCCCAAGTGCGGCTGCCATTGAGATGGATATCGGCTGAGGCCAGCAACTGCGCAAACCAAGGACCGCTGGTTTGACCGGCGCTTGGCTTGGCGCGCGGTAGCGTGCTGATGACGGTGGACATGGTCCGGGCTCCCTGTGACAAATGGAGACGGATATTACCAATTAATTATTCATTTGTATGATTTAAATATGAAATTAAGGTATATTTTTGGTGGCAAAGTGGGGGTAATTGGGGTCAGATTCCAATTGTTTTGGCGTTGAAGTCACGCTTATGCCGCCCGAACATGGTGGGCAAGCAGGCGTGAATTTCTTGCATCCACTGAAGACAAAAGGCACACATCCACCTAGAATCTCCCCCATGAAGCCTTTTCGCTGGAACCCCGCTAAAAACGAGACGCTGTTGAAAGATCGACAAGTGTGTTTTGAAGCCATGGTGGTCGCCATCGAAGCCCATGGTTTGTTGGATGTGCTGTCGCATCCCAACCCGTCCAAATACCCCCATCAGAAAATGCTGGTCGTGGCCCACGATGGCTACGTTTTTTTGGTGCCCGTGGTGGAAGAGGCAGACTATTTCTTCCTCAAAACCATCATCCCCAGCCGCAAAGCCACACGCGACTACTTGAACCCAGGAACGACCGATGAAAAAACTTGATGTCGAAGAACAAAGCATCCTCAACGCCTACGAGGCTGGGGCGCTCACATCCGTGGCCAGCAAAGCAGAATTGGCCAAGTTCAAAGCGGCGGCCCGCAGCACCGCCGTCAAAGACAAGCGGGTCAATATCCGCCTGTCTTCAGGTGACCTGAGCGACATCCAGATCAGGGCCTTGCAAGAGGGTGTGCCCTATCAAACTTTGATTGCCAGCGTGCTGCACAAATACGTTACGGGTCGCTTGTCCGATACCAAGTCTTGAGCTGGCAACCCTGAAGGTAATTGGTGGTAATTGGGGTCAGATTCCAATTGTTTTCACATTGAAGACACGCTTATGCCGCCCGCCATGGGGACTCATTTTTCTGGTCTTTCGCTCAAAAAATGGTCCCCAGGCCGTGCGGCTCTGAATAATTGGAATCTGACCCCTATTACACAATTACCCCAATTACCGGGGTTTGAGCCGCATTTCCGCCGCCCGCGCATGGGCTTGCAGGCCCTCGCCGTGCGCCAGCACCGAGGCGGTCAGGCCCAGCGCTTGCGCACCTGCCTCGGACACCTCGATCAAGCTGCTGCGCTTTTGGAAGTCGTACACGCCCAGCGGCGATGAAAACCGCGCCGTGCCCGAGGTGGGCAGCACATGGTTGGGACCGGCGCAGTAGTCGCCCAAACTCTCGCTGGTGAAGGCACCCAAAAAGATCGCGCCTGCATGGCGCAGCAGCGGCTCCCAGCGGTGCGGGTCGTTGCTCGACACCTCCAGATGCTCGGGCGCAATCCGATTGCTGATGGCGCAAGCCTCTTCCATGCTGCGGGTGTGGATGAGCGCACCGCGCCCGTTCAAGGACGCGCGGATGATGTCTTGGCGCGGCATCTCGGGCAGCAGCCGGTCGATGGCGGCTTGCACCGCGTCGATGTAGGCGGCGTCGGGGCACAGCAAAATGCTTTGCGCCAACTCGTCGTGCTCGGCCTGGCTGAACAAATCCATCGCCACCCAGTCGGCGGGCGTCGTGCCATCGGCCAACACCAAAATTTCTGACGGCCCGGCGATCATGTCGATGCCCACCGTGCCAAACACACGGCGTTTGGCAGCGGCCACATAGGCGTTGCCGGGGCCGGTGATTTTGTCGACCGCGGGGACGGTGGCGGTGCCATAGGCCAGCGCGGCCACGGCCTGTGCGCCGCCGATGGTGAAGGCGCGGCTGACACCGGCCACATAAGCAGCGGCCAAGACCAAGGGGTTTTTCTCGCCGTGTGACGCGCCCGCTGCGCTGCGGTCTTTGGCGGGCGTGGGCACGACCATGATGATTTCTGCCACTCCGGCCACGTGGGCAGGGATGGCGTTCATCAAGACGCTGGAGGGGTAGGCGGCTTTGCCGCCGGGCACGTAAATGCCGACGCGGTCCAGCGGCGTGACTTTTTGGCCCAACAACGAGCCATCGGCGTCGCGGTATTGCCAGCTCTCGCCCGAGGCTTTTTTCTGCGCCTCGTGGTAGCTGCGCACCCGGGCGGCGGCGTCTTGCAACGCGGTTTTTTGCGCGGCGGGCAAGCTCTCGAAAGCGGCTTTCAACTCGGCTTGCGTCAGCTCCAGCGCCGCCATGCTGTCGGCTTGCAAACCATCAAAACGCGCGGTGTACTCGAGCACCGCAGCGTCACCGCGCTGCTTCACGTCCGCCAAGATGTCGGCCACGCGCTGCTCGATGGCGGCGTCGGTGTCGGCCGACCAATGCAAGCGCTGCTGAAACAGGGTTTCAAAATCGGCTTGGGCGGTGGACAAACGAAGTGGGCGGGCGGTCATGGCTGTGAAGGGATCGAAGAAATCAACAATCTTGGGTGGACAAAGGACGTGGGCGGGCGGTCAAGCCGCTTTGGACGTGGCGCGGTCAAAGGTGTCAATCAAATGCCGAATGGCCGCGGTTTTGAGTTTCAGCGAGGCCTGGTTCACCACCAAGCGCGAGCTGATGTCCATGATGCGTTCCACCTCAATCAGATGATTCGCTTTCAAGGTGCTGCCGGTGGACACCAAGTCAACGATGGCGTCGGCCATGCCGGTGAGGGGTGCCAGTTCCATGCTGCCATACAGCTTCACCAAATCCACGTGCACGCCTTTGGCGGCGAAGAAGTCGCGGGCGATGGCCACATACTTGGTGGCCACGCGCAGCCGCGCGCCTTGCTTGACCGCAGCCGCGTAGTCGAAACCTTGTGGCACCGCCACGCTCATGCGGCAACGCGCAATTTTCAAATCGAGGGGCTGATACAAACCCGCGCTGCCGTGCTCGATCAGCGTGTCCAAACCGGCCACACCCATGTCCGCGCCGCCGTACTCCACATAGGTGGGCACATCCGAGGCCCGCACCAAGACCACGCGCAGGCTGTCTTGGTTGGTGGGCAGAATCAGCTTGCGCGACTTCTCGGGGTCTTCCAACACCTCGATGCCAGCGGCCCGCAGCAGCGGCAAGGTCTCGTCAAAAATGCGTCCTTTGGACAAAGCCAGGGTGATGCTCATCGGATTCTTTCGATGTCTGCGCCCAGGGCGCGGAGTTTGTCTTCCATGCGGTCATAGCCACGGTCCAGATGGTAAATCCGGTCCACCATGGTCTCGCCACTGGCCACCAAACCGGCAATCACCAAGGAGGCCGAGGCGCGCAAATCGGTGGCCATGACGGTCGCGCC
Source organism: uncultured Burkholderiales bacterium (assembly GCA_937891045.1). The sequence goes on along the minus strand of CALBEV010000187.1, from coordinate 7,029 downwards.
CGAGAGCTTGGCCACGCCCTCCACCATCGCCACCTTGCCGTCAATTTGAATATGGGCACCCAAGCGCAGCAACTCGTTCACATGCATGAAGCGGTTTTCAAAAATGGTTTCGGTGACTTTGGCGCTGCCTTGTGACACGGCATTGAGCACCATGAACTGAGCTTGCATGTCGGTGGGGAAACCAGGGTATTCGGTGGTGCGAAAACTTTGCGCTTTCAGGTGCGCAAACGCGGGGCCATCGGCACGCACACGCAAGCCACCGGGCACGGCTTCAATCTGAGCACCTGCCTCCATCAGCTTGTCGATGACGGCTTCCAAATGGTCGCCACGCGCGTGCTGCAACACCACGTCGCCACCGGTGGCCGCGACCGCACATAAAAAAGTGCCCGCTTCAATCCGATCGGCCACCACATGGTGGTGTGCGCCGTGCAAGGCATCGACGCCTTGGATGTGGATGCGGCTGGTGCCGTGGCCTTCGATCTTCGCGCCCATGGCGATCAGCAACTCGGCCAAGTCGGGAATCTCGGGTTCTTGCGCGGCGTTTTCCAACACGGTTTCGCCCTCGGCCAAGGCCGCGGCCATGAGGAAATTTTCGGTGCCAGTGACAGTCACCATGTCGGTGGCGATGCGCGCACCTTTCAAGCGGCTGCGGCCGTCTTTCAAACGCGCCACCATGTAGCCTTGCTCAACGTCAATGACCGCGCCCATGGCTTGCAAGCCCTTGATGTGCTGGTCGACGGGGCGGGTGCCAATGGCGCAACCACCGGGCAAGGACACCTTGGCATGGCCAAAGCGGGCCAACAACGGGCCCAGCGCCAGCACCGAGGCCCGCATGGTTTTCACCAACTCATAGGGCGCTTCGGGGGTGTGCAAACTGCCCGCATTCATCACCATGTCACCGGCCTCGTTGCGCTCGGCGCTGACACCCATGTGGCGGATCAGCTTGACCATGGTGGACACGTCCTGCAAACGCGGCACGTTCGACAGGGTGAGCGTGTCAGCGGTCAAGAGCGCGGCGCACAACTCGGGCAGCGCCGCATTTTTAGCGCCCGCAATGGCGACAGTGCCGTTCAAGGAACGACCGCCGCGAATCAGCAATTTGTCCATAGCGTGTCAGGCCGTTCAGGCCTGGGCCTTCCATTCGGCGGGGGTGAAGGTTTTCATCGACAAAGCATGCACTTCGTCGTTGGCCATTTTCTCGCCCAAGGTGGCATAGACCTTTTGGTGCCGTTGAATGGGGCGCAAGCCCTCGAAGGCGGCGGTGACCACGGTGGCATACCAATGGCGGCCATCGCCTTCGACATGCACGTGGTCGCAGGGCAAGCCGGTGGCGATCATGGTTTCAATTTGGTCTGCGGTCATGGTTCAACCTCGAATTTTGTAGCCGCTGCGCAGCAGTTGAAGAGCCAGTGCGGCCACCAGCACATAGGCACCGCCCACCAGCCCCAGGCTGAGCCACGGTGACACATCGCTTTGGCCGAAGAAGCCGTAGCGAAAGCCGTCGATCATGTAGAAGAACGGGTTGAGGTGGCTGACCTGTTGCCAAAACGGTGGCAGCGAATGGATGGAATAGAACACGCCGCTCAGGAACGTCATGGGCGTGATCAGGAAGTTTTGAAAGGACGACATTTGGTCGAACTTGTCGGCCCACAAACCCGCAATGAGCCCCAAGGTGCCGAGCATGGCCGCGCCCAACAAGGCAAACACCAGAATCCACAAGGGCGCCACGAAACTGATGGGCGCAAACCACATGGTGACCAGCAACACGCCCAAGCCCACCACCAAACCGCGCACCACCGCCGCCAACACATAGGCGGCAAACCAGCTGAGCGGGCCCAAGGGGGTGAGCAAAATGAACACCAGGTTGCCCATCATCTTGCTTTGCACCATGGAGGACGAACTGTTGGCAAAGGCGTTTTGCAACAAGCTCATCATCACCAAACCGGGTACCAAGAACGCGGTGTAGCTGACGCTGTCATAGACCGTGACACGGCCTTCGAGCAAATGCCCAAAAATCAGCATGTACAAGAGCGCGGTGAGCACCGGCGCAGCGATGGTTTGTGCACTGACTTTCCAAAAGCGCAGCACTTCTTTGTAGAACAGGGCTTGCCATCCCATCATGGTGCGGCTCCCATCACATCGAGAAACACATCTTCCAAATCGGCTTTGCGGATTTCCACGTCTTGCGCCTGCAAACCGGCGCTGCGCACGGCGGCCAAGTAGTGTTCAATTTGCGCCGCGTCATTCGCGGGAAACTGCACGATGCGCCCGGTGATGCGGGCTTGCGCGGCCAAGTCGGGGGGCAATTGTTCGTCGAGTTTGAAACGCAGCACATTGCTGGAGGCGTTTTTAAGCAGGGTGCTGGTGTTGTCCAAGGCCACCACCTTGCCTTGTTTCAACATGGCGATGCGCGAGCACAAAGCCTCGGCCTCTTCCAAATAATGCGTGGTCAGCAACACGGTGTGGCCTTCGCGGTTCAAGCGCGCGATGAATTGCCACAGGGTTTGACGCAGCTCGACATCGACACCAGCCGTGGGTTCATCCAGGACGATGACCGGCGGTTTGTGCACCAGGGCTTGCGCCGCTAAGACGCGGCGCTTCATGCCGCCGGAGAGTTGGCGCATGTTGTGGTTGGCCTTGTCGGCCAGGCCCAAACATTCGAGGAGTTCATCCAGCCACGAACCGTTGTCGGTGATGCCGAAGTAGCCCGACTGAAACCGCAGGGCTTCCCGCACCGTGAAGAACGGATCGAACACCAGTTCTTGCGGCACCACGCCCAAAATCTTGCGCACTTTGGCTGATTGGGTTTGCACATCCAGGCCATGCACCTGAATGCGGCCACTGCTGGCCTGCATGAGGCCCGCCAAGATGCTGATCAGGGTGGTTTTGCCAGCGCCATTGGGGCCGAGCAAGCCGAAAAATTCACCCGCTTGAATGTCGAACGACACACCGTCCAGTGCGGTGAACGTGCCACGGGCATTGCTGAAGGATTTGCTGACGGATTGGAAGGAAATAGCGGTCATAGGAAGCCTTGCATTCTACGACCTGGGGTGTTTGCTCCCCTGAAGAAGGCTTCAGGCGGGCATGGGTGGCAATTGCAGCACGTCGGTCAGGCCATACACCTGCACCAAGCTGCGAGCCCGCGCTGGCAAGCCATGCACTTGGAGTTGGCCGCCCAAGGCTTGCGCTTGACGCATACCGACCAGCAAAACCGCCAGTGCTGAAGAGTCGAATTGCTGCAAGGCCGACGCATCGATCGTCAACTGGGGCTGGGCTTTGACAGCCGTCACCAAGGCTTGCGCCGTGGCCGAGGCTTGGGCATGGGTCAAGATAGCAGGCAAGCTGAAGCGGGTCATTTGCGGTTGTTGGCCTTGTTGCGCTCGGTCAAGGTGGCAATCAGGCCGTCAATGCCCTTGGCATTGATTTCTTGCGAGAACTGGGTGCGGTAGTTGTCGACCAACCACACGCCCAGCAAATTGAAGTTGTAGATGCGCCAGCCGGAGGCGGTGTCTGGGGTTTTTTCCAAGCGGTAGTCGATGGCCACGGGTTCGTTGCCGCCGCGCAACTCGGAGCGAATCACCACCTCGGCGTCGGTGGCAGGTGTGCGCAAGGGTTTGACCACGATGGTGTAGCTGTCCTTCACTTGGGACAAAGCACCCGAGTAAGAACGCATCAGGAGCACTTTGAATTCTTCAATCAGGCGCTTTTGCTGCTCGGGCGTGGCTTGTCGCCACGCCGGACCGACCGCAGAGGCGGTCATGCGTCTGAAGTTGATGTGCTCGACCAATCGGGTGTCCACCAAGGCCGCGATTTTTTGCAAGTCACCCGCTTTGAGGGCTGGGTCTTTGCGGACTGTGTCCAACATGTCGCTGGACAAACGCTGCATGAAGACGTCGGGGGCTTCTTGGGCCAGCGCTGGAGATTGCAGGGCCCAGGCCAAGCCCAAACCGCAAATCACGCTCAACAATTGTTGAAACGAAAAGAGTACAGAGGTGGAGTTGGTTCGCATGGTCAGACAAGTTTAGTATAAAAGTGGCAGTGGCTACTGGTCGTAGCGCTCCTCCTTGCCGCTGTCTCCGGCACCGTTGCCGTCGTCCCTGTCGGCTGCGCCACGCCGGGTTTGCGCCTTGCGTCGCTGCATGTAGGCGTCACGAATGAAGGCGTATTTGTCCAGCGCCACCTGGTCGAGCTGCTTGTCCATGTCCAAAAACTCGGCGCGTTTGTCGATGACCCGCAGCGCCGTGCCGCTGTAGCGGGTGGCTGTGGGATCGACGTTGGCCCAGAGGTTTTGATCCATGTCCACCACCAAACCCACCGTGTCGCGCACATTGGACGGGCCAAAAATGGGGAGCACCACATACGGGCCAGCGGGCACGCCCCAGTAGCCCAAGGTTTGGCCAAAGTCGGCGTTGTGGCGTTGCAGCCCCAATCGGGTGCCCCAATCGATCAAGCCATAGATGCCAAACACCGAATTGACGGCGACGCGCATACCGGTTTCGGCGGTTTCAATCGGCTTGAGTTGGAGCGCGTTGTTGGCCGTGGACCAAATATCGGCCAGGTTGCCAAAGAAATTACCAACCCCATCGCGCAGCAACTCGGGGGCTACTTGCTGGTATTGCACCGCCACCGGCCTGAGCAGGCTGCGGTCCAGGCTGTCATTGAAATCGCTGACGCGGCGGTTGGTGGTTTCAAACGGGTCGTGCGGGTTCAAGCCTTGATCGGGCAGGCTGGCACAACCGACCGAGAAGACGGTCAGACTTGCCAACACCATACCGTGGATCAAACGCTCATTCATGTTTCATTGCCCGCTGGTTGGATCGGCAGGAGCCGCAGCTTTGTCGTACAAAAAGCGGCTGATCAGGTTTTCCAACACCACCGCCGATTGGGTGGCTTGCAAACGATCACCGGCTTTCAAATTGGCGGTATCTGCACCGGCCTCAATGCCAATGTATTGTTCACCCAACAAACCGCTGGTGAGGATTTTCAAGGAGCTGTCTTTGGGAAATTGGTACTGTTGGTCCAGGGCCAAAATCACCTCGGCCTGAAAGCGCTTGTCGTCAAACCGGATGTCCTGCACCCGGCCCACCACCACCCCCGCGCTTTTCACCGGCGCTTGTTTTTTCAAGCCCCCAATGTTGTCAAACAAGGCACTGACCGCATAGGTTTTTTGCCAGCTGAAGCTGAGCAAATTGGCCGATTGCAAGGCCAAAAACAGCAGTGCTGCCGCACCCAGCAGCACCAAAAAACCCACCCACACATCGGTTGTCGAGCGTTGCATCGTTAGTCTTCCTTCTTCACAACTTGAACATCAGCGCGGTCAACACAAAATCCAGCGCCAATACTGTTAGCGAGGCCATCACCACGGTGCGCGTGGTGGCCCGCGCCACACCATCGGGTGTGGGCTGGGCTTCAAAGCCTTGGCGCAGCGCGATGAAGCTGACGGTGAAACCAAACACCAAGGTTTTGATGACACCGTTGCCGACATCGGCCCAAACATCCACGCCATCGCGCATTTGACCCCAAAACGAACCGGCATCGACGCCGATCATGACCACCCCGACCAACCAGCCGCCGATGATGCCGACCGCGCTGAAAATCGCGCCCAAGATGGGCATCACCAAGACACCGGCCCAAAAGCGTGGCGCCAAGATGCGCTGCACCGGGTCGATGGCCATCATCTCCATGGCACTGAGTTGCTCACCGGCTTTCATCAAACCAATTTCAGCAGTGAGCGAGGTGCCAGCGCGACCGGTGAAGAGCAGTGCCGAGATGACGGGCCCGAGTTCGCGCACCAGACTGAGGGCCACCAACAAGCCCAGCGCCGAGGCCGAACCGAAACGCTGCAAGGTGTTGTAGCCCTGCAAAGCCAAGACAAAGCCGACAAACAAACCGGACACCGAGATGATGGCCAAGGAATAGTTGCCCAAGAAATGCATGTGGTCGCGCACCAAACCAAAACGACGCAAACATGCGGGGGCCAACAAGATGAGCCGCACAAACAAAGCGGTGGCGTGACCCACATCGGCCAACCACGCACGGAAGGCCGCCCCAATGCGAGCTGCCAAGTTGATCATGCGTGCTCCTTGGCCACGCCATAGTCTTGCGCAGCAGCTTGGGCGGGGTAATGGAAACGCACCGGGCCTTCGGGTGCAGCGCTGACAAACTGGTGCACCAGCGGGTCGGTGCTGTGGCGCACTTCTTCGGGCGTGCCTTGCGCGGCGATGCGGCCATTGGCCAGGATGACCACCTTGTCGGCGATGCGAAAGGTTTCTTCCAAGTCGTGCGACACCACGATGCTGGTCAGGCCCAGCGCGTCGTTCAGTTGGCGAATCAAACGCGCCGCCGTGCCCAAGGAAATCGGGTCCAGGCCCGCGAAGGGCTCGTCGTACATCATGAGTTCGGGGTCGAGCGCCACGGCGCGGGCCAAGGCCACGCGTCGCGCCATGCCACCGGAAATTTCACTGGGGAACAAATCCCGCGCGCCACGCAAACCCACAGCTTCGAGTTTCATCAAGACGATGTCGCGCACCATGGTTTCAGACAAATGCGCATGTTCACGCAAGGGAAAGGCCACGTTGTCAAACACGCTCATGTCGGTGAACAAGGCGCCGAACTGGAACAACATGCCCATGCGACGCCGCGCTTGGTAGAGCTGTTCTTTGTTCAAGCGCCCAATGTCTTGTTGTTCAAACAACACAGCGCCCGATTGCGCTTGGTGTTGGCCGCCAATCAGGCGCAGCACCGTGGTTTTGCCACCGCCCGAGGCGCCCATGAGCGCGGTGACCTTGCCGCGCGGCACTTGCAAGCTGACACCCTCCAACACCGGTCTGTCGCCATAGCCAAAGTGGATATCGCGCAGTTCAACGAGGTGGGTGGAGCCAGTGGTCATCTTGGCAGTGTACTGTCGCCCATCAAGAATTGGTCAATGGTGCGAGCGGCCTGACGGCCTTCGCGAATGGCCCAGACCACCAAGGACTGGCCACGCCGAATGTCTCCGGCAGCAAACACCTTGGGCACGTTGGTGATGAG
>CALBEV010000186.1 GCA_937891045.1 uncultured Burkholderiales bacterium | reverse complement strand
CTTTGCAAGCCGTATTGACCAGTTGGAAGGTGGTGCTGACGCATCCTGTCCCCATGGCTTTGTGGGCACTGCTGATCATGAGCCTGAGCATGGCGGGCATTTTGACGGTGTTTATCGGCCTGATTGTCATTGTGCCCATGCTGGGTCATGCTTCATGGCATGCCTACAAGGCCCTGGTCAACACTGAGGGAGTTCCTGAGCGCACCCCCGCAGAAGGGTCTGTGTGATGTGGAACTTCACCGAGGAGCAATTTGCCTGGTTTGGTCTGACCATTGGCGTGTCGGCTTTCATGCTGTACATGCTGTTCATCGTCTTGCAATTGGCTTGGGAGTCGAAAGCCGGCAAGTTTGGCACTTTCATTATCTTTTTGGGCTTGGCATTCGGCATGTTGGGCTTTGTGGCGAAAGGTGTCATCCAGTGGGTGATTGACCGGTAAAAAACCACCGGGATAAAGCTGTGGATAAAAATCATGGAAAACATGACTTATCCACAGCTTGGTCTGGTTTCTTGAAGTTGTTCATTTTGGCGTGACAGCAAAAAAGCAAGGTCACACACATGCTTAAAAATATCGCAAGTCCTTGTCAGCATTCAAAAAAATAGGCTTATCCACACACCAACGCGGCCCTTATTACTACCACTATTTAAAGATATAAAACTATAGAGAGATAACAAAAAAACAAGTGCGCTGTTAAGATTTGCGACTTTCCAACCCCAGCAGCACCATGGCGATCGTTTCAAAAGACCCTTCATTACCCTGTTGCGACATCAAAAGTGCCGATTTGTCTTTGGTGGCTTTGCTTCTCAAAACCACAGACATAGACGCCGTTTCCAAGGCATTGCAGCAACAACTGGCTCAAAGCCCTGGTTTTTTTGACCAGGACCCGGTTGTCATTGATGTCAGTGGCTTGGCGTTGGAGGCACATGAAACCATTGATCTTCATGCTTTGATGTCTGTGTTGCGTGAACATGCATTGGTGCCTTTGGCCATCAAAGGCGCTCATCAGGAGCTTTTGCAGCTCGCCAAGGGATTGGGCTTGGTGGATGCGTCCGATGCCCGTATACGTCGTTCTATGGCCGTTGTAGAGGCCAAGGTCACGCCGAGTGAACCTGTTAAACCAGCTGCCCTCGTGGAATTGCCTCTGGGTGCATTGGTCATCGACAAACCTTTGCGTTCAGGCCAACAGGTTTATGCCAAGGGCCGTGACCTCATCGTCTTGGCCATGGTCAATGCGGGCGCAGAGGTCATTGCCGATGGCCATATTCATGTGTATGCCACTTTGCGTGGCAAAGCCATCGCCGGTGCGCGTGGCAACACAGAGGCCCAAATATTCGCCTTGGTGATGGAGCCAGAACTGATTTCCATCGCCGGGGTTTACCGAACCAGTGAAAATGCTTTGCCAGCAGATGTTTTAGGCAAAGTGGCGCAGGTTTCTCTGCAGTCTGGGCCTGAAGGGGACAAGTTGTTGATTACCCCTTTGAAGCCTTGAAATTTGATTTTTAAATTTTGTCCAAGAAAGCGCATCCATGACGAAAATAGTTGTTGTGACTTCCGGCAAAGGTGGAGTGGGCAAGACCACAACCAGCGCCAGTTTTGCCACGGGTTTGGCCCTCAGGGGTTTCAAGACCGCCGTCATTGACTTCGACGTGGGCCTTCGCAATTTGGACCTGATCATGGGCTGCGAACGCCGTGTGGTGTACGACTTGATCAATGTGATTCAGGGCGAAGCCAATTTGAACCAAGCCCTCATCAAAGACAAACAATGTGACAACTTGTTTGTTTTGGCGGCTTCACAAACCCGCGACAAAGATGCTTTGTCCATTGAAGGTGTTGAGAAGGTTTTGAATGACTTGAGTGGCATGGGTTTCGAATACGTGGTGTGCGATTCACCTGCCGGCATTGAAACTGGCGCTTTGATGGCCATGCATTTTGCTGACGAGGCTTTGGTGGTGACCAATCCCGAGGTGTCGTCGGTGCGTGATTCGGATCGCATTTTGGGCATGCTGGGCAGCAAGACCAAACGTGCCATTGAAGGTTTGGAGCCGATCAAAGAACACCTGTTGATCACCCGTTACAACCCCAACCGGGTGGAAGAGGGGCAAATGTTGTCTCTGCAAGACATCCAAGACATCTTGCGCATCAAGCTGTTGGGTGTGATTCCAGAAAGCGAAAACGTTTTGCAGGCTTCTAACCAAGGAACGCCTGCCATTCACATGGCCAACACCGACGTATCCGAAGCCTACAAAGACGTGATCGACCGTTTTTTGGGTGAAGACAGACCTATGCGTTTCATTGAAGCGGAAAAAGTGGGTTTCTTCAAACGTTTGTTTGGAGGCAAGTAAACCATGTCCTTTCTTTCCTTCCTGTTGGGCGAAAAGAAGCAAACGGCCAGCGTGGCCAAAGAACGCCTGCAAATCATCCTGGCACATGAACGCAGCGGCCGCAATGCCGCTGAGCCTGATTACTTGCCAGACCTTCAGCGTGAACTGGTGGCGGTGATCAGCAAGTACATCAAAATCAATGTCGAAGACATCAAGGTCAACTTTGAGCGCCAGGACAACCTGGAAGTGCTCGAAGTGAAAATTGAACTGCCCGATTCACGCTAAAACTTGGTATTGCGGCTTTTCTGTGCCGCTGAGGCGGTGCTTAGCCACTGTGCTTTGAATCTCCATGGCCCTGCAAGCAGGACCATGGTTTTTTTATGGTTGGCCCAGGGAAGTCCACAAGGAACGCGCAGCGCGAATGTTGCGTTCTTTGACGTGCCCATAGCCTCTGATGTTTTCAGGGAC
>CALBEV010000185.1 GCA_937891045.1 uncultured Burkholderiales bacterium | reverse complement strand
GAATGGCTGGCTCTTAAAAAAGGCTTGTCACCGTCTTTGAGTACCCAGCCATTGGGCAGTTCAAAAAAGAAATCTTTGACCCAAAGCCGAACCCGTTTGTCGCGCACCTCGACCATGGCTTGCACGACTTGTCCATCGCGCAAACCCAGTTGTTGCGCCACTTGGGTTTGCACCCACATGGGACGCGTCTCTGGGTGGATGGGCGTGACCCGATTGGCGGCGGAGACAATTTCGGCACCGATCATGAAAGGAGTCCTTTGGCGCCGCCACAAGCAACGCTAAATCAGGGGTAACGCACCCAGTTGCGCTTGTTGATCTCAGGTCCCGGATTGTGCCCTGCTTGGTGAGCTGCAGCACCGCCATGTGGCAACCCATTGGCAGCCGTGACGGTTGCCGTGTTGGCAGTGTTTGCTGCGGCCATGGCGGAGGCGCTGTCTGTCAGCAACGAAGGCATGATTTTTTTGATCAGTTCAGCCGGTTCGGGCAACATCAGTTGGGCACCTGCAAGCAAGGTCTTGGGATTGCCTTTGACAAAGGCTTGCGGGTTGTTTTGCACCAAGGCGTTGCGCAAAACATCTCTGCGCAACGGTGTGCTGGCATAAAACTTTTGAATGACGCGGTCCAGCGTGTCACCTGCCTTGACTTTGTACTGACCCATTTCGGCCATGACCACCAGGTCTGCCATGGGATTGACTGCGTTTTCGACCTTGGGTTTTTTGGCAGCCATCGCTTTGGGCTTGTCTTTGTCCTCGGCAGGCGATTTGGCGGTTTCTGCTTTGCTTGGCTCGGGTTTGAGGGTGTCGAGTTGGGTCAAGGCTTTGGGCATCTCCAAAGGCGGTTGCTTGGACGGCTCTTGCGCCCAAGCAGCAAGGGTCAAACCTTGCAGCAACGCCAAGGAAACAGCAAAACGGGCGGGTTGGATCTTCATGGTGACTCCTCGGAAATTCAGGGTGTGTGCGGGATGGCCACCCAGTGGCCATGACCGGACATTTTGTGGGCAGTTTTGATTTTCAATTCTGCATAGAAATCGCTGACTTGGACCACTTCGGCCATGGCCAAACTGTCGAACGCTTTGGGCTCCAAAGCGCGAGAAGGCAACTGCTGCCGATCCGTCAACACCATCTGAGCGCCTACTTTGAGGCCACTGGCGGCGCCACCCGCAATGCGTACCGTATCGCTGCGCAGTTTCAGCACATCAAATTGCGGCACCCGGCATGACAACTCCCGCTCCATGCCTTGCACAAAACCGACCACGGCGGCTTGCACTTGTGCCAGCACCACGGCTGACAAGGGCTTGGACGAAATGGGCACTTGCCGGGGTTGGTCGATGTTGATTTTTTGTTCGCCCACAAACAAGCTTGCACCTTGGGCTTTGCTGCGCAATTCCCAACGCACATCGTAAGCACTGACACGGGGCAAACCTGCAGCCATGCTGGGCGAAATGCTGACGATGAGCTGCCATGGAACATGTTGCTCACCCTGCCCCACCAACAATTGCTCGTAACTGTCGGCTGGTGATTGCCGATCCATCAAGCGCCACAGGCTCGACTGTTGGGACACCCTGAATGCTTGTTGTTTGATCGACTGAGCAACTTGTTGCGTTTCAAATTGAAAGGCCACCGGCAGTTGGGGCGCATAACGCAATTGCCAGCTCATTTGATGCCAAGCACCCGCTTTGGTCTGCGTTTTGCAGCCGCCCATGGGCAAGGGCTTGCTGTCCATTTGCACATCATCCATGTCGCGGCCATAAGCCAAGACGCGTATGCCGCGCACCTCCATGCCTGTTACAAAACTGCTGGCTTCACGCAACACGCCAGAGCCGTCAATGAAAGCCGCCGACCGAACTTCAGTGGGGCCTTTCATGGAATGCTGCAGCAAGGACTGGCGAATTGCTTCCAAGCGGTCTTCCGCACTCATGGGGTCTGCTTGCGCACTCAGGCTGACACCCGCCAGGGCGACGCCTAACAACAAACCATACCAACTTGAGCGCTTGAACATGATGCAGCAACTTTCAATCAAACACATCAACGTGAAGCGCGTGTGGCAATCTGTGTCAGGTACAACATGCGCAAGTCCTGCACGGCATTGCGATCCAAGGACATGGTGGTTTCATAGGTGTCATCACCCACGGGCGTGATGCTCACGAGTTGGGCACCATAAATCACGCCTTCCACACGGGTGCGAAAGGTGTCGTTCATCACCGTCATGTCTGCCACGGTGGTGTTGGCATCCAATTGCTGGCCATAGACCTGTTCGGTCAGGGCGCGGTAGGCGTCCAATTTGGAGGCGCGAATGGCCAACAAGCGTTGCTGTGCGGGATTTTTATGGTTTTGCACGCTGATGACGGCATAGCCGGTGGCCACATAGGTTTCACGCTTGTCCATCATCGGGGTGATCATGGACGCTGGCGCAGGTTCAGGCGCATTGCTGGGTGCCGCCTTGTTGATGCTGGCGGTCGAAGGCGCAGCCACGGCAACAACTGGAGCCGGTGCGGCGGCATAGGGTCGCATCGCCTCGCAGGCGGTCAGTGAGCCCAGGGCCAGGGCGGTCAAAACAAAACGTTGAATCATGGTGATTTCCTCTCGATGTGAAGCATGCTTGCCCGGCTCATCCAAACAAGCTGTGCTTCATGGGGTACATGCGAAGAATCGACCACTGCACCAACTTCTTTAAGCCCATAGACCTGTGCAGTCGAATACTTTTGACGGCTTGCCGATTCAAGCCCTTCGGCGACAATGACCCAAGCATGAATTCGCCTTCCTTTTTCATTGGTTCGAGTCCGATCGCCAACGCCTTGCGTCGTTTGGTGACCACCATCTCCAACTCCAACGCCACGGTGCTGATCACCGGTGAAAGCGGCACGGGCAAAGAGTTGCTCGCGCGTTCTTTGCATGAGCAATCCGACCGCGTAGGCGGCACTTTCGTACCCATTAATTGCTCTGCCATCCCCAAAGAATTACTCGAAAGTGAACTTTTCGGCCACCGCAAAGGTTCTTTCACAGGCGCAGTCGCCGATCGCATCGGTCGCTTCGAGTTGGCCCATGGTGGCACCATCTTTTTAGATGAAATTGGCGACATGTCCTTGGACATGCAGGTCAAGTTGTTGCGGGTGCTGCAAGAGCGGGTGATCGACCCAGTGGGCTCGGCCCGTCAAATCCCCATCGATGTTCGTGTCATTGCCGCCACACACCGTGATTTAGAAGCGGAAATCCAAGCCGGCAGATTCCGCGAGGACTTGTACTATCGGCTTAACGTGTTGCCCGTGGTCACCCCCCCATTGCGCGAGCGGCCCGAAGACATCGCCGAGCTGCTGCGCTTTTATGCCGAGCACTACAAACTACCCAAAGGCCAAGCGGTTCGCTTTTCACCCGATTTTTTAGACGCCTTGGTGGCCTACCCCTGGCCGGGCAATGTGCGCGAGTTGTGCAACTTGATGGACCGCTTCAGCACTTTGTACGCTGGCCAAATGCTCGACTTGCGTGCCATTCCGGCCAACTTATTGCCCAAAGGTTTGGTGCCGGTGCAAGCCGAGATGTTGGCTCGCAGTGGTCCCGTGGTGTTCCCGCAAGAGATGACGCCACCGCCAGAGGTGTTGGCTGAAATGGCGCATGCTGGTGGGATGTCTGAAGACTTGTTGCCCAACCAACCCGAGCCGCAAGACAATGAGATCGAGAGCATCATCATGCTCGCGCAAGGCATGCCGCATTTGCCACCAGAAGGCATTTCTTTGAAGGACCGCCTGGCTGAAATAGAGCGCAACATCATTGAACAGGCCTTGGAGCGCTCACAAGGCAATGTCTCTCGCACAGCCAAACTGCTGAACTTGCAACGCACCACGTTGATTGAAAAGATCAACAAATACGAACTGCGTACCGCCTGATTTTGGTCGGAACTTAGAACCGGCCGATTGTTCGCTTACTTGGTCTCTTGATTGAGCACCGTGATACTCATGCGGCGGTTGCGCGGGTCAAATTTGTCTTTGGGATTGAACGGATCGGTGTCGGCAACCCCTTCAATCCGCTTGAAGCGCTCTTCCTTGATACCGTTTCTTTGCAAAATTTGGCGCGTGGCTTCCGCCCGCTCTGCCGACAAGGACCAGTTGTTGCGTCCTTGCTGATTTTGGAAAGGCACGGCATCGGTGTGTCCACGAATGGCCACTTTGTTGGGCATGTCTGCCAACGAAGCCGCAACCTCGCTGATCAACGCTGCCGCTTTGCCTTGCATGCCAGCATTGCCACTTGGGAACATCGCAAAGTCGGCGTTGTCGATGATCTCGATGCGCAAGCCTTCTTGGTCACGGCTGATGGCCACTTTGTCTTTCAGCGATTCAAACTTTTTGTTCTCTGACAATTTCTCTTTGATTTCTTGCTCGAGTTTTTCAAAGTTTTCTTTGTCTTGCTGCTCTGCAATGGCTTTGCGCTCGGCTTTGCTCAATTTGTCGGGGCCGCTACCACCCTCGCCTTGACCGCCCTCGCCGGAGCCCAGGCCTTCGCCTTTGCCGCCTTTGGACGGGTCGTTGGCCTCGTTTTCATTTTCAGGGCCGGGGTCGGTGTCGGGGTTGGGGCCGCCTTCGGATTTGGGCGTCAAACGCTCAAGCAAACCGGTTTGACGCGCTGCATAGGGAAAGGCATCGGGGTCGATGATGGAGCGACCACCCAAGACACCGTTGGAGCCAGCCAATTGACCAACGGGCACCAAACTGTGCGAAGTGGGTTTGAAATAGTCGGCAATGCTTTTGCGTTGGTCGGCATTGGACGCGCCCAACAGCCACATCAACAAGAAGAACGCCATCATGGCGGTCATCATGTCGGCCAGCGCAATTTTCCAAGCACCACCGTGGGCGCCGCCATGGCCATCTTCAATTTTCTTGATGATGATGACCGGCGCAAGACCTTCAGCCGCAGGCGGGGCCCCTTCAGCCGGAGGGGGTGCGTCTGGTGGCGCATCCGGCGCAGCATCGGCGCCAGCTGCAGCTGCAGCAGCAGCGGCAGCAGGGTCTTCCTTGGCGGCTTGTTCCTCAGCCATGGTTACTTGCCTCGCATGCCGTCAAAAATTTCACCAAAGGATGGCTTGTTGTGGTGGTTGATCACCGATCGGGCTGCCTCAATCACCAAGGGCATGGGGTGACCATGCAAGTTGGCCACGATGAGTTGCTGCACGCACTTGAAAATTTCACCGTCTTCTTCAACCACCTGGGCAATGCGAATGGCAAAAGGACCTGCAATACCGTAGGCCAACAACACGCCCATGAAGGTACCCACCAGCGCTGAACCAATCAGTGCTCCCAGCACAGGAGGTGGTTGGTCAATCGCACCCATGGTTTTCACCACACCCAAAACGCAAGCCACAATGCCCAAGGCAGGCAAAGCGCCCTCCATAGAGGCCCAGAACGTGGCATTCATGCCTTCATGGTGTTGGTGGTTTTTGATGGAAGCAGTCATCACATCTTCCACCGCATAAGGACTCAAGTTGCCAGAGGACACCACCATCAAACGGATGGTGTCGCAAATCATGTCAAGCAGGGCATGGTCTTGCAAGATGGGCGGGTATTCCGCGAAGATGGCGCTGGACTCGGGGTTTTCGATGTGCGGTTCGAGGGCCACAGCACCTTCGGCCTTGAGCGTTTTCAATATTTTGGAGACCACCAAAATAATCGCCAAGTAATCTTCTTTGTGGTACTTGGGGCCTTTGAAAACCTTGCCCGCTGCTGCAAAACCAGTGCCGACACCTGCCTTGCTGTTGCCAATGAGGGCCGCACCAACGGCCGCACCGAAAATGGAGACGAATTCGAAGGGAGCCGCTGCAATAATGGGGGCCATATCGCCGCCGTGGACGATGTACACGCCAAAGACGCAAGCGAACAAAACGACTAGACCTACTGCTCCCATTTTCTACTCCAAGTGTTAAAGCATGTGGCGTCCGAGGAGGCCCCATGCTTTCTATCTATCCCACAAGCGTAACCGAATCAATAGACCCTTTGGTGTCTAGAACTTCAGTTGACGGCTGCAACAACTGCAGGCCGTGGGATCAAGGCTGGCACAGTTTCCCATGCGCTGCGAATTTCCATCATCAGGCTATGGATTTCTTCCAAGGCCTGCAAATCGTTGCGTGCATTTACTTGCAACAAACGGCGTGTCACGTAGTTATAAAGTTCATTCAAGTTGGCAGCCAAATCGCCACCCTTTTCAAAGTCCAATGCACCTTGCAGACCCAACACAATGCGGCTGGCGCGGGCAATGGCTTTTGATTTTTCGCTGACATTGTTGTGTTGAATATGTCCCTTGGCGGTTGACAAACTTTCAATCAAACCATCAAACAGCATTTGAATCAGCTCGACGTTGTTCGCTTGTGAAGCGCCGGTGCTGACTTTGACTTGTCCATAGCTTTCAATGGCTCGGTGGTTGGCTCGCATGATCAAAGGCTCCTGAAATTAATCGTTGACCCTGATTGATTCGGCGTGATGCGCTTGAACTTGAGAGCAGACCATGTTTGTCAATGTGGTTTTAAGCAGGAACCGCTTTGTTTTCATCGGCAGCGGCTGAACTCATGACCGGCTGGGCGTTTTGCAGCGCCGATAAATCCGGTTGCAGTGCCGAAGGTTCTGGCAATGGTTCGGCGACGGCAGCCATAGGCGCGCTGACTGTGGCCACAGGTGCTGCGACTGGTTGCGCAACTGGTGCCACCGGCGGCAATGCAACTGGCGCAACAGCCAAAGCCTCTTCCGATGGTGGCAATGCACTGTCGGCCTCATCCTCGTCGGTATGAAGCATCAAGGTGGCTGAGTAAGCTTCTGTCAGGTCCAAGCCCAATCGCGCGTAAATCATGGAGGTGACTTGATCCAAAGACTGTTGAATGCGCAATTCTTCATCCGGGTTTTTGGCGGCAAAGTCCACGCCCGCTTGGTAAATGCTGGCCAAATGGTGCATCGGCAACCAAGACTCCAAAGAGCCGCGCGGTGTGGGAATGATGCGGTTGTTGGTGGGCACACCAGCAGTTCCGGCGCGGCCATGCGTGTAGCCTTCCATGAACACTTGTTCGATGTGCTGACGCAGCACGGGCTCGTAATGCGGCTTCAAGTTGGTGACGGTTTTGGCGTCCATGCCCGGCACGGGCAAGCCACTCATGGCGTCCCACAGGGTCTTGCCGCTGAGTTCGCCAAACAAACCATCGTTATAGGTTTTGGGCAGATCGGGACTGGCATAACCCGCGTAAATGACATTGACTTTGTCAACCACATAGAGCACCAAGACAAAGACCAACAACAGGCCCCAGGCCATGAAAAGTTGGAAAAAGCTACTCATGCAACCCTCCTACTTGGTTTGGACACGGGCTCACGTTCGACTTGCAGTTGTCCGCGCAATTTCTTGACCACCGAGGACAAAATTTGACTGATGCGGGACTCGCTGACTTCCAAGACCTCGCCGATCTCTTTTAAATTCAACTCTTCCACGTAATAGAGTTGCATCACCAACTGTTCGCGCTCGGGCAAGTCGGCAATCGCATTGGTGACCGCCTGCATGAACTCGGCCTCTTCCACCATCACATCCGGTTGTCTGGAAGCATCATCGCCAATGCTCATCACTTCTTCAGTAACGACTTCAAGCGAATAGGTTTCAAAACGGCGGGCTTTGCCAAGCTCTTTTTGAAAATCTTCCAAATCTTTGCCCATGTACTCGGCCATTTCAGCCTGGGTGGGCGCACGGCCCAACTCGGATGACAAAGCATGCAAGGTTTCGTTGTGGGATTTGTTGAATGCCACCGCCGAACGTGGCAAGAATGACAGTCGACGGACTTCGTCGAGCATGGCACCGCGCACACGGCTGTGCGCAAAGTTTTCAAAATCCACGCCTTTGCTGGCATCAAACACACGCGAGGCTTCCAGCAAACCCATCATGCCCACTTGAATGAGTTCATCCAATTCCATGTAGGCTGGAACCCGGGCTTTCAAATGCAGGGCCACCCGCTTGACCAAGCCCAGATGGGCCAACACCAACTCTTCGCCTTGGGGGCGGGCTTGTTGGTACATCTTCATGGGTGAAAGTGTTCTCATGCTTCATCCGATTTGCTTTGCAGCAACCGCTCCATGAAAAATTGCAAGCCACCGGAGGGGTGGTCAATCGGTCTGAGCTGGGTACACAACTCCGCCAGACGGCGAAAGTCACGTGCGGCTGCAGTGCCAGGGGCCAACTCCATGACGGATTGGTATTTCTTCAAAGCGGTCAAAACCATTTCATCCCGCTCGATGGCGGTCAGGTAATGGATGGATTCGTTGAGGAACCGCACGCACACATCGTTCAAGCGTTGATACAGCGTCCAGCCCTGGGTTTGGGTGTCGACCATGTTGGGCAGCAAATAAATTTCATCCAGTTGCATCTCTTGGGACAACACCTTGATGGTGCCGTAAGCATCGGCAATGGACGACGGATCGTCTTGCACCACGATGAAGCGGCGCTGGCATGCACCCAAGAAAGCCAGTACGGAAGGAGAAATACCGGCGGCCACATCGACAATCAGGTAATCAATGTCTTTGCTCAGGTCGCTGAAGGCTTGCACGATGCTGGCCGCTTGCACTTGGCTGAGCGCTGCCAACTCTTGCATGCCCGAAGCACCGGGTATGAGTTGAATGCCTTGTCGTGTTTTCAAGGTGATTTCGGCCAAGGTTTTTTGGCCTGCCAAGAAATGACTGAGGTTGTATTCGGCGCGGGCGCCCAGGGCAATCTGGGCATTGGCCAGGCCCAAGTCGGCGTCGAACAACATCACGTCGTGACCGCGCTGCGCCAGCGCCACCGCCAGGTTGATGGACACCGTGGTTTTACCCACGCCGCCCTTGCCACTGGCGATACCGATCACTTCGGTGGTTTTGTGTTTAGTCATTCAGTGCCCCTGCTTGTTGGGATGCCAATCGGGTGATTCTGGCTGAAGTCATGGCCATGGTGCTGCGCATGTCTTCGTGGGCCGCGTCACCAACTCCCAAAGACAGGTTGTGCAGCGCCAAGTTCACCAGTTCATCCATTTGCAGTTGACGGCTCCATTCACCCAGGCGTTCGCCTCGGCTGGCAGCACTCACGCCCACATGGCCTTCGGTCAGCACTTGAATGAGGGACCACGGTTGGGTGGACTCGTCCATTTTGCTGATCATCAGGCTTTGCCACTGTATCTGTGGCGTCGAGAGCAAGCGGCGCAAAGAAGATTGCGAGGCATCGGCTGGAATCACCACATGGAATTGGGCGGCAGCCGAGATGTTGGAGATTTCAGCCACACGTTCGATCATTTGAACACCAGGGGTGTCAATGATGATGAACTTGCGTTGGCCATGTTCTTCCAACAACAGTTTCAAGGTGGTGGCATTGGTTGCGCGGAAACAATCCACGCCCGACTGTGCGCTCAACAACTGGGTTTGGTTCCATGCACCTGCACGCTGATCGCTGTAGCTGATGACCGCCACTTGCTCGGCGCCCAAGTTCACGCTGGCATGTTGGGCCAAACGCGCCACCATCAAAGACTTTCCGGCACCTGATGGCCCCGCCAACACGTGCAAACCTGACTCTGGCACACCCACGCTGCTGTGCTGCATTGAATGCACCAATTGGCGGCGAATTTCCTCGATGGCGGGCTCTACATCTTCAAAACTTTGAATGCTGTCAATCAACAAGGCCCGCAAGGCCACCGGAATGGCGGCATCTTGCAAAGCATTGCGCAAGGGATGCAAGCTGCGTGAGAGTCCAGCACCTTGCCAAGCCATTTGCTGGCTGAGCTTGAATTCTTTGCGCAAGCTGGCGAGTTCCTCGCGCACCAGTTCCACAATTTCACGCCCACGCAAGCTGTCCCGCTCTTCTTGCGCCGCCTGAACAGCCACAGGGTCCACTGCGACGGGCGCAGGGGCTTGCTTCACTTCAATGGTGGCGGCCTCTGGCGCCGACTCGGCTTTGGCTTTGGATTTCAAAACAGCGGCAGACACAAAGCCTTCTGGCAGGCTGGTTTTGTCTTGGCCCGAGCGTTTTTGACGCGTCATCGTCTCTTCCATCACCTCACCAAAGCTGGCGGTGGTTTTGCTGATGACGATTTCATCGGTGCTGCTTTCTTTGGGCAGCGCATATTTTTTCTCGGTAGGCACAAACGCTTCAGCCACCGCTGCCTCTAGGCTGATGGGGGGAACGTCGACCGCCACAATCAATTCGGTTTGACCGCGCACCTTGCTGCTGGAGATGACGAGCACGTCGGGACCATACAGGGCCACCGCTTTTTGATTGGCGGCACGTGTATCGCGTGCAATGATTCGTTTGAGTTCCATTTTGTTTCTCGCAGGTCAAAAATTGTTGTGGTTATCAGTTGCGGTTCATGGCGTTCACAGTGTGAATCACCTTGACGGCTTGGTCATCTGGAATTTCGCTGTACGACAGCACGGTCAAATCGCTGACACGAAAACGCACCGCTTTAGACAACCAACCGCGAATCAAGGGCGACACCACCAACACGGCAGCATGGCCCTCTTCTTCCATTTCACGTGCGCCGACGCGCAAAGCATTGAACAAGTTTTCTGCCAAGCTGGGTTCCAGCACCACCGGTTGGCCCGGTTGGCTTTGCTGCAACACGTTGTGCAGCAGTTGCTCTAAACCTGGCTCCAAGGTCATGACCGACAAATTACTGGACTCGTCCACCAAGCTTTGCATGATCATGCGGCCTAATTTGGGGCGCACATAAGCGGCCAGTTGCTCAGGGTCGGTGCTGCGGGCGCTGGCTTCGGTGAGGGTTTCAACGATGGAGCGCATGTCGCGAATCGAAACACCCTCGCCCAACAACTGTTGCAACACGCGGGTCACGATGCCCAAGGCCAATTTGCCAGGCACCAACTCTTCTACGAGCTTGGGTGATTTGGCCGACAGTTTGTCCAACAGTTGTTGCACTTCATCGTGGCTCAGCAAGTCGGCCGAGTTTTCGCGCAATACTTTGTTCAAGTGGGTGGCAATCGCCGTGCTGGCATCCACCACGGTGTAACCCAAGGTGCGGGCCACATCGCGTTGTGAGGATTCAATCCAGACGGCTTCCAGTCCAAAGGCTGGTTCGCGGGTGGGGATGCCTTGCAACTCGCCATACACCTGGCCGGGGTTGATGGCCAATTCACGACCCACTTTGATTTCGCCTTTGCCCCGTACCACGCCCTTGAGCACGATGTTGTAGGAGTCCGGATCGATGTTCAAGTCGTCGCGAATGCGAACGGGCTGAACCAAAAAGCCCAACTCGGCCGACAATTTTTTACGCACGCCTTTGACGCGGCTCATCAATTCGCCGCCGGTGTCTTGGTTGACCAACGGAATCAAGCCGTAGCCAATCTCCAAACCAATCAAATCGACTTGGTCCACATCGTCCCAGTCCAGATCTTTGGTGGCCTCGGAGGTGGCAGCGGCTTGTGCCACCGCTTCTTGGGTGGCTTCTTCTACCACTTCACTGCGAATCACCATCAGGCCCAGACCTGCAGTAGCAGCGGCCAAGGTGATGAACATCAAATAGGGCATGCCGGGCACCAAGCCCAGAATGGTCAAGATGATGGCCGATATGAACAAGGCGGATGGATTGGCAAGCTGGGTGCCCGCTTGCTCGGAAATGGACTCGGAAGTGGTGACGCGGGTGACGATGATGGCGGTGGCCAACGACAGCAACAGTGCCGGAATTTGCGACACCAATCCGTCACCAATGGTGAGCAGGGTGTAAATCTTGCCTGCTTCAGTGACAGACAAGTCGTGTTGCACCACGCCAATGGCCAAACCGCCGACCAAGTTGATCAGCAGAATCAGCAAACCTGCAATGGCATCACCACTGACAAACTTAGAGGCACCGTCCATGGCGCCAAAGAAATCGGATTCTTGTGAGAGCTCTTCGCGGCGCTTTTTGGCCGTGGGCTGGTCAATCACACCCGCATTCAAATCGGCATCGATGGACATTTGTTTGCCAGGCATGGCGTCCAAGGTGAAACGAGCGTTCACTTCAGAGACGCGGCCTGCACCCTTTGTCACCACGATGAAGTTGATGATCATCAAAATAGCAAAGATGATGAAGCCCACCACATAGTTACCAGCGATCACAAACTCGCCAAAGGCGGCCACCACCTTGCCAGCTGCTTCATGACCGGTGTGGCCTTCGACCAAGATGACCCGGGTTGAGGCCACGTTCAAGGCCAAGCGCAACATGGTGGCAAACAACAACACCGTTGGGAAAGACGAAAACTCCAGAGGTTTGCGGGTACCAATGGCAATCATGATGATTACCAAGCTGATCACGATGTTGAAAGTAAACAAAAAGTCCAACAAAACGGTCGATAAAGGCAGCACCAACATGGCCATGATCAACAACACCAGGACTGGAATGCCCAGGCCGGTGTAGTCAAACTTTGCCAAGTTCTGTCGAATCGTTGACAGGGTTAAGGTGCTCATGGTTGTTTTGTCGCGTTTTTTGTTACGTTAAGGTTTCAAATCAATGCGCTTTTCAGCGCCGTCAGAATGATCAAGCAATGGATGTGCCAGTTTCAATCTGTGGAGGCCTCAACCCCCAAGGTTTGGATGGCCTGCCAGCGTTCCAATGACCACGTCAGCGGCAAGGCTTGACCTGTCACGGAAATTGCTTAAGTAGCCTGTCTTTAATGGGAAGCACACAACGGATATGAACTTATCTGCCTTGAACACAGGCCTGAATCAGGCCGCTGCCAACACCGCACCCGAGGTCAGCCCCTCTGGTACAGCCGCATTGCGCCTGCCTGCAGGCACTTTGTCGGGCGAGGACTTTGCAGCCTTTTTGCGCCACCAAGTGCGCGCCCTGAAAAACAACCAGCGGCAAGAGATTGCCGCTGCCCCTTTGCCCAAAGCCTTGCCGCCGGCAGATCGGCATGCCGTTGCAGCCGATCGGCAGCAAGACAAAGCCGCAGATCGGCAGCAAGACAAAGCGGCCGCTGACCGCAGCAACGTCCAATCCGAGGATGCCAGCCAGCGGCATGCCAAAGCACGAAGCGATGCCAGTGCGCGTCAAGAGGCACAAAGCCATCAACGTGCGGCAACCGAGGAGGCCAACGCCGAATCAGCAGCCATTTCTATAGACACGCAAGATACGGGCCCCACAGACGCCCACATCAACCCATTGGCAGCAACCGACACAGGTTTGACTGAGCAAGCCGTCTTGGCGGCAACGGAGTCCGACGCAGAACAGGCGGTCATCACTGAAGAATTGACCACCATTCCGCTGAGTCCCAGCATCAATATCATCACCGTGGCGAACACCCCGCCGGATGAGAAAAGCCTGAGTGATTTCGCTTTGGCGATGGGCTTGGACCCCGAACAGGTACAGGCCTTGTTTGGCCCATCCGTTCAAGCCAATCCGCAGTCCGCACCGGCTGTTTCTACCCAGCAAATGCTGGCCATGAGCGGCCTGCCCACCGTGAGCGCGCCAGCCAAGCCGCTGGAGCTGACAGCCCTTGCAACCCAATCGCCTCAACTGCCCCAACAAGCGCTGACCCAAGTTGCCGTATCCACCGCTGACTTTCAAGCGATGAAAGTAGAGATGCCATTGGATGCGCAGGCCCAAGTGGCCAACGCCATCAAAACCGTGGACATCTTGAACATGCAGGTGGCAACCGGCACATCGCCAGCCAATGTCATGGCTGCCACAGCAGCACCGGTCAGCACCTTGGCGGTGTTGTCGATGATGGACACCCAACTGCGGGCCGAAGACATCGAAACACTGAAAACTGAATTTGATGCACTGAACGCACTGGACACCAGCGCAGACAGCCATGGCTTGGGCTCAGGCAGCTCAGGCTCTTCAGCCAGCGCCAATGCCGCCAGCAAAGCAGCAGCCGCTTTTGTCAACAACCCCGACATGGCCCAAACCTTTGACAAGCTGAGCGAAAAACTGGCCACTGAACTGGCAGGCCGCATGCATGAAAAACTCAATGCTGGCGAATGGAAAATGA
The DNA here is from genome assembly GCA_937891045.1 of uncultured Burkholderiales bacterium. Next base: position 43,302 of record CALBEV010000185.1, on the reverse strand, counting down.
AATTTGCCTTGAAACCCGCCAGTCTGGGCTTGGTTGATGTGCAGTTGGAGATGCGCGATGGCAAATTGACCGCACAGTTCAATGCCGACACCAGCCTCACACAAGAACTGATTCAAAACGGCAGCCAACGCTTGAAAGAAGCTTTAGGTCAACTTGGCATGAACAATGCATCCGTTTTGGTAGGACAAGGTCAACAACAAGGCCAAGCATCTGGTCAATCTGGCAACAGTCGCCAAGGCGGCGACAATCATGCCAAACTGGAAGGCGATTCGGTGACCAAAGCCCTTGGGTCGGTCAGACCAAGGCACAGCAACAGTTTGCAATTTGACACTTACGCTTGAACACTGAGAGAAACAGGAGTACCCCATGGCAACAGAAGCAGCAGCACCAGAAGAAGGCACGGAAGAGCCGAAAAAGAAAAAACCGATTCTCTTGATCCTGGGCGCCGTCGTTGGCGCAACAGTGATCATGGTGTCGGTGGCTTTTGGCACTTTGTACTTCTCGGGTTTTTACGAGAAAAAAGCCGAACTGGCCGCGATGGACAAATTGGAAGAGCTTGAAGCTGCGGCCACCAAGGCCAAAGACGAAGCGCCTGCCAAGCTGAAAAAAGAAGCCCCCGAAGCCACGCGTTTTGAGAAAAACTATTTTCAGATCGACAAAGAACTGATGACCAACATCACCGGCTCGAAAAAAGTCATGGTGGTGCAAATGGCCGTCATGACCCACTACGACACCCGCGTGTTTGACAACATCAAAAAACACGAGTTTGCACTGCGCTCGGCGATGTTGGATGTGATGCGTCAAACCACCGAAGCTGAAACAACCAAGCCCGAGTTCCGCAAGGAACTGGCGCTCAGGCTCAAAGATGTGATGAATGCCATGCTTGAAGAATACGAAGACTTCGGTGGCATTGAAGAAGTCATGTTCACTTCGTTTGTGATGCAGTAAGGCACATGGCAACACGTCAAAATTTACTCAGCGATGAAGAGCTGGCGGCCCTGTCTGAAGGGCTGAAAGACGGCTCCATCGAAACGGACACGGGCTTTAACACCAAAGTGCGTGTGCGCAAACACGACTTGGCGAGTGAAAACTCCAGCCTGGGCGTGAACGTTTCATCGATCGACATGATCAATGAACGATTCATCCGCATGTTCCGTTTGGGTTTGCTTGAGGTGTTGCGCACCACGCCGCGTGTCAATCCAACGCGGGTGCAGATCATGAAGTTTGGTGACTACCTGCACATGCTCAAGGCACCGTTGTCGGTCAACACCATTCGCATCAACCCCATGCGCGGCAACTCGGTCATCATCATCGACCCGAATGTGGTGTTCAGTTCGCTGGACAGTTTCTTTGGCGGCTTTGGCAAAGGCGTGTCGGATTTGCCGCCAGGTCGTTTGTTCACCGCCACCGAAACCCGCATCATCAACATCATCTTGGAAGTGTTTTTCCGCTCCTTGAAAGATGCTTGGGGTCCGGTCATGGAAATCGACTGCGAACAGGTCAGCTCTGAGATCAACCCCCAGTTCGCGCAAATTGCCGATGAAAACGATTTGGTGGTGCTGAGTCGCTTTGAAGCCGAGGCCACCGCATCGGGTGGCAAAGGCTTCATCGATTTGGTCTACCCCTATGCCACGCTCAAACCGCTGCGCGACTTGTTGCGCAACCGTGTCGCGTCTGGCGACGGCAACGAAGAATCCGACAAGATATGGCGCGAAGACTTGGCAGTGGCCGTGGGCGACTCCGAGATGGCGATCAAAGTGGTCATGGGCAACATCAAGACCACCTTGCACCATTTGCAGACCATGAAGGAAGGCGACATGCTGTTCTTCAAGAAACCTGAATTGGCGCAATTCTTGGCCAACGACGTCCCCTCATTCGGGGTCAACATTGGCACCAAAGGCTCGAATGTGGCCGTGCGGATTGAAAAACAACTTGTCCCCGGACAGCTTTAAGAAGGCAGGCGAAACATGAACGACACCACCGAACCCCAAGATCAAGATCAAGATCAAGACGCAACTCCACCAACCTCGGATGAATTTCAAGTGTCACAACCGGGCAATATCAACCCGGAAGTGTTGCAAAACATCTCGGTGAATTTGTCCATTGAAGTGGGTCGCACCAACATCAAGATCAAAGACTTGATGCGCTTGACCCAAGGCAGCGTGGTTGAACTCGACCGCATTGCAGGCGAACCTTTGGATTTGCTGGTGAACGACACCGTGGTGGCCCAAGGTGAAGTGGTGCTGGTCAACGACCGCTACGGTATTCGCTTGACCCGCGTGGTGCCCTCCACCGATCGTTTGAAATCCATCTGATTTTTGAACGACAACCCCCAAGAAAACGCCCGTTTGCAAACGGGCTTTTTCAATAGTGGTTGATGTCTTGATTGGGCTGCTGTTGGGTGTCGGTCTGTCGCTTGAACAGTTTGCGAAAAACCAAGAAGAACACAACCGAGGCGGCAGCAAACACCAGCACATCTCGGCTGAAGCTGAAATCATTGAACATGAATTGCAGCAAGGCCACCACCCAGGCTGCCACGCCCATGCCCAGCAACAAAAAAGACAAGGTGAGCAACTCGGCAATCACCAAGACAATGCCCAGCAGCAGAGAAATTTGAAAAGGTTCCATGGTCAAAGCTTGCTGGCCAATTTGCCGATCGTTCCACTGAGTGAACACAACACATCAGACGGGACCAACACAATTTTGGTGTTGTTGCCCACAGCCAATGACTGCACGGCTTGGGCTTGCAATTTTTTGACTTCAAATTCAATGGCGCTGGCACCACCTTCACTGATGGCTTTGGACACAGCGGCAACCGCATAAGCCTCAGCGTCCGCCAAGATGCGCTTGGCAAGCGCTTCTTTTTCTGCCGAATACAAACTGGCGTCGGCTTGCAATTGCGTGGCTTGCTTGATGCCTTCTGCTTCGGTGACCGCACCTCGGCGCTTGCGCTCGGCGTTGAGTTGCACCTGCATGGCTTCTTTGGTTTGCTCGTCCACTTCGACTTCGGTGATTTCCACACGCGTGAGCTTGATGCCCAACTCATCCGACACAGCTTGCAGTTCTGACTCGATTTCTTCTGCAATGTGGCGGCGGTTGGACTGCACACCATCCAACTCTGTTTTGCCAATCACACTTCGCACCGTGCCATTGACAATGGTTTTGATGCCTGTCTTGAGATCCGCAATGCGGTACATGGTTTTGGACGAGTCGATGATGCGGTAGAAGATGGCCAGCTGGATGCTGATCGACACGTTGTCCAGGGTGATCGCATTGATGGGGTCCGGCGGTTGCTGCATTTCTTGGATAGAAACCTTGTGCCGCACCACCTCGAAAAATGGAATGAGCAAATGCAAGCCCGCTTCGATTTTGCGGTGGTAGCGTCCCAGTCGCTCAATCAGCCAGTTTTCGGACTGCGGAACGATGAACACCGAATAGCGCAAGGTGACCAGCACCAAGACCAAGATGAACAAATAAACCACTGAAGCAAAGCTGAATCCGTTTTCCATGAGCCCAATCCTTGAAGTGGGTGCCGATCTTATCAATTATTGAAACGCTTTAGAGATATTAAGTTTTAATTCATCAGCGCTGCCGGGTGTGACTGGCCCGACACTGGCGCCAAAGTCGCCAGGCTGGGGCATGGCATTGCCTGTTTTGGAAATGCGCGCGCGGACCATCACCGAGGTGACCTGAGACAGCTTCATTTGCGGATTCATCGCCAAGCTGTCGTCCAACACAAAGTCGTAAGGCAGTTTGTCCACCGTGGTGCGGATGATGGCCAAGGGCATGCGCGGACCTTCTGCAGCATTGGCATAAATGAACACGATGTCTTGCGGCGAGACTTGGGCGGCCAAAGCAGGATCGATGCTGACCCGACCGGTGATTCTTTCGGTGCCGTCAGAGGCTGGTTTGGCGGTCAAGACACCCGCACTGGCTGGCGCATTGGCCATGTTGGTCGCGGGTGACAAGGGCGGCATGCCTAGGCGTTCACGGGCTTGATCAATGGCCTCGGCCAAGGCAGCAGCATCGGGCGAAGCAGGCGGCAAACTCGCCTTGACTCTTTCCCAATAAGCCAAAGCCTCTTTGAAGCGACCCTCTGAGAATGCAGCGCTGCCGGCCAACAACAGGGCATTGCCATGCGTGGGGTCCACTTTCAACACCGCATTGATGATGGCCCAAGGCTCACCCTTGAAATTGCCATTGTTTTTTTGCGCCAGCACTTCAGCCCGCTCAATCATCACATCGTCATTGCGGGCCAGCGCCAGCGATTTTTGCAATGCCAAATCTGCCTCGTCATAACGCGCCAAAGCGCGTTGAATGCGACCCAACATCACCCAACCTTCGGCATTGTTGGGCTCGTTTTGCAAGCGTTCAGCGAGTTGATCGGCCATGCTGGCCAAACGTTCAGGCGTGAGTTGCTCGTCGCCATGGGCTTGAGCCGACAGCTGCGGATCCAAGGCCATGGGTGTGCCAACCAAGAAATACGCGCTGAATGCCATGAGGGGAATCAGCACAGCGATGCCAGCCAACAACAGCTTGGGGCGCTTGTTGGTTGCGGGCGTTGGAGCTGCGGATGATTGAGGTGGCGGAGCATCCTCCAACAAACGTTGGGTCAGCTCTTGGTGCGACAAATCAAAACCTGCTTGATCCAAGCTGCCTTGGGCCAACTCACGCTCGAGCTCGGCCAGTTGTTCACGGTACACAGCCACATGCGACAGGACTTGTTCGCGTTCTTGACTTTGCGCCACGGGTCGCGTGGCTTGCCACAGCACCCGCCACAACACAGCCAAGACCACCAAGGTGAGGACCAAGGCCAACAGCAGAAAAATTTGGACGGCGTTCATTTATTCCTTGAGCAACGATTCAGCTTGAGCATTGTCAGCGTCGCTCATGCGTTGGTGAACAAGCGCCTTGCGATGTCGCAAATAGCGCCACAAACCCCAGACGGCCAAAATCAAGATGACAAACGGGCCGAACCAGAGTGGCCAAGTCAGCGGTTTCACATCTGGTCGGTACAGCACGAAATCACCATAGCGCTCAACCAAGTAGGTTTTGATTTCAGCATCCGTCATGCCTTGGCGAATGAGTTTGCGCACCTCGCGTCGCAAGTCTTCGGCCAATTCAGCGTTGGAGGATGCCAGGGATTCGTTTTGACAAACCAAGCAGCGCAACTCCTCGGCCAACACCACCAGTCTGGCTTCCACTTGGGGGTCTTCAGCCCTGGGTGGGGCCTCGCCCGCCCAAACTGCGCTGCTGCACAGGGCCAAGATGATGAACCAGCGCTTCATGATTTCTCCAATTGTCGGATCAGGGGCAACAATTTGGTTTCCAAAATCTCGGGTGTGACCGGCCCCACCTGCTTGTAACGAATGATGCCTTCTCGGTCGATCACATAAGTTTCAGGCACGCCGTAGACGCCATAGTCAATGCCCACGCTGCCATCAAGGTCCATGACGGACAACTTGTAAGGGTCGCCCTGGCGCTGAAGAAAACGCAGGCTGCGCTCGCGGGCCAAGCTCAGTTTGGCGTCATCGCTCAAGGGGCCATTGGTTTGATCAGCCGCTTGAACTTCTTTGTAACTCAACCCGATGATGGGCACACTTTGAGTTTTGGAAAACTCGACCAACAACGGATGCTCTTCGCGACAAGCCACGCACCATGTGGCCCAAACATTGAAAAGCCACACCTGCCCTTTGTAATCGGCGGGACTAAAGGGTTGGTCACCGGTGAGTGTTGGCAAACTGAAAGCAGGCGCTGGCTTGCCCACCAAGGGCGAAGGAATTTCACGCGGATCACGCTTCAAGCCCACCGCTAAAAAAGCCACCAAGCCAAAGAACAACGCCAACGGGATCAGGAATTTTTTCATGGCATCAAACCGGGTTGGACATGGCCTCGCCCACCGTTTTCAATTGCGCACTGATGTCGCGGCGACGGTAACGGCGGTCCAAAGCCGCAACCATGCCCCCCGTGACCATGAGCAACACACCGACCCAGAGCCAAGGCACGAAGGGCTTGTGATAGACGCGCATGCTCCAACTCGGCGTGTCTCCCGCGATCGGGTCGCCCAAGGACACATAGAGGTCACCGAAGAAATTGGAGCGAATGGCCGCTTCGGTCATCGGCATGGCCGTTGAGAAATAGCGGCGTTTCTCGGGGTAGAGCACGTGGATGACCTTGTCGTTTTTCACAACTTCAACATGGGCTTGCGAGGCTTTGTAGTTGGGGCCGTTCACGTCCACCATGTCTACCAATCGAAAGGTGTAGGGCTCAATCGTCACTGTCTGACCCAAGCCCATGCGCACATCACGCTCGACCTCGTAAGACTTCACGCCGGTGATGCCCAGCACCACGACGGCCAATCCAAAGTGCGCCAGGTGTTGGCCCCAAAAGGAGCCGCCAATGCGACCAGGTTTGCGCAGCCGATTGACCATGTTGTGCAAACTGCCCAAAGCCACCCACATACCCAAAAAGACGCCCAGTGCCGTGCCTATGGACCAGGGGCCCCAAACAAACGGCAAACCGATGGCCAACAGCAGCGAAGCTGCGCCGACCCAGCGCAACTCTTGAAACATCTCGGACACATGGGCCTCGCGCCAACGCGCAATCGTGCCCGGCACCAAAATGAACAACAAGGGCACCATCAAAGGCGCAAACACCAAATTGAAATACGGTGGGCCAACCGACAGCTTGCCCAAATTCAAGGCATCAATAACGAGTGGGTAGAGCGTGCCCAGCAGCACGGCACCGGTGGCCACCACCAGCAGCACGCTGTTGAGCAACATGAACGACTCGCGCGAAACAACACCCATGCTGCCACCCAAGGTGACTTGCGGGGCACGCCAAGCAAACAAGGTCAGCGACGCGCCCACCACAATCGCCAAGAAAATCAAGATGAACACCCCACGGGTTGGATCGGTGGCAAACGCATGCACCGAGGTGAGCACGCCAGAGCGAACCAAGAAGGTGCCCAACAAGGACAAGGAAAATGCCGCGATGGCCAACAACACGGTCCAGGCTTTGAAACTGCCCCGCTTCTCAGTGACCATCAGGGAATGGATGAGCGCGGTGCCCACCAACCAAGGCATGAGTGAGGCGTTTTCCACCGGATCCCAGAACCACCAGCCGCCCCAGCCCAACTCGTAATACGCCCACCACGAGCCCAAGCCGATGCCCAAAGTGAGAAAGGCCCAGGCGATGACCGTCCAAGGACGTGACCAGCGTGCCCAAGCGGCATCCAATCGGCCCGACAACAAGGCGGCAATGGCAAATGCAAATGCCACCGACATGCCGACATAACCCATGTAGAGCATGGGCGGATGGATCACCAGGCCAGGGTCTTGCAGCAAAGGATTCAGGTCCCGCCCGTCAGCAGGGACAGGGAACAACCGATCAAACGGATTGGACGTGAACAAGATGAACAACATGAAGCCAACCGTGATCAAACCCATCACACCCAGCACCCGAGCGACCATCACCAAAGGCAAGGTTTGTGAAAACAGCGCAACCGCTGCCGCCCAACCGGTGAGCATCAGCATCCACAGCAGCAACGAACCTTCATGCCCACCCCACACGGCTGCAAATTGATACTGCTTGGGCAACAAACTGTTGGAATGATTGGCCACATACTTGACCGAGAAATCATTGTTCAAAAAAGCATAAGCCAAGCAGGCAAATGACAAGGCCACCAGCACAAATTGCAACAAAGCCAGTGGTCTTGCCAAGGCTTGCAAAGTGGGGTTGGGACGCAGCGTGCCCCACAAAGGCAAAACGCCCAACAAGACGGACAGCACGGCGGCCAGCACCAAAGAGAATTGACCAAGTTCAGGAATCATAAAGAGCCAGACTTTCAGGGTTGAGCGGATTGAGCTGCACGCGCTTTGGCAGCTTGGTCAAGTGCATGTTGCGCCTCAGGCGGCATGTAGTTCTCATCGTGCTTGGCCAACACTTCGGCCGCCATCATGACGCCTTGTTCATTGATTTTGCCCTGCGCCACCACACCCTTGCCTTCTTTGAACAAATCGGGCAACAAACCGGTATAGCGTACGGTGATGTCTTGTGCGGTGTCGGTCACCACAAAACTGACCTCGGTGCCATCGCGCTGCAAGCTGCCGGTTTTGACCATGCCGCCGATGCGAAAGGTTTTGTTGACAGGCGCCTCACCCTTCAACACCTGCGAAGGTGTGAAGAAAAACACCAGGTTGCTTTGGAAGGCGTTGAGCACAAAAGCCGCCGCCGCAGCCAGCACCATCAAGCCACCCAAAATGAGCGCAAAGCGTTTGCGACGCGGGGTCCAGTTCATGTCTTGTCCTGTGATTCTGTGGCCGCCAAGGCCAACGCTTGTTGATGGGCGACCCGGGCTTGCCAAATTTCAAGCAGGATAAAGAGCGCAGTCATGCCCATGCTGCCCCAGACATAAAGCCCATATCCACCCATGTCCCAAAACTGGGCCCAACTCTCCCACCTCATGGCTTCACTCCTGCAACCTCGGGCAACGCTTGCACCCAATCGGCGTGTCTTTCGCGCTCAATGATGAGTGAGCGCACCCGGTAACAAACAATCGCCAACGTGTAGATCCAACAGGCCAAAGCCATGAGCAGCATGCCCCACAACATGAGCGAGGCCATGCTGGGCGAACGGGTGAGCGACACCGATGCACCTTGGTGCAGGGTGTTCCACCAGGTCACTGAAAAATAGATGATGGGCACATTGATCGCACCCACGATGGCGATGAGTGCACCCGCACGATCGGCGCGGCGCACATCGTCAATCGCCGAGGTGAGCGCCATATAGCCCAAGTAGAGAAAAAACAAAATCAATTCGGAGGTCAGGCGGGCATCCCAGACCCACCAAGTGCCCCACATCGGCTTGCCCCACAAAGCACCCGTCCACAGCGATAGAAAAGCGAACATGGCGCCGGTGGGGGCCAGAGCCCGGGTCATCATGCCCGACAAACGGGTGTTGAAGGTCAAACCCAGAATGCTCCAAAAAGCCATGGCCAAGTAGATGATCATGGACATCCATGAGACAGGCACATGCACAAAGATGATGCGGTAACCCTCGCCTTGTTGGGCGTCTGCTGGTGCCACGGCAAAACCGATCCACAAACCTACCGCGGCCAATACCGTGGCCAAGGCCGCAAACCAAGGCCATAAACGGCCAGCCAACCCATAAAACGTTTGGGGTGCAGCGTAATAGAACCAGCGAATCGTCATGAACTCATTCCAAAGCGATGCGCAATGCAGCGCTGCATGCCCAAGGGCTGAAAAAAAGCGCTGGCAACAACAATGCCAGCAAAATCGAGATATGGGCTTGCGCTCCTAATCCCGTGTTCAGGGCTTGCACGGCGCCAGCCCCAAATACCAAAACAGGGACAAACAATGGCAGCACCAACAAGGAAATCAACACACCACCACCGCGCACGCCTAGAGTGAGTGCAGCACCAATGGCGCCGATACACGACAACACTGGCGTACCCAACAGCAAGGTGAGCGATAAGAGCGCCAATGCTTCTGCTGACAAATCGAATTGCAAACCCAAAACAGGCGCCAATATTACCAAGGGGAGTCCAGAGAGAAGCCAATGAGCGGCTATTTTCCCCAGTACCAACAGCCACAGAGGATGTGGGGACAAGATCATTTGTTCCAAGGCACCATCGCGGTGGTCCACTTCGAACAACCGTGACAAGGCCAACATGCTGGCCAAAAGTGCGCCAACCCACAACACGCCGGGGCCAATTTGACGCAGCATGGCTGGCTCGGGGCCAATCGCCAATGGAAACAATGCGGCCACCACCACAAAGAAAAACATGGCGCTCAGCACTTCGGATTTGCGCCGCATGGCCAAACGCAGGTCGCGCAACACCACAGTGAAGAAGATGTTCATGCTTGCAACCTAAGACTTTGCAGATCCACGCCCAACTGCACCGCTTGGTGGCTGGTGAAGATCAAGGCCCCACCTTTTGCCAAATGTTGTTGCAACAACAACTGCAAGGCCTGAACTGCATCGCTGTCCAAGGCCACGAAAGGTTCATCCAACAGCCACAGCTTGGCATGGGCGAGTTGCAAACGCGCCAATGCGACACGGCGTTTCTGGCCTTGTGACAAAACCCGCAAAGGCAAATGGGCGCGGTTTTTCAAGCCTTGTACAGCCAATGCGTGCAGCGTTTGGTCGCGGCTCAAGGCTTGGCCGGCCATCGCGGCGCTGAGCTGAACGTTTTCAAATGCCGACAGCTCATCTTTCAAACCCAATGCATGACCGAGGTAGAGCAACTCGCTTTTGAACCCAGACGCCAGATCAACCACGGGAACGCCACACCAATGCACCCGCCCTTGGGCCAAGGTAGACAAGCCGCTGAGGGCACGTAGCAAGGTGGTTTTGCCAGCACCGTTGTCGCCCTCTAAATGCAGCGCCGTGCCAGCAGACAAAGCAAAGCTGACAGGTTTGAACAATGGGCGCCCGCCCCGCTCACAGCTGACATCCACAACTTGCAGCAGGTGTTGGCTCATAAAAAGTAACTGCCCGCCAGCACTTTGACTTCGCCACCAGTGGCCATTTTGAAGCGTGCAATACCAGCGCTGCGGCCGGTGTTGACGCCGCCCAAATCAAGCAGCCGGATGCCGCGTTCTTTCAGCTCTTCGATGCTCTTCCACAAAATCAGGTGGTGTGCATGCAAGTTGCGGCCAGCGTCTGAGGTCCAACCCACTTGGTAAGTGGCGGCTTCACCGTGCAGCATGAACATCATGGCGGCCACCCGGTCGCGGCCCAGGTCTGCGCGGATAGACAAGATGTTTTTCGACGGTTGCTTGCGCGATTCGGCATAGCGTTCAAAAAAGATATCGGGGTAGCCTTGAAAACCCCTTGTCACCCGTTGTTGCATGTCGGCGTCCAACAACCAGCGGTATTGCCCGGGGTTGGTGCCCATGCGGTGGATGCTGAGCTCGGATTTTTCTGCACCACTCAAGGGGCTGCGCCAGCGGGGGTCTAAGTTGGTGCGCAGCGCGTCCATGGGCTGGCTGATATCCAGCATGACGGTGGCATAGCCGGTCATGATGCGGCGCAAATGCGGCAATCCCAGCGCTGGGCTTTGCGGCTCGTCTGGCGTGATCATCAAAAAACGCAAGCCCGGCAGCGGAATGCTTTGTCGCATGGCTTGGTAAGCCCGGGCTTTGTCGCTGCCGCTCAAGGCTTGCAGCCAGATGGGGCCGCGCGAGCACAGCGCAAAACCAGCCCAGCGGCCAAAGCGGCGCACGATGAACTGCGCCATCGCCACCGGCACGCCATCGGCATGCACCACGCCACGCAACACAGAAGAGCCCATGGCCACGCGGGTAGAGCCGTAGGCCCAGTCTTGTTGCAAAGCGCCTGAGGCTTGGGCGTGGGCCACGTCCCAGGTGCCCAAGTCGTTGCCGTCCCATTGCAGCTTCATGGGCGGCCCCAATTGGGTAGCATTCGCCCATGTTGAAAAAACTGTTCAGCCGCCAAAAACTGGAAACCGTCATGGGCCACCGGATTACCGAGCCGCGCTACACCTGGCAGGCGGGGTTTTGGATTGGTGTGTATGTGTTGCTGCCGCTGTTTTTGCTGGGCAGCCTGATAGACGTTCTGATCCAGCTCACCACGGGGGTGTGCACCGGTTTGTGGTGTTTTGTCTGATACGCGGCCGTTCATGGATGGGGCATCTTAGCGGGTGGCATGCCCATACCCTTAGTGATGCAAGTAGCCGTTCACCTTGAAATCAACAAACCATGACAATACTGGCAGTTTTTACAAATTAAAGTCAGCTTTAAAATGATTGACACGTATTAAAAAAATCTTTAATATGGCGACATCGAATCAAAGCCTGCTTTCATATGTCCCGCATCACTGGCACCTATGCCATCACCACCACCCAAGGTGAGCCTGTCAAAGCATTTATTCCGCATGGCTTGCCCCCTGCCGAGCCTGCGCTAGATGCTGCCGTCTGGGCACGTTTGAATGAAGAAGCCTTGACGGCCTTGCAACGCCTCTCCGCGGTGGCGGGTTTGGTTCCCTCGGTCGAATGGTTGCTCTACAGCGCCATCCGCAAAGAAGCCTTGTTGACATCCCAGATTGAAGGGACTCAAGCGACGTTGATCGACTTGTTTGATGAGGAAGCTGGTTTGGCCATTTCCAACACGGATGATGTGGAAGAAGTGACCAACTACCTGCAGGCTTTTAACTGGGCCCAAGAACAACTGCGCAGCGATACCGGCTTGCCCATCAGTGTGCGTATGCTGAGTGAGGCCCATCGCTTGCTGCTCAACGGGGTGCGTGGCACAGGCAAACAACCCGGCGAGTTGCGCCGATCTCAAAACTGGATCGGCGGGGCGCGCCCAGGCACAGCCGTGTTTGTGCCGCCACCTGCGGATCAGGTACCAAGCTTGTTGGCCGATCTGGAACGCTACATCCATGCAGATAAACCAGACCTGCCCGTGCTTGTTCGGATTGCCTTGGTGCATGCCCAATTTGAAACCATTCATCCCTACTTGGATGGCAATGGCCGCATTGGCCGATTGCTCATTGCCATCTTGCTGGAGCATTGGCAACTCTTGCCTGAGCCCTTGATGTACCTCAGTGGTTTTTTGAAACAACACCAGTCGGAGTACTACCGGCGCTTGTCGTGCATTCGGACCGAAGGCGACTGGGAAGCTTGGGTTCAATTTTTCTTGGAAGCTGTGCAAAGTGCCGCGCACCAATCCGAGACCGCGGTTGTCGCGGTGGCCAGTTTGGTCACCAACGACAGAAAGCGGTTGTTGGCCCATCCCAAAGCCAATGCCATCAGTTACCGCTTGTTTGAGTTGCTTCCCACCATGCCCCGATTCACCGTCGATCGGGTGTGCAAAATTTTGGAAACAACTTTCCCAACCGCCAGCGCTGCCATCAAGTTGTTGGAAGATTTAGGCATGGTGAAAGAACTTTCTGGCCTGAAAAAGAACCGCACTTACAGTTATGCGGCCTATATTGATTTGCTCAGTCAATGAGCCCACTTGTGAATCCCATGACCACCCCCTCCCCTGCCACCGCCTCCCCGCAATCCCTGTCTGGCTTGCTGCCCTTCGTCAAACCTTACAAAGGCCGCATCGCCTTGGCAGGGCTGTTTTTGCTGTTGGCGGCGGGCACCACCTTGGCGTTTCCCTTGGCATTGCGGCTGCTGATTGACCAAGGCCTGAGCGGCCCGGATAGCGGCGCTCGTTTGGCGGGGCAGTTTGGGCAGTTGTTCTTGGTGGCGGCGGCACTTGCGGTGTTTTCGTCACTGCGCTTTTACACCGTCACTTGGCTGGGCGAACGCATCACGGCCGATGTGCGCAACGCGGTGTATGGCCATGTGCTGCAGCAAAGCCCGGCGTTTTTTGAAACCACGCAAACCGGCGAAGTGCTGTCTCGCTTGTCGAATGACACCACGCTGGTGCAAACCGTGGTGGGCTCATCGCTGTCTATGGGTTTGCGCAATCTGGTGATGGGCGTGGGCGCTTTGTTGATGCTGGTTTACAGCCACCCGATGCTGATGCTGCAAGTGATTGCCTTGTTGGTGCTGGTGGTCTGGCCCAGCATGAGCTTGGGCCGGCGAGTGCGCAAGTTGTCACGCGCCAGCCAAGACCGTGTGGCCGACGCCAGTGCCATGGCCGCCGAGGTGTTGAACGCCATCCCCGTGGTGCAAAGCTACACCGCCGAAACCCGCGAAGCCCAGCGCTTCACCGACTCGACCCAGCAAGCGGTCAGCACCTCATTGCGCCGCGCCCGGGCCCGCTCGGCCTTGGTGGGTTTCATCATTTTGGCCAGCAGTGCTGCGCTGCTGTGGGGCTTGTACCAAGGCACGTTGGCCGTGCGCGACGGCACCATGAGCGCTGGTGAATTGGGCCAAACCGTGGTGTATGTGATTTTGTTGGCCAGTGCCTTTGCCGTGCTGGGTGAGGTCTATGGCGATTTGCTGCGTGCCGCCGGTGCCACCGAGCGCCTGATGGAACTCTTGCACACCCGCTCGGACATCCGTTCCCCTGTTGCGCCCTTAGAAGCACCGTGGCCAGTGCAAGGCTCGTCGGTTGCCATGCAGGGCTTGGATTTCCACTACCCCTCAATGCCGCAAACCTTGGCTTTGTCGGGCCTGAGTGGCGTCATTCAACCCGGCCAAACCGTGGCCGTTGTGGGCCCCAGTGGCGCGGGCAAAACCACCTTTTTTGGTTTGCTGCTGCGCTTTCACGACCCGCAAGCCGGTCAAATTTTGTTGGACGGCGTCAACATCAACGACATGGCTTTGCACGACCTGCGTTCGCGCATTGGCATCGTGCCGCAAGAGCCGGTGATTTTTTCGGGCACCGCGATGGACAACATCCGCTATGGCCGCCCCGATGCCACGGATGCCGAGGTGTTGGCCGCTGCCAAAGCCGCGTTTGCGGATGAATTCATTGTTGATTTGCCGCAGGGCTACGACACCTTTTTGGGTGAACGCGGTGTGCGCTTGTCGGGTGGCCAACGGCAACGGATTGCGATTGCCCGCGCCATGTTGAAGAACCCACCGTTGCTGCTGCTGGACGAGGCCACCAGCGCCTTGGACGCGCACAGCGAACGCATGGTGCAAGCCGCGCTGGAGACCGCCATGCAAGGCCGCACCACCCTGGTGATTGCGCATCGCCTGGCCACGGTTCAGCAAGCCGATGTGATTTGGGTGTTGGACCACGGCCACTTGGTGGAGCAAGGCAACCATGCCGCGTTGATGGCCAAGGGCGGCTTGTACGCCAGCTTGGCGGCGCTGCAATTCAACAACGCTTAACGCGTGGCCACAAACACATAACGGTTTAGGCTGAAGAAATAACCGGTGTGCTGGTCCATGCTGCGTACATCGGCTTGCCAATCGGCCACGTCTTCGGCTGTGAGGCCATCGCGCCCAGTCACGAAAGCCCCCATCACCTCCAACATCCCCGCGCTGTAGGTGTTGGTGTCAAAGCGGGTGTTCAGCAAAGGCATCACCTCCACTTGCACGCTTTTAAAGCCTGCTTGCTTCAAGGCTTGCATCAAACTGCGCGGCAACTGCGGCCACGGGATGTGCTGGTTCCAGGTGTCCAACACCTTCCGCATGCGGGTGTCGTCACGGCTGGCCCACACCGCCGATTCCCAATCGGTGTCCACCAACAAGGCCCGGCCACCTGGGCGCAACACCCGCGCCAGTTCTTGCAAAGCTTGGGCGATGTCCGGTACGTATTCGTACACCTGCGTGGCCAGCGCCATGTCAAAGCTGGCATCGGGCTGTGGTAAGTGCGTCACATCCAGATGGGCCAACTGCACGTGGGGCAAGGCTTGGCAACGCTTGCGGGCCAGCGCCAACATGGGCTCTGCAATATCCACCGCCAGCACGCTGCCCGACGCGCCCACCGCCTCCCCCAGCGCTTGGCTGGTGAGGCCGGGGCCGCAGCCGATGTCCAAAATTCGCTCGCCAATTTGCGGCGCGATGCGTTGCAACACCTGCTGACGCTGCGCCACCCCGTCGGGCGTGAGGTAGACCGCTTCGATGCGACGCGCACCGACATCGTCAAATTGGGCCAAGGTGCTGGTGGTTTGGTTCATGCGGGGGATGGTAAGGCGGGTATCAGGCGCGGATGACTTTGGTTTGAACCTGCACTTGCATGAACACAGCCACAGCAGCCAAGATGGCCGACAGATGGGTCATGGTGGGGTTACCCTGACCCGACAACATCCGGTGCAAACTTTTTGCAGGTTTTTGCACATCAACTGCCAAGTGTTCAAAGCCCATGGTTGCGTTGATGAGATCGCGCAGCAACAACTTGGCCGTCTGTGGTTCGCCTTGCAGCAACAAGGTAGTGGCCTCTTGCAACAGTGCATGTGCATAGGCGGGCTCGTTCTGAATTCGCACCATCACCGTTTGTTTGAAATCTTTGGTCAATGCCATGTCTGGTTTCCTTTGCCTGATTTGCGTTTTTTGAACTGCTGCCATCGGTGAAGGGCCTGCTTGATGTCCTTGTCTTGCGTGCCTTTTGTGCCTGCACCCAATAGCAAGATGATGTGCATTTCCATCTTTGCCACATAGATGCGCAACCCTGGCCCCCAATGAATTTTGATTTCGCCAATGCCTTCAAACCACTTGATGCTGGCTAAATTTCCCTGCTCTATTCGCGCCAAGGCCACTTGCACCCTGACGCCAGAGACGGGGTCAAGCCTTTGAAACCAATTTCCAAAGGGGTTGGTGTCGTCTTCTAGCAGCAGTTCCTGAATTTGAAAAACAATTAAAGGTAACATTTACGTTTCCATAGGTCAAGATATTTCCCTTGTCTTAAGGGGAAACAAGCCTAGTGAAACTTGGTTTGATGGGGGTTGAGTACAACTTTGATTCGGCGAGACCGCCACTCAAGAACCAACAGCATCATCCCGAAACCAACCTGGAGACATCGACGCTTGAGCCTGACTTCTGTGAAAGCATTTTTCGCGGCACTGCAATTGGATGTGCCGATTTTGGATACGGCGGGCGGTTTAAATCACGCCAATCACCAACGCTGGGCGAGGTTTGCCGTAGTCGCCGGGCAAGGAAATGGCGACCAAGTCGCCGCGAAGCGTCATACCCAGCCTTGAACTTGCGCGGCCGCTTCAGTGGTCAGGTGCAGCACATCTGCCTCTGCGGGGTCGGCTTTCAGGGCCAGGCATTGCTGGCGAATATCGGCAGCAAAGCTTTCAGCACGGGTGTCGGGCACCCAAAATTGCACCGGCCGCAGACCCGCCGCACGCATCTTCTGACGAGCGCGTGCCACTTTCAGCGCAGAGGGGTTGGTGGTGGCCATTGAAATGCCTTTCATGGATGGGCGAGGACTGGTTACATGTTACCCAGCCAGTCTGCTTCAGGCAAGCCGGCAAGCATCCCTGCAAACAGGGCTTCACGGGGGAAGTGGGTCTCGGAAAGGCAGGAAGTAGCACTTACCGACGAATTCCATGTAGCCAGGGAATCTGCTGTGTGAGGATGTGCTCAAGAAATGGCAGTCCATAAGGGCGCACTTGGCCGAGTTGCTGATAAATGAATTTATGTCAATCGGATCTCAACAGTCTTTCCGACAGCCCTAGCCGCTTTGAACAACGTATCCAGTTGAATCGATAAATTGTCTGGGTCCAGCACCCGGTCAAGTTGAGAGCGGCTGGTGACCATGCGTTGCGCCATCACCACCTTGCTCAAATTGCCACTTTGCATGGCGTCACTCAGTTGCTCAACCAAGGCCCGTTTCAACGCACGTGCTTGCACTTCCTCGTAGATGCCTTCTTCTATCAAGAAATCATCAAAGTTACTGCCCATGTGTTTATTGGATTTGGGTTTTGTGCTCATGCTTCCATTCTTTCAATCGTTTGATGGCTAGATCAATATCTGAATTTGGAGTTTGTTGTGTTTTTTTAATAAACCCATGAAGCAAAATCATTTGAGAAAAATCGACTGCGAATAAAACTCGTGCGATCCGGTTGTCAAGCCGACTACGGACTTCCCAAACCGAATCTCTCAAATAGTCCACTCTTGGCTTTCCAATCGGCCACTTGAATTGAACATAGGCAATATCTTCGCCAATGGTTTTTTTCTCTGCTTGATTCATGGTTTTCAACCATTCACGAACCGGTTCTTGACCAGATGATGAACGGTAAAAAATGGCCGGTAGTTTCTTGATGATCTTCATTGGCAGTGTACCTTATAAAGTACGTTTAGATGCCAATCATCAAGTGAAACAGATGCGCAATTGGCATTCAGCAGCTTATAAAGTCGCCGACCAATCGACTAAGTCGTTAACACCAAATGAGGTGTGCGCCATGCACACCTGCCCACCGCTTAATACGTCTCCAACTGCAACCTGCCCTCTTGCTTCAAGGTCGCGGCCACCGTGGTCCAGTCCAAGCCTGCACCCACGGCAATGTCGTGCAGGGCTTGCAACACGCCCTCTTCCATGTCCTTCAAGCCGCACACGTAAAAGTGGGTTTGCGGGTCGCTCAGCATGGCCGCCAAAGGCGCAGCGGCTTCGCGCATCGCGTCTTGCACATAGCGCTTAGGCTGGCCGGGGGTGCGTGAAAACGCAAAGTGCATGTCTATGAAATCACTGGGCAGCTTTTGCAGCGGGCCAAAGTACGGCAGTTCTTCCTGGGTGCGTGCGCCAAAAAACAGCATCAGCTTGCCGCCTTCAAATTTGCCACTGGCTTTCAAGCGTCTGCGCCACTCGGTCATGCCGCGCATGGGGGCGCTGCCGGTACCGGTGCAAATCATCACCAAGTGGCTGCCGGGGTGGTTGGGCATCAGGAAGCTGCTGCCAAACGGGCCCACCACTTGCACCGTGTCGCCCAGCTTCAGGTCGCACAAATAGTTGGAGGCGACGCCTTTGACGGCCTGCCCTTGGTGGTCTTGCACCACGCGCTTCACTGTGAGAGAGAGGTTGTTGTAGCCGGGGCGCTCGCCATTGCGCGGGCTGGCCACGGAATATTGACGCGCATGGTGCGGCTTGCCGTGGGCGTCCACGCCGGGCGCGATGATGCCCACCGATTGGCCTTCCAACACTGGAAACGGCAGGCTGCCAAAGTCCAACACGATGTGGTGGGTTTCGTTGTCGGTGCCGGCCTCGTTCACCTGCATATTGCCCACCACTTTGGCGCTGATCGGGTTCTTCGGGCCGTGCAGGTTGGTGTAGGGGTGTGCGGCAGACCACGGCGGCACACTGGCCCCCATCGCCGCAGTGTGCACCACGGGTGGGGCGCTGCTGACGGTGGCAACCGAGGTGGCGGCGTTTTCAAAGGCGGTGTTGCCCGAGGTGGGCAAGCCCGCCGCCAAGCTTTGCAACTCGGCCTCGCTTTGCGGCGCGGGCAGTTCATCCCAGCTGAGTTGCTCGGCCAGGCTGTAGGCCTTGCTGCGCAAGACTGGCAACCAATGGTCAATCGACCCCGTGGGGCACGGCGGCACACAAGCCATGCAGTGGTTGCACTTGTCGGCGTCCACCACATAGTTGCGGCTGTCATGCGTCACGGCGCCCACCGGGCAGGTGGCTTCGCAGGTGTTGCAACGGATGCAAACTTCGGGGTCGATCAGGTGCTGTTGCAACAGCTCGGCGGTGTCACTCATGGAAGATCAGTTGAAGCGGACGTACTCGAAGTCTACGGGTTGGCGGTTGATGCCGATGGCAGGGGGTGCGATCCAGTTGGCAAACTTGCCTGGCTCGGCCACGCGGCCCATGAGGCTGGCAACAAACGCACGGTCTTCAGCAGAAGGCAGCCATTCGTTGATCTTGGCGTTCCATTCGGCGTCCGACACCACGCGGCCATCGGGCGACACCTTGGAGCCGGACAGCGAACCGATGTTGCGGTGGAAGGCTTTGTGCGGCACTTGCAGCTTGAAAGGAATTCCGGCTTTGTCAATCACGCGGTTCCAACGATCCACACCGGCTTTGGAGTCGGTAATGTAGTCGTCGCGCAGCACTTCATTCAAGGCGTTCAACATCGGCACTTCTTTTTCCAAGAGTTGACCGTTTTGCACGTGCAGCACTTTGTAGGTTTGGCCGCGCAACACATGGTCGTCGTCGCGCTTGCCTTCTTCGTAGCGGCCTTTCAGGCCCGAGCTGTAGAAGGTGGCGGCGTTGCTGGACTCGTCAGCGCCAAACAAATCAATGGTCACGCTGAAGTGGAAATTCAAATAGCGTTGGATGGTGGGCAGGTCAATCACACCGGCAGCACGCAGCTTGGCCACATCATCGGTTTTCAGCTCATTCATGGCTTGGCAGGTGCGTTGAATCACGCGTGAAATGCCCGACTCGCCGACAAACATGTGGTGCGCTTCTTCGGTCAGCATGAACTTGGTGGTGCGAGCCAGTGGGTCGAAGCTGCTCTCGGCCAAAGCACACAGTTGGAACTTGCCGTCGCGGTCGGTGAAGTAGGTGAACATGAAGAAGCTCAGCCAATCGGGCGTTTGCTCGTTGAAGGCTTGCAGGATGCGGGGGTTGTCGTCGTTGCCGCTGCGGCGCTCAAGCAAGGCCTCAGCTTCTTCGCGGCCATCGCGGCCAAAGTGTTTGTGCAACAAATACACCATGGCCCACAAATGGCGGCCTTCTTCCACATTGATTTGGAACAGGTTGCGCAGGTCGTACATGCTGGGGGCGGTCTGACCCAAGTGGCGTTGTTGCTCGACAGAGGCAGGCTCGGTGTCGCCTTGGGTGACGATGATGCGGCGCAAATTGGCGCGGTGTTCGCCAGGCACGTCGTGCCAAGCAGCTTCGCCTTTGTGGTCGCCGAAATGGATTTTGCGGTCCGCTTCACCTTGGTTCAAAAAGATGCCCCAACGGTAGTCGCGCATCTTGACGTGGCCAAACTGCGCCCAGCCTTGCGGGTCCACGCTCACGGCGGTGCGCAAATACACCTCGCTGTCGGTCGTGCCTTCGGGGCCCATGTCGTCCCACCAGTTGATGAAGTTGGGTTGCCACTGCTCCAAGGCGCGTTGCAAGGTGCGGTCGTCACTCAGGTTGACGTTGTTGGGGATTTTTTCGCTGTAGTTGATGGCTGACATGATGTTTTCCTGAAGTAAAGAATGAATTAATTGGAATCTGACCCCCATTAATCAATGGGGGTCAGATTCCAATGAGGGTTAGACGCGGTTCATATCGAAAGCGGCTTTTTCGCCTTTGCCGTAGACCTTCAAAGCCCCTTTGTCGCCAACGGCGTTCGGGCGGTTGAAGATCCAGTTTTGCCAAGCGGACAAGCGACCAAAAATGCGGGTCTCCATCGACTCTTTTTGGCTGAAGCGCAAATTCGCTTCCAAGCCGGTGAGCGAGTCGGGCGACATGGCGGCACGTTCTTCAATCGCGATGCGCAACTCATCGGCCCAGTCGATGTCGTCTGGGGCGGCGGTCACCAGGCCCAAGCGCAGGGCTTGGTCAGCGTCCAACGGCTTGCCGATGGCGGCACGCACGGCCTCAAGGGGCGCGGTTTCCTCGTAGAAGCGGCGTTGCAAACGCGATTGATGGTTCACCATGGGGAAGTAACCCATGTTGAGTTCGCTCAAAGTCAGTTGCGGTGCTTTGTCGTCGCCGGGCAAGGCCAACATGTAAGCGCGGTCGGCACAAAACGCCAACTCGGCCAAGGTGCCGGCAAAGCAAGAACCTTCGTCGATCAAGGCAAACAAAGAACGCGACGACACGTCCAAGCGGGCCAAGGTGCGGCGCAGCAGGCCGATGGTTTCGTTCACCAACCAATGCGCTTGGTGTTGCACCAACACGGCGTCTGATTGCAGGGCCAGGGCGGCATCACCCGTGGTTTTCAGCAACCACGTGCCGATGTCGAGTTCATTGCTGCGCAAAGACAAAATCGCATCATCCAATTCACGCGCCATTTGCAGCGGGTACCAGCTGTCACCGGCTTGTTGAATCGCCTCGATGCTGCTGGGCACAGCCGCTTTGGGTGCCGACACGGTGAGGGTGGCGGTGCGTTTGGCGCGGTCGATGGCCACGGTCACGTAGTCATAGTGCAGGCTGTCGGCGCTGGCTGTTTTGTGCAGTGGTTTGAGTGCCACGCCTTGGCCTTTGGCCGATGCGCCAGCACGCTTGGCGTTGGCTGGCAAGTCTTTGGCATGCTTGGCCACCACCTCGGCAAACTGCGCGGGCTTGGCAATCGCGTCCACCAAACGCCAGTCCACGGCACGTTGGCCGCGCACACCTTCGACGCTGGTGCAAAAAATATCGGCGTGGTCGTGGCGCACATGGCGCTTGTCGGTCACCCGGGTCAAGCCGCCGGTGCCGGGCAACACGCCCAACAAAGGCACTTCGGGCAAGGACACGCTGCTGGAGCGGTCGTCCACCAACACAATCTCGTCACAGGCCAGCGCCAGCTCGTAGCCGCCGCCTGCACAAGCGCCGTTGACGGCGGCAACGAATTTCAAACCACTGTGGCGGCTGCTGTCTTCAATGCCGTTGCGGGTTTCATTGGTGAACTTGCAAAAGTTGACTTTCCAAGCGTGGGTGGACAAACCCAGCATGAAGATGTTGGCGCCCGAGCAAAAGATGCGGTCTTTCAAACTGGTGACCACCACCGACTTGACCTCGGGGTGCTCGAAGCGCACCCGCTGTAAGGCATCGTGCAATTCGATGTCCACGCCCAGGTCGTAGGAGTTGAGTTTCAGCTTGTAGCCAGGCAGGATGCCGCCGTCTTCTTGGATGTCCAAAGACAAAGTGGCTACTTCACCTTCCACGCTCAGGGACCAGTGGCGGTACTTGGAGGGATGGGTTTGGTAATCAACCGTGAAATCAGTCATGCGGGCTTCCTTGGGGCAATTGGCCAATGTCAGGCTTTGCCGAAGACGTGCATCATCGTGCCGAAATTAGTTTGGTGTGTGCAATATATTGCCAGGCGTTAATTCTGCGCCAACCAGGCTTTTTTCAGCGTTTGGAAGCTCTCTTCCAGCGGCTGCAAGCTGGTGTCGAAATGCAGGTCGGCCTTGGCATAAAAGGGCGAACGGCTGCTGAGGATACGGCGCAAATCCTGCATGGCTTCCGTGCTGGCCGACATCGGACGGGTGTCGCCTTGCGCCAGCACCCGCGCCATGTGGTCTTCGGGCGTGGCTTGCAGCCAAATGGTGAAGCACTGCGCCAGCATCATGTTGAAGGTGGATTCCTCGGACACCAAGCCGCCGGGCGTGGCCATGACCACATGCGGGTACTGCGCCAAGCAGTCTTCCAAGGCGCGGCGTTCGTAGCGCCGATACGCCTCGGGACCATACAAACCATGGATTTCGCTGATGCTGCAACCGGCCAGGTTTTCAATCACGCGGCTGAGCTCGACAAACACATAGCCCAGCTCCTGCGCCAAGCGCTTACCCAGCGTGGACTTGCCAGCCCCGCGCAAACCAATGAGCGCAATATGCTGCCGACGCAAGTTGCCCGCCTCGGGCGCTTCTTCCAGCAAAGTGACCAAGCTGCATTGCAGCGCCTTGGCCACTTGCAGCAACACCAAGATGGACGCGTTGCCCACCCCGGTTTCCAAATTCGCCCAATGGCGCTCGGACACCCGCGCCCTGGCGGCGGCGGCTTTGCGCGACAAGCCACGGCGTGCCCGCAGGCTGCGCACCCGCTCGCCCAGGGTCATCAAATAAGGGTGTTTCTTAGAATCTAAATCTTGACGCATGAATGCACTTTAATGCATCTTGGGGTGCGGGGCATGGCCCCTGGCGGTCAAGTGTCTTTGGAGACTTTGATGCTGGGGAACTTGGACGAGAAGTCTTTCGCCTTGGCCGCGACTTTCACGGCCAGTTGCCGCGCCACGGCTTTGTAGATGGCGGTGACCTCGCCGTCCGGGTCGGCCACCACACTGGGCAGGCCGCTGTCGGCTTGCACCCGAATCGCCATGCTCAGGGGCAAAGCGCCCAGGTAGGCCATGCCCTCGGCTTGCGCCATTTTTTTGCCGCCTTCGACGCCAAAGATGTGCTCGGCGTGGCCGCATTGGCTGCACACGTGCACCGCCATGTTTTCCACGATGCCCAAGATGGGCACACCCACCTTTTGGAACATGCGGATGCCCTTCATCGCGTCCAGCAAGGCAATGTCTTGCGGCGTGGTGACGATCACCGCGCCCGTCAGGGGCACACGCTGGCTCAGGGTGAGTTGGATGTCGCCGGTGCCGGGGGGCATGTCGATGATCAGGTAGTCGAGATGGCGCCAATTGGTTTGGCGCAGCAACTGCTCCAGGGCTTGCGTGGCCATCGGGCCGCGCCACACCATGGCCTGGTCTTGCGCCACCAAAAAGCCAATCGACATGACCTGCACGCCGTGGTTTTCCAGCGGCTCCATGGTTTTGCCGTCGGCGCTCTCGGGCCGACCCGACAAGCCCATCATCATCGGTTGGCTGGGGCCGTAAATGTCCGCGTCCAGCAAACCCACACTGGCACCTTCCGCGGCCAAGGCCAACGCCAAATTGGCAGCGGTCGTGCTTTTGCCAACGCCGCCTTTGCCCGAGGCCACCGCAATGATGTTTTTCACTTGCGGCAACAAAGCCACGCCCGGTTGCGCGGTGTGGGCAATGACTTGGCTGCTGACAGAGGCCTTGACCGATGTGACACCGGGCACCGCCGACACCACCTGTTGAAGTTGTTGCTCAAAGGCCGCCCAAAGGCTCTTGGCGGGGTAGCCCAACACCACCTCAAAAGACACCGCACCACCGTCGATGCGCAGGCTTTTCACGGATTTGCTGCTGACGAAGTCTTGACCAGTGAGAGGGTCCACCACGGTTTGCAACGCGTTGGTGACGTCTTGTTCGCTCAGGGCCATGTCTACTCCAGTGTGTCTATCGGGGAAAAGGGGGCTAGTCTAGCCAAGCAGGTGCGGCCCCACGCCAGGCAAGGTTGAAAACAGCTTGCAAGCCAGATGGCCTGGTGTTGATACACGTTGATACAAGCCGGAAACACGATTAAACTTGGCGGCCAATCCAAGGAGTTCGCATGACGACCATCGTCTCTGTCGATCAAACAGTTCAAGAATGGGGCAACGGCTTGGCCGTTCGCATCACCGCCAAAGTCGCCAAAGCCGCCCGCTTCACACGCGGCCAGCCGATCAAAGTCGAGGTGGTGGAAGGCGGCGTTTTTTTGCGCACCGCAGGCAAGCCCAAATTGAGTTTGGCGCAAAAGCTCAAAGCCTTTGACCCGGCTGTGCATGGCGGTGAAGTCATGGCCACCCCCCGCGTGGGCCCCGAAGTCTTCTGATGGCGACGCCTGCCAAACACTGGGTGCCCGATCGACGCGACATGATTTGGGTCAATTTCAACCCGCAAAAGGGTGCGGAGATGAAGGACGAGCACCCGATGATGGTGTTGTCGCCCAAAGCCTTCAATGAACGCACCGGCTTGGTTATTGGTTTGCCCATGACCCATGCGCCCAGCAATGAAACCAACCCTTTTGCTGTGAAATTCACCGCCGCCAAAGGCGAGGTTTGTTATGTGCTGACGCACCAGCCCAAATCTTTCGCTTGGCGTGAACGTGGGGCGCGGCCCCATGCTTGGAAACAAGTTCCGCCTGCGGTGTTCGAATCGGCCTGCGAAGAGCTCAACGCCATCATCGCCATTGCCGCCACCTAAAATCAGGCTCCCTCTCTGTACTGACCCCCTCATGACCCAGCGCCGCTTATTTGTCACCACCGCCCTGCCCTATGCCAATGGCCACTTCCACATCGGGCACATGATGGAGTACATCCAAGCCGATATTTGGGTGCGCTACCAACGCATGCAGGGCCACGCGGTGAATTTCGTGTGTGCTGACGATACGCATGGCGCACCGATCATGATTGCCGCTGAAAAAGCGGGCCTCACGCCGCAGCAGTTTGTCGCCAACATCGCTGCGGGCCGCCAGCCCTACCTTGATGGCTTCCACATTGGCTTTGACAACTGGCACAGCACCGATGCGCCGGAAAACCACGCCCTGGCGCAACAGATTTACCGCGACCTGCGCGACCTGTCCGCCGAGCAAGGCGGCAGCTTGATTGAGCGCAAAACCATCGAGCAGTTTTTCGACCCCGAGAAAAACATGTTTTTGCCCGACCGCTTCATCAAGGGCGAATGCCCCAAGTGCGGCGCCAAAGACCAGTACGGCGACAACTGTGAAAGCTGCGGCGCGGTGTATGCACCCACCGATTTGAAAAACCCGTTCTCGGCGTTGTCGGGGGCCACACCGGTGTTGAAAAACGCCGAGCATTTCTTCTTCAAATTGTCCGACCCACGCTGCGTTGAATTTTTGCAAGACTGGACGCAAAACGACCAACACCTGCAGCCTGAAGTGGCCAACAAGGTGAAAGAGTGGTTCAGTGTGCGCACCAACCCAGACGGCAGCACCAGCGAAGGCCTGGGCGACTGGGACATTTCGCGTGACGCGCCTTACTTTGGCATCGAGATTCCCGATGCGCCGGGCAAGTATTTTTATGTCTGGCTGGATGCGCCCATTGGCTATTTGGCGTCATTGCAAAACCTCTTGACCAAGCGTGGTGAAAGCTATGACGACTACATCACCGCGCCGGATGTGGAGCAATACCATTTCATCGGCAAAGACATCGTCACCTTCCACACTTTGTTTTGGCCTGCCATCCTGAAGTTCAGCGGCCGCAAAGTGCCCCACAAGGTGTTTGTGCACGGTTTCTTGACCGTGAACAACGGCGAAAAAATGAGCAAGAGCCGAGGCACCGGTTTGAACCCCTTGAAGTACCTGGAACTGGGCATGAACCCCGAGTGGCTGCGTTATTACTTGGCGGCCAAGCTCAACGGCCGCAACGAGGATATCGACTTCAACGCCGACGACTTCATGGCGCGGGTCAACTCGGACTTGGTGGGCAAGTACATCAATATCGCGTCGCGGGCGGCAGGCTTCATTGCCAAGCGCTTTGGCGGCCAACTGGGCGCTGTCAGCGCCGATGGCGAAGCCCTGCTCTCGCAATTGCACGCCGGTTTGCCCGCCATTGAAGCGCTGTACGAGCACCGCGACTATGCCAAAGCCTTGCGCGACACCATGGCCTTGGCCGACCGCGTGAACGAGTACGTGGACGCCAACAAGCCCTGGGAACTGGCCAAACAAGAAGGGCAAGACGCCCGCTTGCAAGATGTGTGCAGCACCTGCATGGAAGCCTTTCGCTTGCTGAGCCTGGCCTTGAAACCGGTGCTGCCCGCCTTGGTGGCCAACGTGGAAACTTTTTTGAACATCCCGCCGTTGCAGTTTGCGCTGGGCCAGCAACGCATGGGTGCGGGCCACGGCATCGGTGTCTATCAACACCTAATGCAACGCGTGGACCCCAAGATGTTGGCAGCCTTGTTTGAGCCGCCGCCCGAACAATTGGAACAATTGGGGTCAGAGCCCGCGAAATTGGGGTCAGACACCGATTTTCCGAAGGAAAACTCGGGCTCTGACCCCAATTTCGCTGACCCCAATTTCGCCAAACCAGGCGGCGAAGCCATCGCTCCAACCATCGGCATCGACGACTTTGCCAAGATCGATTTGCGCATCGCACTCATCGTCAACTGCGAACCCGTGGAAGGCAGCACCAAACTGTTGCGCTTGACGCTGGACGTGGGCGAAGGCCGTATGCGCAATGTCTTCAGCGGCATTGCCAGCATGTACAAGCCCGAAGACCTGGTGGGCAAGCTCACCGTCATGGTGGCCAATTTGGCCCCGCGCAAAATGAAATTCGGTGTCTCCGAGGGCATGGTGCTGGCCGCCAGCCATGCAGATGAAAAAACCCATCCCGGCATCCACGTGCTCCACCCTTGGCCGGGTGCCACCCCCGGCATGCGGATCCATTGATGAACTGGGCTGCGGTCTTGCTCGCAGCCGGTGCGGGTTCTCGCATGGGCCATCGGCCCAAGTCTTTGTTGCTGCTCGATGGCGAGCCGCTGATTCGCCGCCAAGTGCATGCTTTGCAAACCGCAGGTGCGGCCCAGTTGGTGGTGGTGCTGGGGCATTACGCCGATGACATTGGCGCACAACTGCAGGGCTTGAACATCCAAGTGATTCACAACCCACAACCCGACGACGGCTTGGTGTCGTCCCAGCGCTTGGGTTTGCAAGCCTTGCCCGACAGCCTCGACGGCGTGGTGATGGCCTTGGCCGATCAACCGCTGATTGAAGCCGCCAACATCACTACGCTCACGCAAGCGTTTCACGACCGCCCGCAAGGCATCGACATGGTGTTTCCCAAGGTGGATGACGCGCCCGGCAACCCGGTGATGCTGAGTGCCGCCGCCCGACGTGCCATCTTGTTGCAAGGCCCGGCCTTTGGTTGCAAAGAATGGCGGCAAGCGCATCAGGCGCAGGTGCTGCCCTTGGCTTCAAGCAACCTGCACTACACCACCGACCTCGACCACTTGGAAGACTTGACCGCTTTCACCGCCCGCACGGGGCGCAGCCTGACTTGGCCCACCACCTGGGCACCCGATTAAAGACGCTGGCGTTTTCTGCATCACCAAGCCTGACTGGGTAGAATGCGGCTCCCTTTGAAGGACACCTTTCATGTCTTTGTTTGCCCGCCCCGAATACGTCTCTGAAACCCAAGCGTTCATCCAGCAACTCAAGGCGCACAAGCCCAACTTGGAAGCCGAGCAACGCGCCGGTCGCGGCCTGCTGTGGGACAAAACCATTGACCGCCAAAATCAGGCCGAATTCCAAGCCGCCCGGGTGCCTCAAAAGCCCTACGTTTACCTCAGCACGGGCAGCAAGTGAGCACCACCCCCGAGGCGAATTGGCAGGGTCCCAGCGCCGATTTGCCCCACATGCCCTCGGTCATCGACCATGTGGCGGTGGCGCGTCTGTATGGCGAACCGCTGTTCGCCATGCCGCAAGATTTGTACATCCCGCCCGATGCCCTGCAAATTTTTCTAGAAGCCTTTGAAGGCCCGCTCGACTTGCTGCTCTACCTGATTCGCAAGCAAAACTTCAACATCCTCGACATCCCCATGGCGGGCCTGACCCGCCAGTACCTGAGCTATGTCGAGGAAATCAGGAAAACCAACCTCGAGTTGGCCGCCGAGTATTTGCTCATGGCCGCCATGCTGATTGAAATCAAGTCGCGCATGCTGTTGCCACCCAAGAAAGTGGCTGAAGGCGTGGAAGTTGAAGACCCGCGTGCCGAGCTGGTGCGCCGCTTGTTGGAATACGAACAATTGAAATTGGCGGCGACCCGCTTGAACGAAGCGCCGCAGCAAGGCCGCGATTTTTTACGGGCGCAGGTCTACATCGAACAGTCCATCCAACCGCGTTTTCCGCATGTGGAAGTGCCCGATTTGCAGCAGGCTTGGGCCGACATCTTGCGCCGCGCCAAGTTGGTGGAGCACCACAAAATCAGCCGCCAAGAACTGTCGGTGCGAGAGCACATGAGCATCGTGCTGAAGAAACTGCAAAACCAACGCTTTGTCGAATTCCAAGACTTGTTCGATGCCGCTTTGGGCGTGCCGGTCATGCTGGTCACCTTCATCGCCTTGCTCGAACTGGCCAAAGAAACCCTGGTGGACATCACCCAAGCCGAAGCCTACGCACCCATTTATGTGCGCTTGGCGTATGCACCCACCAATTGATATGGAGGGGAGACCCCGCATGAGCAACCCTGCCAGTCCCTACGGCACCTTGCCGCCCGCCTCCGACATGGCGACGCGCAAACCGATCAGCTTGCCGCGCTTGAACGACATGCGAGCGCGAGGCGACAAGATCGCCATGATCACCGCCTACGACGCCACCTTCGCCGCCGTGGCCGATGCTGCTGGCGTGGAATGCATTTTGGTGGGCGACTCGCTGGGCATGGTCTGCCAAGGTTTGCACAGCACGGCAGGTGTCAGCCTGGAAACCATGCGCTACCACACCGAAAGCGTGGTGCGCGGTTTGCGCCGCGTCCAAGGCACCGCTTGGGTGATTGGCGACCTGCCCTTTGGCACCTACCACGAGTCCCCTGAACAAGCACTGCGCAGCGCCATGGTGCTGATGCAAGCCGGGGCCCACATGGTGAAACTTGAAGGCGGCGATTGGACGCCCGACACCGTGCATTTCTTGGTGCAACGCGGTATCCCGGTGTGTGCGCATTTGGGCCTCACGCCGCAAACCGTGCACGCCTTGGGCGGCTACCGGGTGCAAGGCCGCGAGCCCGCTGCGGCCGCGCAGTTGCACAAAGATGCTTTGGCCCTGCAACAAGCCGGTGCCAGCATGCTGGTGCTGGAAATGGTGCCCGCTGCTTTATCGGGCGAATTGACCCAAGCCCTGAGTACTTGCCACACCATTGGTATTGGCGCGGGCAATGGCACGGCCGGACAAGTGCTGGTGCTGCACGACATGCTGGGCATCAACCTGGGCAAGAACCCCAAGTTTGTGCGCAATTTCATGACCGGCACCGACAGCGTGTTGGACGCGCTCAGCCGCTATGTGGCGGCGGTCAAAGACGGCAGCTTTCCCGACAACACCCTTCACGCTTGGTAATCCATGTTCATCGCCCGCACCGTGGCCGAGTTGCGCCAGCATTTGGCCCCGTTTTCCAAGCCCGCATTCGTGCCCACCATGGGCAATTTGCACGAGGGTCATTTGTCCTTGTTGCGCCATGCCAAGCCCATGGGCGATGTGCTGGTCTCCAGCATCTTCGTCAACCGCTTGCAGTTTTTGCCGCACGAAGACTTTGACAGCTACCCGCGCACCTTCGAGGACGACTGTGACCGGCTCAAGGCCGTGGGCTGTGATGTGTTGTTCGCTCCCACCGAAGCCGAGCTGTACCCGCAGCCGCAAACCTTCAAAGTGCTGCCCGACCCGGCCTTGGCCAACATCTTGGAAGGTGAATTCCGCCCGGGTTTTTTCACTGGCGTGTGCACCGTGGTGATGAAGTTGTTCAGCTGCGTGTTTGCTGGCGGCGCAGGTGTGGCGGTGTTTGGCCAAAAAGACTACCAGCAGCAGCTCATCTTGCGCGAGATGGTGCGCCAGTTCACCATGCCCATCCAGATCATCACCCTGCCCACCACCCGCACGCCCGAGGGCTTGGCGCTGAGCTCGCGCAACATGTATTTGTCCGCGTCCGAGCGGGTGCAAGCCCTGCAGTTGTCTGCCGCACTGCAAGCCTTGGCGGCGCAGGTGCGGGCGGCCGTTGCTTCAGGCGCTGCTGTGTTGGATGTGGCTGCGGCAGAAGCCGCCGCCATGGAAGGCTTGCGCTCCCAAGGCTGGCAGCCCGACTACCTGACGGTGCGCCGCCAGTCGGATTTGTCGGCCATCGCCCAAGTAACGGCCGAGCCTATGGTGGTGCTGGGCGCGGCCAAGCTGGGCCCTACCCGTTTGATCGACAACTTGGACGTTTGAGCTTTCGGAATTTTGATCACGATGATATTTTGAAAATGATTCAAATAACATGCGATTTTTAAGCACTATAGCCTTGAAATATATATTAATTGGGTTTTTTATCCTGAAATTAATTTTTTATTCATGCATTTGTCATTCATTTTATAATTCTCATCGATGACAACACCGCTTGAACTCCTGAGTTTGCGGCTGGCCACGGGCCCCAAGTCTGGCACGCAAATGGCCAGAGAAATGGGCTTGAGCCAGCCCACGGTATCGCGTGCGCTCGCGGCCATAGGCCAAGAGGTCCTGCAAATCGGCGCCAAGAAAAACTCGCGCTATGTGTTGCGCGACAGCAGCCGGGGCTTCGCCGACGTGCCGGTGTTTCAGGTGGACAGCCAAGGTCAATTGCAGCCCTTTGGCAACCTCACCCCGGTGCGCCCCGATGGCTTTGTTTTCACACCCACCGATGGGCCGCAAGTGCACTCGGATGGCGTGCCTTGGTGGCTGTTAGACATGCTGCCGCAAGGCTATTTGGGCCGCGCTTATGCCGCTCGTCATGCGGCCAGTGTGGGGCTGCCGAGCGCGCTCAACACCTGGAGCGACAGCCACGCCATCCGGGCATTGTTGGCACATGGGCACGACATGGTGGGCCATCTCTTGCTGGGCAACCTTGCCCGCGACACCTTCATCGCCTTGCCTGAACCCAGCGCGGTGGCCAACGACAACAAACCCGCCACCTATGCAGCCCTGGCCTTGGCGGCGTCGCAAGGCGACACACCCGGTTCGTCCGCGGGTGGCGAGCAACCCAAATTCACCGCCTATGCGCAAACAACTGGCGGCGCCTCCCATGTGCTGGTGAAATTCACCGAGCCACTCGAGAGCCCCGTGAGCCAGCGCTGGCGCGATCTGTTGTTGGCCGAGCACTTGGCCTTGTCTTGCTTGCAAAGCGTTGGTGTGGCGGCAGCGTCCTCGGCGGTGTTGAACCACCAAGGTCAGCGGTTTTTAGAGCTGGCACGCTTTGACCGCAGGGGCGCGATGGGGCGCCATGCCGTGGTGTCCTTGCGCGCTTTGGATGCTGAGTTTGTGGGCGACGCCCACCAGCCCTGGCCGGTGATCGTCCAAACACTGGCGACGCTTGGGGTCGTGACGCGAGAAGCAGCAGAACGCACCGAGTTGCTGTGGGCGTTTGGCATGCTGATGGGCAACACCGACATGCACGCGGGCAACCTCTCGTTTGTCTGCGATTCCGGCCGCCCCTTCCATTTGGCACCAGCCTACGACATGTGTCCGATGGCGTTTGCGCCCAGCAGCAGCGGCAAATTGAACAACGCCGCGCCCCACTTGAACCTGCACGCCTGCGTGCGCAATGACCATTGGCGACAGGCTTTGCTTATGGCCAACCAGTATTTGAAAAGCTTGCGGTCCAACCCGGAATTCAGCCCGGACTTTACGGTGTGCATTGCTGCTTTGGCAGGGCATTTGGACGCCGCCAAGTTGCAAATCCAACGATTGGCTTAAGCGCCCTGTTCGCCTTTGGCACCACGCCCCATGAGGGCGGCCACGGCTTGTTGCGGCGAGGTTTGGCCTTGCAACACCGACACCACGGCTTGCGCGATCGGCATGTCCACACCCACATGCTGGGCGCGTTGCACCACGGTGTGGGCGCTGTACACGCCCTCGGCCACATGGCCCAAGGACAGCAACACCTGGTCGAGTGATTTGCCTTGGGCCAGCGCCAAACCCACTTGCCGGTTACGGCTCAGGTTGCCAGTGGCGGTGAGTACCAAATCGCCCAAACCACTCAGGCCCATGAAGGTGTCGGCACGTGCGCCCATGGCCACACCCAAGCGTGTCATTTCAGCCAAGCCGCGCGTGATGAGCGCCGCGCGGGCATTCAAACCCAGTTGCAAGCCATCGCACAAACCGGTGGCGATGGCCATGACGTTTTTCACGGCTCCACCCACCTCCACGCCAACGATGTCTTCATTGGCATACACCCGCAAGTTGTCGCCGTGAAAGGCCTGAACCAAAGCATCACGCACAGCGGGGTGGACACTGGCAGCCACCAAAGCCGCGGGCTGACCTGCAGCCACTTCTTTGGCAAAGCTGGGGCCGCTCAAGATCCCGGCTTGCAGCGCGGGTGCCACTTGCAGTTGCACTTCGTGGGCCAGCAAACCATGTTTGGCCTTGGGGTTGGCTATCGAGGGCAGCACGGCTTCAAAGCCTTTGCACAACCAGGCCAGCGGACGCTCACCCAGCATGGGCGCGGTGGCCAACAGCATGTCACGCAAAGCGGCCATGGGTGAAGCCAACACCACCAAGTCGGTGTGCGGCAGCAGTTGCGCCAAAGGCGCGTGGCTCAAGTGCAAAGCGGGGGGCAGTGATTGACCGGGCAAATAGCGTTGATTGACACCACGCGTTTGCATGTCTTGAATGATGGCGGGGTTGCGTGCCCACAAAGTGACTTCATGGCGGGCACTGGCTTGTGCGGCCAGCGCTGTTCCCCAGGCGCCAGCACCAAGGACGAGCAGCTTCACTGGAGTTGCTGCTCGGCTTTCATTTGCTGTTGTTGGTCGTACATGGCTTGGAAGTTGATTTCAGCCATGTGGACCGGCGGGAAACCAGCACGTTGGATGACATCAGCCACGTTGCTGCGCAAATAGGGGTAGACAATTTGGGGGCAGGCAATGCCTTGGATGGGTTCGAGTTGGCCATCGGGCATGTTGCGGATTTCAAAAATACCGGCTTGCTTGGCTTCCACCAAGAACATGGTCTGTTCTTTGATTTTGGTGGTGACGGTGGCGGTGACCACCACTTCATAAAGGTGCTCGCCAATTTGTTCGGAACCGATGCCGATTTGAATGTCCACGCTGGGCGTTTCTTGCGACAACAAAATGCCGGGTGAATTGGGTTGCTCCAAGGACATGTCTTTGAGGTAAACGCGCTGAATTTGGAACACGGGTTCGAGGTTGTCGGCCATGGGGCTTCCTGCATGAAAAAACCCGCCAAGCCTGTGGGCCGAAAGCGGGTGAGGTTGAGAATGAAGGAATTATGTCAGGTTGCTTGCAACAAGGGCAGCAAGCCGCCTCGACCATCGAGCGCGATCAACTCATCACAGCCACCCACATGCTGATCGCCAATGAAAATTTGCGGCACAGTGCGCCTGCCTGTGAGCGCCATCATGCGGCTTCGCTCTTCGGGGAGTTGGTCGATGCGGACCTCTTCAATGTGCTCGACGCCCCGCGCTTTCAAGAGCTGTTTAGCCCGAACGCAATAAGGGCAAACTGCGGTGGTGAACATCTTGACGGGTGGCATGGTGTTGGGCGTTACAGCTTGTTCAATTCAAGCTTTTTCAAGTGGAAGATTGGCATCTTGCCAAATTTTCAATCCCCCGCCCAAGCTGTGGGCTTGTTCAAAGCCCTGGGCTTTGGCCACGCCAACCGCTTTTTGCGAACGCATGCCACTGGCACACACCAGAATGAGCGGGCGTTTTTTGTCAGAGATGCTTTTACCCAGATCGGCCTGCAGCTTGTCCATCGGGATGTTTTTGGCACCAATCAGATGCCCCGTGGCGAATTCTTCAGGACTGCGAACATCAACGATGTGGGCTTTTTCGCGGTTCATCAGCAACACGGCCTGGGTGGGAGACAGGCTAGGAGCGCCGAGATTTTGCAAATTGGGCAGCAACAAGGCCACACCAGATGTGACGGCTACAAAAATGAGCAGCCAGTTTTCGAGTAAAAAATTCACACAGTCACCCAGTTTCAGACAAGAGGGTCATTCTAGAATCCTTTTTTGATTTGGATTTCATGAAGGTTTTCTGGCATGCACACGCTCGTCTTGATTCGCCACGGCGAATCCACTTGGAATTTGGAAAACCGCTTCACGGGCTGGGCAGATGTCGACCTGACCCCCACCGGCGTGGTGCAAGCCCGCCAAGCCGGTGAATTGCTCAAGGCCCATGGCTTTGAATTTGACCTGGGCTACACCAGCGTCTTAAAGCGGTCCATCCACACCATGTGGCACTTGTTGGATGGACTAGACCGCTCTTGGCTGCCAGTGGCCCACCAGTGGCGCTTGAACGAGCGCCACTATGGTGCGCTGCAAGGCTTGAACAAGGCCGAAACCGCCCAGAAATACGGCGAGGCTCAGGTCCTGGCCTGGCGACGCAGTTACGACGAGCCCCCACCCGCCTTGTCCGCCGATGACAGCCGCTGCGAACGCGGCGACCCGCGCTATGCCAAGCTGCTGCCGGCGCAAATTCCGCTGACCGAGTGCCTGAAAGACACCATCGAGCGGGTCATGCCGTTTTGGAACGAGGCTTTGACCCCGGCCCTGCGCAGCGGCAAACGGGTCATCATCAGCGCCCATGGCAACTCCATTCGCGCCATGGTCAAACACTTGGATGGCATTTCCGACCAAGACATCGTTGGCTTGAACATCCCCAATGGTCAACCTTTGGTCTATGAACTGGCCGCCGACTTTAAACCTATTCGCCATTACTACCTGCACGAGATGACGGCCCCTGCTTGACCCTGTGGCTGGCGGACTTTGACGAAACAGGGCCCCGCAGAAGTCGCTTCCACAGTAGACTATCTTCCTAAATCGCCAGCAGGTGCGGCGGTGTTGTTTCGAACAAGGTACCCATGAGCCAGAAACTGAAAATTGCAGGTTGGTTGACCATTGGCGCACTCACTGGTGCGCTCACCACGTTCTCGCTGCAAACTGTGGCACGCGCCAACATGGCCCCGTTGCCCTTGGAAGAGTTGCAGCAGCTGGCCGCCGTCTTCAGCATGGTCAAGAGCGACTACGTCGAACCTGTGGATGAGAAAAAACTCATCAATGACGCCATCGCTGGCATGGTCGCCAACCTCGACCCGCATTCACAGTATTTCGATAAAAAGTCCTACAAAGAATTCCGCGAAGGCACCACTGGCAAGTTTGTCGGTGTGGGCATCGAAATTTCGCAAGAAGAAGGCTTGGTCAAGGTGGTCTCACCCATTGAAGGCTCTCCTGCTGACCGCGCGGGTTTGAAGCCCGGCGACTTGATCACCAAGGTGGACGACACCTCGGTCAAAGGCCTTTCTTTGAACGAAGCTGTCAAGCGCATGCGCGGCGAACCTCGCACCAAAGTGATCCTGACCATCTTCCGCAAAGACGAAAACCGCACCTTCCCCGTCACCATCATTCGCGAAGAAATCAAAACCGTCAGTGTGAAAAGCAAGATGATCGAAAACGGCTTTGGTTGGATTCGTGTCAGCCAGTTTCAAGAACGCACGGTCGACGACCTGACCCGCAAGCTGGAAGAGCTGTACAAACAAGATCCCAAAATGAAGGGCTTGGTGCTCGACCTGCGCAACGACCCAGGCGGTTTGTTGGATGCGGCTGTGGCGAT
This sequence comes from uncultured Burkholderiales bacterium, assembly GCA_937891045.1. Next base: position 7,120 of record CALBEV010000185.1, on the reverse strand, counting down.
TTCTGCCGTGTTTTTACCCAGCAACGTGACCGTGGTGTCCACCAATGGTCAATTGGACGAAAGCAAATTCACCTTCAAAGCTGCCCCCGAGTATTACCAACGCCGGGGTGGCGCAGACTCGGTGGCCGGGCTAGAAAAATCCACCAAAGGTTTTTACAAAAAAGTGCCTTTGGTGGTGTTGGTCAACGAAGGCTCGGCCTCGGCCAGTGAAATCGTGGCTGGTGCCTTGCAAGACCACAAACGCGCTGTGTTGATGGGGAGCCAAACCTTTGGCAAAGGCTCTGTGCAAACCGTGCGCCAACTTGGCGCTGACACCGCTTTGAAGATCACCACCGCCCGCTACTACACGCCCAGCGGTCGCTCCATCCAAGCCAAAGGCATCGTGCCCGAGTTGCTGGTCGATGACACGGCTGAAGGCAGCCCTTATGCGGCATTGCGCACCCGTGAAGCCGACTTGGAAAAGCACCTCAACAGTGGCCAAGGCGCTGAAGTCAAAGACCCTGCCCGCGAAAAAGCCCGCGAAGAAGCTTTGAAGCGTTTGGAAGAAGAATCCAAAAAACCGGTGGCTGATCGCAAATCGCCCGAGTTTGGCAGTGCCGAAGATTTCCAATTGCAACAAGCCTTAAACCACTTGAAAAACCAGCCGGTCAAGGTCAGCAAAACACTTTCAGAGCGCCCCGCTGCCACCAAGGAAGAATAAGGCGTGGATGACGCCCAACTGCTTCGTTATTCACGCCATATCCTGCTCAACGAACTTGGCGACGAAGGTCAAACCCAGCTCTTGAACAGCCACGCCCTGGTGTTGGGGGCTGGCGGCTTGGGCAGTGCAGCGGCTTTGTATTTAGCGGCCTCAGGCGTGGGCACCATCACCTTGGTCGACCATGACGCGGTGGACCTGACCAACCTGCAACGGCAAATCGCGCACACCACCGAACGCATTGGTCAGCCCAAGGTGGACTCCGCCCGCACCGCCATGTTGGCCTTGAACCCGGGTTGCCAAGTCAATGCCGTGGCCATTCGCGCCGATGCTGCATTGCTGGACACACTGGTTCAGCAAGCCGATGTGGTGCTCGATTGCAGTGACAACTTTCAAACCCGCCAAGTGCTGAATGCTGCATGTGTGAAACATGTTGTGCCCTTGGTCAGTGGCGCGGTGATTCGCCTCGATGGCCAACTCACCACCTACGACGTGCGTGACCACCAATCGCCTTGTTATGCCTGCGTGTTTCCCGCCGATGAAGCACCCGAAGAGGTGAGTTGCGCCACCATGGGCGTGTTGGCACCCTTGGTGGGCGTGATTGGCAGCTTGCAAGCCGCTGAAGCGCTGAAGCTGCTGGCTGGCTTGGGCACATCCTTGGCAGGTCGTTTGCAAATGATGGATGGGCGCGACCTGAGTTGGACTGAGATGCGCTTGCAGCGTCAGCCCGATTGCCCGGTGTGCAAGTCGCGCAGCCAGGCGTAATGCCGCACCGTCTGCACTGCCCCAGCGTCTGAAGTCAGCGCCTCTTCTTTCACCATCTCATAGCCTGCATTCATCACCACCTTGGCACTGGCTTGGTTGCGGCTGTCAATGCGACAAACCAATTGCGCATTCGGTGCCACCTGCAAGGCGGCTTGTGTCAGCGCTTGCACGGCTTCGGTCATGCGGCCTTGTCCTTGAAAACGTGATCGACACCAATAGCCCAACTCCCACTGCTGCATGTCGGCGTCAATTTGGTGAAAACCAATGCTGCCCACAAACGCTGCGCTGGCTTTGTCGATCAACAACATGGGCCAACTGATGCGCATGGCCCAAGCCGCATAACAAGTTTGGCAATAGTCCTCAGAGGCTTCTACCGACTGCGGTTTTTGCGCCCAAGGCAAGGAGTCGGGCCAGGCCCTCAATTGCTGCAAAGTCTCTGCCACGCCTTGGTACACCGCCTCGCCGTCACCCGGATAGGGGCAGCGCAACCACATGCGGGGTGTTTCGAGTTTGTCTGCAAAGCTGAAGTCGCTCATGCGTTGATGATCCAGCCTTCCAGCGGATCCATGTGTGCAGGCAAACCATACAAAGGCTCGCCTTGGCGGTGCTGCTGTTCGGCCCACGCTGCTTGCACCATGCACAGCACGGCGTCCAAACTGTCGCCTGAAGCGTCAGCCACCAACTGGTCTTGTTGCGCATCCGTGAGCTTCAGACGCGCTGGCAGGGCATCGTGGCCCCACACCAGCGCATGCAACAGGTCCTTGCGGGCAATCAGTCGCTCGGGGGTTTGCTTGGCAGCTGCATCGTTTTTATAACTGCGGTTGCCCAGAACACGTTTGGCCCACAGGCCCGGATAGGCTTCCAAAGCCACCCGTGTCGTGTCCCCTTCGTGGAGACCGGGAAAGTCCAAGCCTGCTTCCAGCATCAGGGGGATCCCCGCATGCATCATGAACGCAACGGGTGGATTCACCCATTTCATCGAAGGGCTGGAGCCTGCGGGGATGTCCGTTGCACGGTGGGCGAATTTGCCACCAACCGGACGAGCATTGCAAAAAGCGGCGAACGCATCGCGAATGTCATCCCGGCTCAAGTGGGCGTAGTGCTGCATGCAGGCCAGCCAGTTGGTGGGCCAACCCAGCTGTGACACGAGTTCGCGCGGCAAGCCAAAGGGCAAATCAAAGCCGCCCACCCACGGACCTGGGGTCTGCAAAGCTTGGCTGAAACCATCGAGCGAATCGCAATGCGCCAAATTATCAAGGACCACGCGGCCTGAGCGCCAGCGCCCCCAAGCCAACACAATGGTTTTTCTTTTGGAAGGGCTGCTGCTGAAATCGCAGCCAAGCACAAGGCTCATGAAGCTTTAGTTTTTTTGCGGAATCAGCGAGAGGAATTCACGCCGCAAATTGGGGTCCTTCAAAAAGGACCCCCGCATGACCGAATTGATCATGCGGCTGTCCATGTCCTTCACGCCGCGCCAAGCCATGCAATAGTGGGTGGCTTCCATCACCAATGCCAGACCATCGGGGCGGGTTTTGTTTTGGATCAAATCGGCGAGTTGCACCACCGCCTCTTCTTGAATTTGCGGACGGCCCATGACCCATTCAGCCAATCGGGCGTATTTGGACAGGCCGATGACGTTGGTGTTTTTGTTGGGCAACACGCCAATCCAGATCTTGCCAATGACGGGGCAAAAGTGATGGCTGCAAGCGCTTCGAACGGTGATGGGGCCGACGATCATCAATTCGTTCAGTTGTTCAGCATTTGGAAATTCGGTGATTTCAGGCGCTTTGACATAGCGACCGCGAAATACCTCTTGCACATACAGTTTGGCCACGCGTCGGGCAGTGTCGGTGGTGTTGTGGTCGTGCTCGGTGTCAATCACCAAACTCTCTAAGACACCACGCATCTTGACCTCGACTTCATCCAGCAAAGCCTCTAATTCGCCAGGCTTTAGGAACTCGGCAATGTTGTCGTTGGCATGAAAGCGCTGACCGGAGGCCATCACGCGCTCGCGGATTTTCACGGAGATGGGCACGCCTTGGTCAAGCTTGTTTTGAGACATGATGGAAGATATTTTGATTTTTAAATAGGAATACTAACAGCCCTGTGGCTGGGGCCCTTTCGCATTCGGCCTTGGCCCCAAGGCATCCGGGTTACTGAGGCGGGGTTATGCAGCAGCTTGTATATGCTGAGCGTACTTGCTGCGGAAATCAGGACTGGCTAAAAGTAATTGGGTTAGCCGTTGGGTCAATTTATCGCGGTCGAAGGGTTTGAGCACAATATCGTTCATGCCTGCTTGTAAACACCGCAGATGATCATCGGTACTGATGTTGGCAGTCAATCCCAAAACCGGAATGTTTTGGTTTTGTGAGGATACGGTTTGACGCAACATGCTGGTGGCCACGATGCCATCCATTTCGGGCATCAGCATGTCCATCAACACCAAGTCGAAGAGTTGCTGGCCCAACAAGCTCAATGCTTGCTTCCCATGGTGAGCCTGCACCACATGCGCCTTTGGCCAATGCGACCGAATGACCTGATCGACCAGCAAGCGATTGACCGGGTTGTCATCAACCACCAATACCTCCAAGGGCAAGTCTTGGATGATCAGGTGCAAAGGTTTGTCCTCTGCCGCTTGGGATTCGCTGTAAGCCTCTTCCTGCACGGGCATGTGCGGTAGATACATGCCAATGGCCACGCCGTGCGATGACTTCTGTAGCTGCAAAGTCCCGCCCATCAAATGGGTCAGGGCATTGGCCATGTAGAGCATCAGGTTGGCTCGTCCCACCGCTTTCAAATCTTCATGCTGGTCGACGGGGCCTGGCTGTGTCAATTGATGCGACGCTTCAATGGACAACTCACTTCCGGAGTCCTCCACCGTGAACTGCAGTTGCTGTTGTTCAAACCTGGCCATCAAACTGACATTCCCGCTTGGAGTGCGTTGCAACGCATGCTCAAGCAAATTCATCAACACTTGGCGTGTTCTGGTGGCATCGACTTCTATCCAAGCAGGAAATTGGGGGTCAATCTCACAGCGGTATTCCAACCGCAGGTCTTTAGCGCGTTGTTCAAACATATCAAAGGTGTTGCGAATCAAAGCTTCAGATCTCACTCTTTCGCGGTTGACTTTGAGCTTGCCATCGATCAGTTGCGTGTAATCCATGATGCCGTTGATGATGCCTAGCAATTGCTGGGCCGTGTTTTCAATTTGTTCAATCACCGCTGTTGCTTCTGGATGTTTGTCTGAGCCTATGCGCAACAAGTGAGAAAACCCGACCACGGCATTCATGGGCGTTCGCATTTCGTGGCTCAGTCGTGAAATAAATTTCTTTTTGTTCTCTTGCGCCCTCACCAGTTCTGCCTTTTTCTGGCGAATCACTTTGTTGTGCTGGCGCATGACTGCAATCGAATGCCGATACGACTTGGCATAAAACCATGGCAAGGCCAACATGCCCATGCACAGCAGCATTCTTTGCAACACAGTCCAGGTTTGAAAGTCTGCTGAATACTGCGGCATCGCAGCCACCCAATGGCTTTGACCCACCAGCCCCATGCCCACATAGATGGACAAGCAAACCAACATCCAGGCCATGCCCGCTTTGATGGATATCAAGCGCAGGGGCATCATGGGCGCAAACAACAACCATGCCAATTGCACCGACATCACACCACCTGTTTGACTGGCGATATAAATGGCGCACAAACTGCAAACAGTCAAGGTCAGGTGGATGATGAGTTTGATGGAGACCCGCAAGATGTAGAGAAACGGGGCCAGCACCAGCATGGCACTGGCAGTGATGCTGGCTCGCCCAATATCAGTCGATGGCGAGTAAGCGGCAATGCCAAACAGCACCAAGCCCACCATCCAGGGGAACGCAGAAATCAAATTACGTTCGATACGCGATAGTGTTTTGAGTTTCTGTTCTGTTTTCCAAACGGAGGCTGTTTGCAAGCCATACACATCCGCAATGTGTATTTGAACCATATCGTGCAACCCTTAAGCGACAGCGCTTTTTTCCAGAGCCTGGCTTGTCGTGATCAATTTTTGAATCGTCTTGCTCAACTGCTGAGGATCCACGGGCTTGACTATCACTTCATCCATGCCCGCCGACATCAGTTGGGCCTTCGCGGCACTGTGCATGCTTGCGGTAACACCAATCAGTGCTTTTGCCCTTGACCGGGTAGCCATGTCTTGTCTGATCTTGAGGCCCCACTCGCCCGCCTCTGCATGCGTCATCCATCCATTCATCAAGACCACGTCAAAATCAGCGTCTTGCAAATGCTTCAATGCTTGCTCGCCATTGCTTGTTTGGGTGATCTGCGCTTGTGGCCACACTTTGCGAATGGCTTGTGCCATGACCAATTGCCCCAAAGGCTCATCATCCATGATCAAGATGCGGCTTTGACCCACGGCATGGTCTTCGACTGCGGGGTCTTTTGTTACTTGCGTCCAATCACATTGGCAAACCGGTAGACGCACCCAGAAATGCGACCCTTGGCTGTTTTGGCTTTCAAAGCCAATTGTTCCACCAAACAAATGGGTCAGCGCCAAAGCATTGGCCAGGCCCAATCCTATTCCGCCAAATTTGTGTTGCATGGACTCGTCACCTTGGTCAAAGCGTTTGAAGATGTAGGCTTTGACGTCATCCGTGATACCCACACCGGTGTCGCGTATGTCGATTTGCAGCATTTCTGCTTGGTGACTGAACTGCAGCAGAACCTGCCCTTGGCTGGTGAATTTTTTGGCATTGCCCAACAAGATGCTGACGATTTGTTTGAATCGATCTTCATCGCACCACAGCCATTGCGGCATGTTTTTTTGCACCACGATTTTGAATTCAACCCCTTGGCCCACCGACCACTGTGCCCATTCGTTTTGAATGACCTGTTTTAGCGACATGGGTCGAAAATTCAAGCGCAATTGACCGGCGTTCAATTGCGCGTGGTCAAGGATATTGTTGGTCATGTCCAGCAACTGCTGAATGGATGTGCGTATGTGCTGCACCGTGTCACTCAAGTCTGGTTTGTCCTGGGCCATGTCAGCCAGCACATCGCTGTAACCCAAAATAGTGTTCATTGGCGAGCGCAAATCTTCACTGACGGTGGCAATGAAGCGATCCTTGTAAATTTCAGTCACTTGTAGTTTGTTTTGCACGGCCTTCAATTTGGTGATGCTGGCTGCAATGCGACTGCTTTTTTGGCGGTATCGCCTGTCGTACACCAAGTGAATCATCATCAAACAGAGCTGGACAAGCACCAGGTGGATGGCCACGCTGATGCCCGACATGCCCATCATCACTTCTTGCATGTGCAGCATGCTGTCTTGTGCTGTCAGACCGATGCCGATCAAAACCACCATCACGATGGACAACCAGGCCATGGTGGCTGTTTGCGACAAGAAGAACAAGGCGGCATTGGGCAAGATGGCCAACCACAGCAAACTGGGCGAAAAAATGCCACCACCCCACCAAACCATGCCGCCCGCCACCAAGGTACCTAACGCCAACCATGCATGAATCCACGACCGATGAAGGGCGCGTGAACGATCGGAAAGCTTGACCAATTGCCGAAAAAAATTATCTAAAAAGATATTCATAAGCGGATGCTAACCGCTCTAAAAGTACTGACGTCGTGTTTTCCATTACTTGATGTTGATAC
>CALBEV010000184.1 GCA_937891045.1 uncultured Burkholderiales bacterium | reverse complement strand
CAATCGGCATTGAAACCAATGTGCAAAAAAGAATCAGTATCCCGCTTGACTTTTCTGAATTGAAGAAGTCGTTGAAGGTTCGAGATAAAGCAGATTGTTCTGTGGGCATGTAGTAGAGCTAGGAATTGATGTTCTCATGCTAGCAGAAGTAATCAGAATTCCGATGTTTGAAGTGGTTTGATGACAGCGTCCAGTTACGGGACGGTTGAGTAGGTGTCGGTTCAACCGAAGCTATTGCCGCAGCGCGATCCCTTTTAGGGTCAGGCTCTTTTTTTTGTTTGTTTGTCGTGTCTTGTCAGATATGGATTTACTCTTTGAAACTGCTAATCCGTACTCTTATATTCATTCATGATGTTGCTATAAATTTGAGCTCTTCTGTCGGCAAATCCGTCAATCATTAGCCCAAGACCAGAAAAAAATACAAGTGCAATTCCAAAGCCGCTCCAAAAGTCTGAAGTGCTCAAAAGCCTTAGCCCAAGACCAACAATTGCGAAGATGACCCAGATAGCAAGGTACCAAGGCCATGCTTGATTGACTTTTTCCATTCGAACAATCTCTGACTTGATGGTTTCTGCCGGATTAGCTGAATATGATTGTTGAATTTGTGAAGTTTGTGCAGGCGTTCGAAATCCGACGGTGCCTCCAATGACTGCGATAACCAGACCCATGGCAATGAACGGTATCGCTACACCCCTAGAGAAGCCCTGTTGGCCTTCTGATAACAGCCAGCCTCCAAATACCAAGCACAAGAGGCCTATTGGCAAGATGAACACAAGTGCTTCAATTTTTTCGCCTTGAAAGTAAGGCATCATAGTTTCTAAGAATTTCATATTTGATTCCAATAATGTGACATCCCCTGCGCAAATATGCGCAAGGTGTCCGGTTAGGTTCATCTGATTAAACGGGTTTTGTGAGTTGCTTTAGCAAAGCAGTCACCCAATTACGTGGCGTGAATCGAATACTTTGCGCCATGATGTTGTTCATCAAACCAGTGATGTGAACTCTTTTTCCTCGCTTCATGGCGGCATAACCTGATGCTGCAACTGATTGAGAGCTAGGAAGTTTTTTATTTTTGACCAGTGCAGATGCTTGCATCACAGCCCTATCCTGAAAGCCCGTTGTCGTAGGTCCTGGACATAAGGCAGTCACGGTGACACCTGTTCCCTCGAGTTCACATGCAAGCCCTTCAGAGAAGTAAAGCACAAAACTTTTTGTGGCGAAGTAAACAGCCATGAAGGGACCTGGCTGAAATGCAGCGGTGGAGGCGACATTAAGCAACTTCCCTTTTGTACTAAGTAGATCGGGTAAAAATAATTTGGTCAGTACGACAACACTGTTCATGTTTAGCTGCATCATTCCCAGCGTGGCTGACAGTGCTATATCTTTAAATTCACCAAAGGTTCCATAGGCTGCGTTGTTGACCAGTGCATTTAAAACCATTCCTCTTTCTTTTATTTGAGCGTGCAATTCTTCTGCTCCCGAAAGACTCTCTAAATCAGCGCCAATGACAGTGACATGAATTCCATACCGTTTTTGAAGCGTATCTCCTTGGATTTGCATTTTTTCAACACTTCGAGCAACCAATATCAGGTCGTAACCGTCTTTGGCGAATTCTTCGCATAAGGAGTGACCAATGCCACTGGATGCACCAGTGATCAGTGCGATAGGGTTTTTTGTTTGCATGAAATTCCTTTTGGGTAATAGGTCGAAACATATCGACGGATAGGTAAAAAAAACGATTAAGCACAAGCAATTTCACTCTGCTCAATCAATAACTTGAGCCGACCAATTGGTTCATCCCAGAGCAAACTGTAAAAATTTTCTCTGGACTCTCGCGTCAAACTGACCATTCCGGCATCCTTGAGAACCTTCAAATGATGAGAGATGGAAGGGCGGGAAAGATGCATCAGTTCGGTAATTTGATTCACATTCAAGCGATCATGTTCGGCAAGAAGTAAAACAATTTGCTGCCTCGCTGGATCGCCCAGTGCGTGAAAGAGGCTTTCGCAAGTACGAAATGTCTTTGCAACATCTGCGAGGGTCCAAGCTTTGGTTTTGGGCATTTTTATGAGTTGATAGGTCGAATCAAGTAAACGCATAAAACCTGAAATAAATCAAATGAAGCAGAAGACGACAACAATTCCACAAATAAATAAGGCAAGCCAGAATATTGAATATTTTGAATCTTTAATCACTAACACTCTTGAAAAAAAATGCATCACCAAAGCGTCCAGCGACGACTCGGTTGAGTTGATTGGGTAATCGTCCCTTAGAACCAAGGTCTGAGAAGTAGAATTTTTTCCAATGGAAGAGGTTCTAAATGAAGAGATCAAAATTTAGCCACAGCCAAATCATTGATTCAATCATAAGCATTGAAGCTTGAAACGCATTGATCGCAAAGAAAGTAACCCATGATTACGTCTGAAACAATTCAAAAACCACGGATGCCAGCCTTGTTCATCCCACATGGCGGTGGCCCATGTTTTTTCATGGATTGGGATCCAAAGAATGAATGGGACAAGATGGCCAACTATTTGCGAAATATCGCCAGTGGTTTACCTGCCCAACCCAAGGCTGTTGTGATGGTGTCTGCACACTGGATTCAATCTGAGGTGACTGTCACCAGCGCGTCGCATCCCGAGATGATTTTTGATTATGACGGCTTCCCTGCAAATACCTATGAACTGCGATATCCAGCACCTGGTGAACCTGGGCTTGCTGAAAAACTGGTTCACCTGCTAAAAACAGGAGGCATTCAAGCACGAACCAACGAAACACGCGGTTATGACCATGGCATGTTCATCCCTATGTTGCTGATGTTCCCAGAAGCCAACATTCCGGTGATCCAAATGTCATTAACCAAAACACTCAACCCCGAAGAACACATTGCCATCGGGCAAGCACTTGAATCCCTCAGAGATGAAGGTGTTTTGATCGTGGGCAGTGGCATGAGCTTTCACAATATGCGCGGTTATGGCGATCCACGCTATGGGCCTATTTCAGACATATTCGACACTTGGCTCACGCAATCGGTTGAGTCAGACCCTCACACTCGAAACAAATCGTTGGCTCATTGGGAAGATGCGCCGGGCGCAAGGCAATGTCATCCGCCTGGGGCCGAGGAACATCTGATTCCGCTCATGGTGGTCTCAGGTGCGGCAGGTCAGGATAAAGGGGTCAAGGCGTTTACAGATCGCGTCATGCAAACAACCATCTCTGCATTCCATTTCGGCTGATTCAAGGTCCGCAGCAGTCTGTCAAATAAGTGCTAGCAAACCACACCATGATCCCGCAGAAAATCGCCACTGCCAAGCACACCAGCAGCAAAATGCCGAACCTCGGATTGTCATAGTCTGCTTTTTTCATCTAGGGCTTAATTGTTTACTTTGGGTGGGCGACCACCGCTTATGACACATCCATGGTTTTGAATTCAGTTAATTTTTTGATTTGATTGTAGCCATTTTGTTATGTATTTGGGTGTCAGCACCCTTAGATATTCTCATTGCTGAAGTTGTCAGAAGAAAAATACTAGACCCGCAATCAAATGGAGCAAATCAAAGAGGTGACTTGGCATATGACTAAAGCGAAGAAATTGAATTTTGACGCTGCATGGATTGACTTACAAATGCACGAAGAACAGCAAGGTTTTGGTTGATTGCAGTCGGGTAAACAGACACGACGTTAGCCATTGCTTGTTCCGCTGATGGGGCGCACACCATCAACAATGAATTGACCATCAAGCAGTAACCTGTCTACTTAATTCTCTGCATTGACTGAGCCTTGCCAAATGGATCCTTTGTTGGAAATGGGAGGACAGTACCACCATAAACACACCACCCAAACAGCACACGCCACATACAACCACACAAAGAAACCGAGTGGCAAATCCCAGTACAACAAGCGGCTGAGATGATGGGCCAGAAAAGACGCTTGAGCCTCAGTACCTCGCAGATAAGCCTCAATGGTTGTGAGTGGACAGGTCATTCCAATCAGCGCCTCGACCGCTACAAAAACCATCAGTCCTGCATGCACAGTGCGAAATACTTTATTGCGAACCCATTGCCAATTGAAAATTGCACCCATTGGAATCAAAAGCAGGCCCGACGCCACAAAAGCAGCCAACGCAAAGTGAATCGCTAAAACAAGGTCTGCTAACCAAAACATTTCAAGCGGTGTGAAGTCAGTCATATTTGGTTGATGTATTTTGGTTTTTAGTTTTTTTATACACTCACAGAAAAATTCAACGTTTTAATGAATTTCCGAAAAAAGGAGTCTCATGAAATACTTGATTAGTCACAGCATCGCCACGATTGTCTTGTGTGTTGGCGGTATGTCGCCGGCATTATCTCAAGCATGCGCCCCATTAGACACAGCAGAGGTATTGCAAGCAGAGCAACAGCGTTTGTCCGCACAAATGAAAAACGATTTGGACACCATGGCGCAACTGTTAGATGATGAACTTATCTATATCAGAAACAGTGCCGTCGTTGACAGCAAAGCCAGTTACCTGGATTCCATGCGCAAGGGTGACACGGTCTATGAATTCATCGAGCATTCAAATGATTCGGTGCGCATTTATGATTGCATGGCCATATTGACTGGGCAGGGAAAATACGATGTGCGCATCGGACAAAAACCACTCAAACTGATCCTTCGTTATCACAGTATTTGGCATAAAAAGAAGGGCCAATTGAGAATGGTTTCGTGGCAAGCAACCAAGGTGCCTTGATTCCATCTTTGAACCATGTAGCCAATCTATGGAAATGATGGTTTCACGGCGATAGCCACCATCCTTGACTTCGTTTCACCTATAAATATTGGTTTAGGCCTGATTCATATGGCTTGGAGAAAACCATGCTTCATTGGATATTTTCTGGATAGTTTGGGTGCTTTCCTACTGATTTCAAAAGGGTTGTCATGAAATTGAACTTCTCATTCAAAACAAGCAGTCTGCTGCTCTTGCTGTTGCCATTGCTTGTGTTTGCACACGGCATCAGCGACGCGGACAAGCAACGCATGTTGGATGGCGGCTATATGCAGTATGTGGGAATGGGTGCCAGTCACATGCTCACGGGCTACGACCACTTGCTGTTTTTGCTTGGCGTTGTGTTTTTCTTAAGCACCTTCAAGGACATTGTGAAGTTTGTCAATGTGTTCACGGTCGGTCACTGCATCACCTTGGTGTTTGCCACCTATTTCCAAATCACATGGAATTTTTGGTTGGTTGATGCCATCATTGCGGTCAGCGTCATCTACAAAGGCTTTGACAACAACGGCGGCTTTGAAAAGCATTTCAACATGCCTTCGCCAAATCTGCTTGGCATGGTTTTCGCCTTTGGTTTATTGCACGGATTTGGACTCTCCACTCGTTTACAACAACTTCCCTTGGGCGATGATGCTTGGCAAATGCTGCTGCGCATCTTGAGATTCAATGTTGGCGTTGAGCTGGGACAAATTGCCGCACTCATTGTCATGGTGGGTGTGCTGGCCCTCTTTAGAAAATCAAGCTCTTTTTTGCGATTCAGCTACTTTGCAAATTTGGGCTTGATGGCAGCAGGTATCTACTTGCTGTTTGTTCAATTGCATGGTTACCAGCACGATACGAATGCTGAGCTTTTCCGATTCCCTGTGGAAGAACATATCCATATTCATGAGGATATGGAAATCCAAAACGCCACCACATCTCCTCGAAATTCACTCTGATTCAAAGGATCAATCATGAAACAACTCATCAAACTCTTGGCCACTGCATTGACTATCACTGTTTCGCAATCGGTTTTTGCGGGTGCTGGTGAAGACTGCCATTTCCACGGTAGCAAACCCGCTGCCAAAGAAACGGTTCTCAAGTGTGCAGACAAACGGGTGCAACGATTGATCGCTCGCGGCAAGCTCGACGCTGCTTGGAAAGCGATCCCTCCTGAATCCATCACGACCATAGATGGCGAAAAAGGAAAGGAATGGAAAGTTGTCATCAAAAATCCAGCGGCCAGTGACAAGATAAAGGCTACTTTGTATTTGTTTTATTCAGAGATTGGCAATTTCATCGCAGCCAATCACACTGGAAAGTAATCTGCTTTCAAACGGGGCTCAATTGCTGAATGCTGGCATCAGCTTACGCCACCATGGATTGATCGATGGCACGGAACCAACGACATAAATCTCACCCATCATGGGTGTGGCTAACAAAATTTTCTGGCGAGCCCCGATCGCGCTGACAAGCTCTAGAGGTTCGTACCATGGATGTAATGCCAGATCAAAGGTACTGTTATGGACAGGCATCATCACCTTGCCCTGCACATCCAAGTGCGTTTGAACGCTTTCTTCTGGGTTCATGTGGATGCTTGCCCACATCTTGTCCCAGGCCCCAGTGTCAATCATGGTCAGATCAAATGGGCCATGCTTAGCCCCAATTTTCTTGAAGCCCTCAAAGTAGCCTGAATCTGAGCTGTAAAAAATTTTCACAGGATCAGCATTCACTTGGCTTTCAATGACCCATGAGGCCCAAAGCGTTGTGTTGCGATCAAACAAACCGCGCCCGGAAAAATGTTGAGCTGGTTCAGCTGTTAGTTTTACACCTGCATAACTGGCAGATTGATGCCAATCAAGTTCTTTGATTTTATCTGCGGGAACACCAAAGTCTTTCAAAATCTTGCCAACGCCCAAGGTTGTTACAAACTGTTTGACTTTGGGGTGAATGCGTTTGATGGTTTCAGCATCAAGATGATCGTAATGATCATGTGAAATGATGACGCCTTCGATCATGGGCATGTTGTCAACATCAATTGGCAAAGGGTGAAATCGTTTGGGGCCGATAAAACTCAAAGGCGAAGCTCTCTCACTGAAAACAGGATCTATCAGCCACTGTTGTCCATGTAATTTCAAAAGAAGTGAAGAATGTCCCAGTCGAACAACATGAACCTTGTCTGCTGGCAATGTATTCCAAGTGGCCCATTCCAATTTCTGAACTGGCAAGGGTTTTTCTGGAATGGCATCAACTCTAGGCGTTGTGAAGTAATACCACCAAACTCTCCATGCACTTTGCATTTCTGGTTCAAGTGGTTGATTGAAAAAATGCTTTCCATCAAAATGACTGGATTTTTCAACAAGAAGATCTGTGCTTGATGCAGAGGTTGAAAGCACGATAAAAAACGAGAAGAGTAATTTCAGATTTGAGTGCGTTAGTTTGAAGATGGACATTTGATTTTGGCCTTTTAAAAAAGTCATACTGAGTTAGATTGACTGATTGAAATCAGCATTTCCAGCACCTTTGGCGTGAGTCTGGTTGTGTATAAAAAAATCTTGAGCTTGATGGTCATGCTTGATGGAATTCATTTTTTTAAATGTGGGTTTAGCAGCAAGTCTGCGATGCAAAAACAAACAGTCAGGACTGCATATTGATATTGGCCAACAATGAGGTTTGCCTGAATTGTTCTGGGGTCGTGCCAGTCCAACTTCGGAAGGCACGAAAAAACGAATTTGGTTCTTCAAAGCCCAAGAGAAAAGCAATTTCAGCCGTGGGTAGACTGGTGTTTTGCAAATAGTGCTGTGACAAATTTAGTCTGATGCTTTGCAGTAAAGTTTTATAGTTTTGTCCTTCGATTTCCAAATGTCGCTGAAGTGATCTTTGGCTCATGCCAATGCGTTTTGCAACTGCTCCCATTTTGATGCCCCCGCCAGGTAATGCCTCTAGCAAAGCCATGCGTACACGTTGCCTCACACTGATGGCAGCGCCATTTTGAGCCAGTCTCAATCTAAGCTCAGGTTCAAATGCTGACCACATATCTTCGTTGGCCGTGAGAAATGGCCTGAGCGCATCAGATTTTTTGAAAGCAACGCAGTGACTACTGCCTCGTTGAACCGGCACACCTAAAAAGTCTGTGAATGCATTTTTGTTTGCAGGCAAATGGTCCGTGGTCACATGGTTGGGAAGAATTTGTTCGCGTGTACCCATGCGGGCGAAAGTCACAATAAATAAAAGTTCGGCCAGTACCAACGAGGCAGGGGCAGGATTATTTGAGGGCGGCCATGCAAACTCAACAATCAATTCTTGGTCTGTGTCTCTGACATCCAGCCGTATGGGTGCAACCAGATCTTTGTAGCGTGAGATGCGTTTGGCTGCAATATGCAAATTTGGACTGCACAGTGCAGCAAACAGGGGAGGTGAAAATGATTCACTTCGAATCGACCGAATCAACGTCAATGGAAGCAGGGGGTCATTTGATTCTTCCTCAATGGACTTCCAAAACAAATGAAAATCATCTGCATGAAGTCTGACGGCCGGTCGGTTCAGAAAGTCATCTGGCAGGCCTGCTCGTCTCAGAATGTTCGCAATTGACAACCCCATGTCTTTCAGCAAAGGTCGCCATGTCGAGTCAAGAGCGTATGTTGTTGAGCGCATGATGGATCAAGAAATGGCAGATTGAGAGAAAGATGCAAAGACATGCGTGTACATTGTTTGAACCTTCAACACAAATTAAGAAACACTTTTTCAATACAAGAACAACTTTATGGCTTAAAGGGGTGCATTCAATTGCAAACCCTGCCAATCTACTATCTAAACACGACAAGCAGAATGTCGATGAGGATATGAGGGCATCGTCCCTTTTAGTGTTTCATGTGTACGCAGGGCAGACTCAGCGGGCAGAAATCACATCAGTGTCTTGATTTTGCACGCTGAGCCACAGGTTCTCAAACTTGAGCTCACTCAACACAACTTCCAGTTTGACGGTGCCCAGTGCTGCACCTGCTTCCAACAATTCGATCTCTCCAGGACTCACTGGGATACTGACTCCAATCACCGAAAGCGCTTGATTGAAGAACAGCTTGTAATCTTGGGTGTCAGCCCAATTCACTGCATCATCAAGCACTTCCATCCATGCATCGATGTCCTCTGGTGTGCATTCATCTGCAGCCAGTTCAAAGTTGATTCTTGCAAAACGAATGGTCATCTCATCCATCATTTCAGCTTGCGCGGCTCACCAAAATCCCCAACTTGCGGAAACAAGAAAGTCGTGCTGCTTGGTCCAATGCCCATGATTTGCACCGTGGCTCCTTCTGTGCCACCACCGTCATAGTGAATCGCACCCGCTGGGTGCTGCATGTAGCTGCCTGCTCGCAAGGGCTGTGTGGACTGAGGGTCCCAACTGTCGTCTGTGCCTGCCAACCATGTACCTTGCATCACAGTGACATACCTGTCCTCACGGTGGTAGTGGGGTGCACTCATGATGCCTGGAGGAAACACCACACGAATGACATAGGGGCCTGGCTTGGATGGATCGCCAGAAATGACGGCCATTTTGATGCCTTTGCCATAGTCTTTCCACTGCACTTGATCTGGTTCAACGACCGTGAATTTTTGATCCAAGCTCTGCCCCACGGCAGCACTGCCCAAGGACATCATCAGCAAAGCTGTTGATGTAAAAGTGACGAAGGAAGAATTCATGGTGGGGTCCTTGGGATCAGCTTCAACTGTTGATATGAATTTTGACCATCTTATATTCACCGACGCGACCCCATGAGCCATCTTTGACCATCAGTTTGTAATTCAGAGTGATGCCATGACCGATGGCAATTCAACGATTAGCACTACTTCAATTTTCAATAAGATCTAAGTTATTCAATTAACCCATTTTTTTATGTCCAATGTCTCAAACCACAACAATGATTTATTGATCCCTGAAGGTGTGACTTTTGTTGGGTCTATCCACGTACCCGGATTTGCACAGATCAACGGTGACGTATCAGGTGAAATCAATTGCAAAGAACTTGAGGTTGGAGAGCAAGGCAATATTCGGGGAAAAGTCCATGCACAAGGCATACAAGTCCATGGCAAATTGGAAAATGACATCACCTGCAAGGGATTGCTAAAAATCCACAAGACAGGAAAAGTCACTGGCAAGCTCAGCTATTTAGAAATTGATATTGATCGAGGTGGACAATTTGTGGGTGACATGAGCTCCACAAAATAATGATTCAAGTTTCTGTCGTTTCTTGATGAACCCTTGTGCGTGTCAATCGGACAGTCGTTTTCCTTGAATGACAGCTTTCAAATAGGCAAGTGTCCAAGCTGCATCTGCATGGCTTGGAAACACAGGGTAATGAACGGCTTGAATAACACCATCTTTGGCAATCATGGTCAACCGCTTGAGCAAAGCGTTTTGCGCTGACTCAAAAGTGGGCAATTTCAAGGCTTGTTGGAATTCAAGTTGATGGTCGCTGAGAATTGCGAAGGGCAGTTGAAGTCGTTCTGCCAATTCTTGTTGATAGGCGGTGGTTTGTGTGCTCAAGCCAAAAATTTCCACACCCATCGCACGTAACTGAGGATGAACCTCCTTGTAAGCATTGCTTTGAGGGGTGCAACCGCGGGCACCAGGAATTTGGTCCCAATTGGCAGGCAAGGGCACACCTGGAACACCCGTCATCGGATAACAATAAATCACCAACCAGCCTTGGATGGTGTCGAGCTTGACAAGTTGACCGCTGGTGCTCGGCATTGAAATGGATGGCAGCTGCATGCCCTTCAAGTGATTGGCGGCGCCATCATCAACAGGCTCTGGCAAGTTGTCGGGTACGGATGTGTAGTTCATCATGGATGCGCATGTTACAAGGCTTGCAGAACTGAAGCCAAGGATATCAATGCTTGCAAGTATCATGAGCTTCAAATTAGTATTTCGCAACAACAGATTCACTTCTTAAGAAAGAATGCCATGACCATTTCCATGTACCACGCCAGCGTGCCGCGTATTGAAAACATGCTCAAGAGCTTGTTGCATATTTTGGATAAAGCCGAGAAACACGCTGAATCTAAAAAATGGAATGAGGATGCCTTGACTCAATTTCGTCTGTACCCAGACATGTTGCCGCTGGTCAAACAAGTTCAAATTGCCTCGGATACTGCCAAAGGTGTGGTGGCACGCCTGGCTGGCGTTGAAATGATTGCTTACGAGGATGATGAAAAAAGTTTGGCCGATCTGAAGGAACGTGTCGTCAAAACCATCGCCTATGTGCAGGGCTTCACTGCGGCTCAAATTGATGGAACAGAAGACAAAGCCATTGTGACCAAACGCGGCGACAAAGAAACGCATTACACAGGCATGCAGTTTTTGCTGGGTCATGCCATGCCTAATTTGTACTTTCACATCACGACGACTTTTGCAATTCTTCGTCACAATGGTGTCGAGATTGGCAAGCGCGACTATTTAGGCACACCTTGACCCCTGGCCGCAGGGCTGATGCTCTGTCCGGTTGAACTCAGCAGACAGCGTTTCAAAATTTGAATTTAAATCCCAATTCATAGCTTCTGGAAGGTCCGGCATAAATGCCTTGACGCAAGCTTGCGATGTAGTGGGTGTCTGTGATGTTCTTCACTGCGGCTGTCATGCTCCACTGCGGATGGACTTGATAGCTAGCGGTGAGGTCTGCTGTGGTGTAGCCATCAATCTGACCCGTGAAAAAACCGCTCGTGCTTTCAGTCAACCTGACCGTGTTCAAGGTGTCTGTCATTTGGGCACCCACGTGTTGAATGCCCAGCGCCGTCATCAATGGCCCCTGCTGGTAGACGAACTGCACATGGCTGACCCATTCTGGGCTGTAACTCACCCGGTTGTCTTTTTTCGCAAGCAGGACGCCAGTGGATGAGTAACGGTTTTCTATAAATTTGGCATCGGGCACATAGGTTGTGCTGCCCTCGATGCGAATGGCCTTATTCACCGCCCAGGCCACGCCCAATTCAACACCTTGATGCAAGGTTTTGCCGCCATTGCCAGGGTCGCCGCCATTGCTGTTGGCGCGAATCACTTGGTTGTCAAAGTCCATGCGAAATGCCGTTAATTCATAAGACAACGCATCTTGTTGCCCTCTGACGCCAATTTCTAAATTGAGAGAGCGTTCTGCGCCTAAATTCAAATCATTGCCGCTGACAATCGATGTGCTGTTGTAGGGCGGTGAGAATGCCCTGTAGACGCCGCCATAAAGTTGAGCTTCGGGCGTAACCTTCCAAGTTGCGCCTATGCCTGGCATGTATTCGGTGTTTTGAGACTGACCGTCAGTCATGCTTTTCAAGTCGTCTGTTGTTTGTTCATAGACTTCGGCTCGAAGGCCAGGTGTGATGCTGATTTGTTCATTCAGATCAAATCGGTTTTGGGCAAACAAAGCCAAGCTGTTTGCGCTTTGAATTACATCGGTGCCAAGCGTGCCACTGCGTGGATGCGCTCTGGTGGCAGCGATTTTTTGATCGCGCATGCTTTCTCGCATCCACCGAACACCTATTTCAGCTTCGTTGGACACACCCAGGCTGGTGTGTTTCGTGGTCAGCCGTGAATCTATGCCTGTTCTTTGAAATGAACGGTTGTTTCCATCCAAGCTGTCGCTGTAACTCCAAGTTTTCAAACCATCTTGAAGGCTTGTGGCCGGTGTTTTCAGTCCATACCGCCAGTAGTCTCGTTGCAATTCACTCCAGTACACAACAGTGTTCAAGCGCGTGTCTTGACTGATTTCCCACTCGTGGTTGATGTCCAAGGAATTTCTGTCAGTTAAAAACCAATCATCGGGTGCGGGATTGAATTTGGCACGCGCATCAAAGGCATCCTTGAACAAACCGCGATAAGAAATATTGGCATCGTTTTCGTAATGTGTGATTTTGATGCCCAACCATTGTTTGTCGCCCATGGTCATCCCACCTTTGAGCATCAGGTCTTGCATATCAAACCCTTTGTTTTGGAAACCATCACTGCTGGCTTGTGTGTAGACCAGTCCAGCGACTGCATCACCCGAACTGGATCGGCCACCAGCTTCAAGTGTTGTTTCAAGGTACTGATGAGAACCGATGCGCGTTGCGATCGATGCTCCATCGATTGGATCTTTGGTTTTGTAATTGATCACACCACCGATGGTGTTGGGGCCATACCGCAGCGATGCCGCACCCTTGAGCACTTCAATGCTGTTCATGCGCTGAATGCGTGGGTTGTAGTACCTGCTGTTGCCAAAAAATAAATCGGCGGCCACTGGCACGCCATCTTCCAAAATCAAGGTTTTGTATTCACCCGCACTCAGTCCACGCATGCCAATATTGGCCACAACCGCGGACTCTTCTTCTGGCTTGATGACCACACCAGGCACTTGCTTGAGGGCCGCTTCGGTGGACAAGGGTTGCATCAGTGCCAGTTCTTGGGCGGTGATGACTTGCGCGGCGCCAGGTACTTTGGCCAAGTCTTGTTCCGATCCACCCAGCACGTCAATGCGCGGCAAACTGGGTTCCTCTGCCAGCACTGCTGTGCCATGGTTTGCAATGGCCAATGTCACGGCAAATGCATAATTTTTAATCACATTCATAAGTTTCCCAGCAGATTTCCGAAGAAGCTAATCCTACAGCAAATAAGAATGATTCGCATTAAATCAGAGCATCCAAGGGTCAAGATGAGGTGTGCATCAGTTGTCCAGGCTGGGAAATGACAAAAAAAAACCAGCGCTGAGGCGCTGGTTGTGTGGAAAAGAAGAGTCTTACTTGGCTGGTTTGAGCGTCAAGATCAGCTCTGCCATGCGCTTGGCATCAGCATCTGAAACCTGGGGTTGTGGAGGCATGTAGTCCTCACCCCAGACACCGGTACCGCCAGCTTTGATTTTGGCAGCCAGTTTGGCCACAGCGGCGTTGTCATTGACGTACTTTGCAGGGATCTCATCGAACTGTGGCCCGTACTTGCGCTTGTCAATTTGGTGGCAAGCGAGGCAGTTGTTGGTGAGCATGAGTTTTTTCAGCGGGTCGCTCTCTGCATATACGTTTTTAGCAGAAAAAAACAATGCAGCAAACAACATCAAACCAAAAAAACGCAAGACAAAAGAAGAATCAGGAGAAGTGGATAAGTTGTTCATGATCACAATTTAAGAAGAACCATGTGCTGACAAGTCAAACAACAAGGACACACGAGAAAGCGTTGTTAAATGAAAAAACGCGCTGCACGAATGCAGCGCGTTTCAGAGGCGGTTAAGCCAGAGACATTACTGAGGTGTTACCTTGAAGATGGCACCACGAGCTTCGTCGCCCACGTACAAAACGCCTTCAGTTGAGTGCAAGTGACGCACACGACCAGCGTAGTCTGGGTAAGACATTTCAATTTTCTTGGCAGACATGCCGTCTTTTGCTACATCAAGGATGTCGATACGGTTGCCAACGGGTGTGCCGTGGATACCAATACCTGCATAGCCAACAGCCAAGCGGCCTTCCCATTCTTTCCACTGTTTGCCAACCAACCATGCGCTACCGCACATGCCTTGTGACAAGCCGCCGTTGTTGAACGCTGGCTTCATGGCTTTGGGGTAGGCTTTCAGGTCGGTCATAGACATGAATGCAGCGCGCTCTTTTTGGGGCATGGCACCCATTTGATTGGGCGAGTAACCGCAGTAGCCATCTGGACAAGCAGGACGGCCATTGACGTTGTCACGTGGGTCCCAGCCACCGTTGCCGCCGTTGACCAATTTGGTCACTTCGTCAGAGTGCCAAGGACCATTTTCCGAGATGTAAACATCCTTACCACGGAATGTGATGCCTTGAGGATTGCGGTGACCGTATGTGAAGATACGCTTGTCAAAACCAGCAGGTGGGTTGTTGCCAGCAGCGGCTTTGCCGTCGCGGTCAACACGCAGAACCTTGCCGACCAGCTTGGTGCCGTCTTGTGGGCCGGGGCCGTTGTGGTTGTCGCCAATGGTGACATACAAGAAGCCATCAGGACCGAAGGCCAAAGCGCCACCGTTGTGCGCACCGGGGCCACCGAAGGGGTGGTTGGATTTCTTGGGCTTGTAACCCATGTCGTTGATGATTTCAGTGACGTCGGAAACGCTCTTCATGTCTGCGCTGACTTT
>CALBEV010000183.1 GCA_937891045.1 uncultured Burkholderiales bacterium | reverse complement strand
GTACTTGCCGCCGCACTATGCCCATGAAGGTGTGGCGGTGGGTGAATGCATGACGTATTCGATTGGCTTCAAGGCAGAGTCACCCGAAAACTTGGCATGTGAACTGCTGACCCGCGTGGCCGACATGGAAGCTGATGCCACGTCGGCGCTCTACAAAGACCCGCGCCAGCCCGCAGCCCAACACCCCGCCATGATTCCACTGGCCTTGCAAAGCTTTGCACAAACGGCTGTGCAACAAGCCTTGAAGCGCCAAAGTGATGTTCGCTGCGCATTGGGAGAATTTTTATCAGAGCCCAAATCTTCCGTGTGGTTTGAGACCCAGCCAACACCGCATCAACTTGGTGCAGTGCGCTTGGACGACAAAAGCAAAATGCTTTATGACAAAGATTTCGTTTTCATCAACGGCGAAAGTTGGCGTTGCCGTGGTGCTGATGCCCGCGCTTTACGCCAATTGGCCGATCAACGCAGCTTGAATGCATACCAAATGGCCAATGCACCCGAGCAAGTGCGTGACTTACTCCTGTCCTGGCTTCAAGCAGGCTGGTTGCATGCGTCAAAATGATCAAATTTGGGGCTTTTTTTGATGCTACGGGAAATCACTTATACTCGCAGGCTGAGTTGAAGGAGCTTGAGCCCCTCGGCTCAGTTGCAAGTTTTGATCTAGATCAAGGCTTGCGGCAAACCTTGCAATGTTTTCGCATCACTTAAAGGAAATTTCCATGAAAAAGTCACTCCTCTTGGCAACTTTGTTGGCTGCTGCTATGGTTGCTTGCGGTAAAAAAGAAGAGGCTGCACCTGCTGCTGCCCCTGCTGCTGCTGAAGCCCCTGCTGCTGCTCCTGCTGCACCTGCTGAAGCCCCAGCTGCTGCTGCTCCTGCTGAAGAGAAGAAGTAATTTTTTCTGCTTCGAAAAAAATGCCACCTTCGGGTGGCTTTTTTTTGCCTGCATTCGCCCATCTCAGGCGAATCAAGGCAGCATGGCTGCTTGCTCAGTGGACCTTGAACCAAGGCGTACCCAGCAGGGGATCGGCCACTTGAATGTCGGCAGGCTGACAACCAGCAGCCAAGGCCACGAGGTGTTGTGCCAAGTCGGGGCGGTTGTTGCGTTCGCTCAAATGGGCTGCCACGATCAGGTTCAAACTGGGATGTACCAGCGCTTTGGTGAGCTGCGCTGACTCCTCATTGGACAAGTGACCTTGCGGCCCAGCGATGCGTTTTTTTAAAAAGACCGGATAGCTTGATTGCGCCAAAAGTTCGGTGTCGTGGTTGCATTCCAGCAAAAGCGCGTGACACTGTTGCAAGGCTTGCACCACATGGCTGCTGCCATGACCCAAATCGGTCAAAACACCCAAATGGACATCACCATCGGTGCAACGCAATTGCAGTGGTTCGCGAGCGTCGTGCGGTACGGTAAAGGGATGCAATTGCAAAGCCCCCAGATCGATGGCCTCACCGTCACGTGCCACTTGAAATTGATCGGCCGCCAAATCCCACTCGTCCAAATTACAGGCCAGAGCCGTGCCCTTGCTCATCCAAACGGCAGCCCCGTTTTTTTGGGCAAACGAACGCGCGTGACCCACGTGGTCGGCGTGTTCATGGGTGATGAAGACCGCATCAATGTCTTGCAAGTTCAGATCGGCAGCTTGCAAGCGCTTGCCAAGTTCGCGCAGGCTCAAGCCGCAATCGATCAGCAAGCGCGACACCTGAGTGCCGCACTGCGCTTCAACCAGGGTCGCGTTACCCGCGCTGCCACTGCCCAGGTTTTTGAAACGCAGCACCGGCTTACTGCAGTTCGCTGACGAGCAATTGGGCGATTTTTTGCGCGTTGGCAGAGCCGTCGGGCTCACCTGAAGAGTTCAGGATCAAGATGGTTGTGCCGCCAGCATCGCCGTTCTGCAGTTTCAAACGGTATTGTTGGGGACCTTGGGCACCCGACTTGGCTTTGCCAAACCATTTGCTGAAAAAGCCCTCTTCACCCTCTGGGCCAACTTCGACATAGCGGACAAAGTAAATGCCTTGCTTGCGGTCTCGGTCCTCTACGGTGAAACCATTGCGGTCTAGCGCCACACCCACACGACGCCATGCAATGTCAAACCCTTGGTTGAACGACACTGCGGGCTTGCCATTCAAGCTGATGAGATTGCTCGCGCTGCTGGCCGCCACTTGGTCCATCGCTTTGTCTGGGCTGGGGGTGGCGGGCGCGAGTTTGACCATGATTCGGCGCAAAAATTCTTTCTCCAACTCCGGGTCGTTGGGGCGTGGTTGCCAAGTGGTGCTGCGCGACAAGTTGTCGGTGTAGACCTCCATCAGACCTCGGTGGCTCACAAACAACTCGGTGCTGTTGTTGGCGGTACGCTCCAAACGGATGCGGAATTTATCCCGTTCGCCAGTGGAGTAAAGAGAATCGATGACCTTGCCCAAGCTGCGACGGATGAAGTCTTGCGGCAACTTGGCGCGGTTTTCAGCCCAGTCTGTTTCCATCACGCCAATTTTTTGTTCATCACGGGCCAACACAAAACCAGACTCTTTCCAGAAGTCACGCACTTGCGGCCATAAATCTTCCGGTGGACGACCAATTTCCAGCCACATTTGGGTGCCTGCACGCTTGACCTGAACATCGGCCAACTGCAGTGGGCTGGTGGTTTCTGCACCGGCGTTGCCCTTGCTGTCGTCTTGTTGGTTGGCACTGAACGTGCCATTGGGCATTTCATAGCGTTTGTTGCGGTTGATTTTGCTCAGATCAGGCGGGACTTCCAAATTGGCTTGGCTTTTGTTTTCAGTGTCGGTTTTGTAATTGACCTTATCGGTTTCAAGCACCGATGAACAGCCTGCCAATCCAACAGCCAACAACAAGCCAACAGAGCGTAGAGAATTCAACAACGAATATGACTTCAAGATGTGTCCTTCAAGGAGATCAATTAAATCAGGCCATTCTTGCGAAGAGCAGATTCCAGCAGCGGTTCGAGCTGGCTGGACAAAGGGGTCATGGGCAAGCGCATGGTGCCACCACACAAACCCATGCGGGCCACAGCCCATTTCACAGGAATCGGGTTGGCTTCAATGAACATGTGCTTGTGCAAATTCAGCAACTGCCGCTGGATGGTCATGGCTTCGTGCGCTTTGCCAGCCATGGCGGCCACGCAGAGTTCATGCATGAGTTTGGGCGCGACATTGGCAGTCACACTGACATTGCCTTGTCCACCGCACAGCATCAAGGCCACAGCCGTTCCATCGTCGCCTGAGTAGACACCAAAGCCTTTTGGCGCTTCGTGGATCAGCCATTGGGCGCGTTCGATGTTGCCGGTGGCTTCTTTGATGCCGATGATGCCGTCAATTTGTGCCAAACGCATGACGGTGTCGTGCTGCATATCGGCGACGGTGCGGCCGGGCACGTTGTAGAGCACCATGGGCAAATTCACCGCTTCAGCGATGGCGCGGAAATGCAAATACTGGCCTTCTTGGGTGGGTTTGTTGTAGTAGGGGACCACTTGCAATTGGCAATCGGCACCCACGTTTTTGGCGAACTTGGCCAACTCGATGGCTTCAGATGTGGAGTTGGCACCGCAACCGGCCATGATGGGCACGCGGCCCTTGGCTTGTTCTACAGAAACACGAATGATTTCGCAGTGTTCTTCCACCGTCACCGTGGGGGATTCGCCGGTGGTGCCCACCACGCCTATGCAGTCGGTCCCTTGCGAAATATGCCATTCGATGAGCGAACGCAAATGGGGGTAGTCGATGCTGCCGTCTTCCAACATCGGTGTGACCAAGGCCACGATGCTTCCAGAGATGGGTGTCATTGAATGAGGTCAGAGTGTGACTAAAGAGGTGATTCTAGCTTTAGGCTTCGGGTGGTCAGCTTGTCGCATCAAGTTGTTAGCCTGCAAGGTTTAATCGGGTATCAGGCCAAACGGTAAGTGGCCCTGGCATTGAAATTTTGATTGGCATGTACTGCCACGATGCGCTGCACAAATCGCGCTGGATCGGGCAAGTAACCGTCTTCGAAAGCCACCACCCGCAAGTCTTTGCAAACCCCCAGCAGTTCGCCAGGGTTCAGCAGGAAATCGGGGTTGGAAGGCTTGCCCACGGTCTCGTTACCCGCTGCAAAGGTTTCATAAACCAAAACACCATCGGGCTTCAAACTATTCAAAATGTGAGGCCACAAAGGCCGCCATAAATAGTTGGTGACCACCACCGCGTCAAACTGCACACCGTTCAAGGGCCACGCTTGGTTTTCAACATCGACATGAAGAACTTCCCCGAAGGGCTTCGCGGCATCAAGTGCGGCTGTATCCCTGTCCAGGCCCAGGCATTGAAACCCTTGGGCTTGCAAAAACCGCATGTGCCGACCATGGCCACAGGCCAAATCTAGGACACGGCCTGAGGCCGTAATGAGGTGTGACCAGCGTTGCACCCACGGCGAGGGATCACCTGCGCCGTGAACAGGCGTGCTCATGGGTTGGAACGATGAAAGTTGATGACGGACCCGTTCATGGTGTCTTGGCTTGGAATTCTTTTTTCACAGCTGCTTGCGCCATGTGCTCTACCAACCAAGGTGCGACCAACTTCAGGTAGCGGGCCAGTTTGCCGGGCGCGGTCATGACCACTTCTCGGCGACGTCGCACCATGCCATAGATGATCTGTCGGGCACAGTCTTGGGTGGTCATGGCTTTGTCTTCGTGCAGACCGCTTTCGCCGGCAATGTCACCTTGGGCATTGAAACCGTGGTGCCGAATTTGCGTGCGAACCACCCCGGGGTAGGCAATCGTGACGCTGATTCCAGCGTCTTTCACCTCGGCACGCAGGGCTTCAAAAAAACCAGCCATGGCGAATTTGCTGGCGCAATAAGCCGTGCGACCGGGCACGCCCACCATACCGGCCAGCGATGACACGGCCACAATGCGGCCATGGCTTTCTTTGAGTGCAGGCAAGGCGGCATGGGTGCAATACACGCTGCCCCACAGATTCACCCGCATCATGTGTTCATACCAAGCCAGTTTGTCAGCAGGCACATCTTCCAGCAGTGCGTGGCCAGAGACACCAGCGTTGTTGATCAAAATATCCAAACTGCCAAACTGACGCACCGTGGTGTCGACCAAATAGCGGCATTGATCAGCGTCGGTCACGTCAGTAGGAAGGATGAGGGTTCGCGCACCCAGAGCATTGCATTCAGCTGCGACGGCTTGTAAGCCCGAAGCATTTCGCGCTGCCAACACCATCATGGCCTGCAGGCCGTGGCGGCGAGAGAGTTGGCGTGCCAACTCTGCGCCAATGCCATCGGATGCGCCGGTGATAATGATGTTGGGCATCTTAAAAACAGCTCCAAACTTGATTGGCCAAATTGAACACGAATTCAGGCTGCAGGTACATGGCAAAAACACCCGCGAGGGAGAATGCTCCCAGAGCATAGGTCAGCCAGAGCACTACCTTTCTCATGCAGGCACCGCTTGGCGCTCGATGGCGCGTTCATTGATCGGGAGGTTGATCAGCATGGCAAACACACTCAAGGCGATGGTCAAGTACCACATGACATCGTAACTGCCGGTGCGGTCATAGACCCATCCGCCCAGCCAAACGCCTAAAAAACTGCCAAATTGGTGGCTCAAAAACACAAAGCCGCTGAGCATGGACAGGTGCGCTACGCCAAAAATTTGCGCCACCAAGGCGCTGGTGACCGGCACCGTGGACAACCACAACAAGCCCATCAGCGCGGCAAAAATATAGACGGTCAGGGGCGAGATGGGCACACTGATGAAGCCAATCACAAAAATCCCACGCGCAAGGTAAATACCCGACAAGATTTTTTGCTTGGGCCAAATTTCCCCCAGGCTGCCTGCGGCGTAGGTGCCAAAGATATTGAACAAACCAATGAGCGCCAAAGCGGTGCTGGCCACGTAGGGCTCCATGCCTTGGTCTTTCAAATAGCTGGGCATGTGCACGCCGATGAACACCACTTGAAAACCACAGACAAAGTAACCCGCCATCAACAACTGAAAACTGCGGTAGCCAAAGGCCTCGCGCAAAGCATGCCAAATACTTTGGTCGCGCTGGGGTGCCGCACCGCCGGCAAAGCCCGGTTCGCGCAAGCCCATGGCCAAGGGGAAAATCGTGATCAACAGCGTTGCCAAGAACACCAAGGCTTGTTGCCAACCCAGATGGCCAATCAAATAAGAGGCGGCTGGCACCATGACAAACTGGCCAAACGAACCAGCCGAAGACACCACGCCCATGGCCCAAGAGCGTTTTTCAGCCGGGATGTTGCGGCCAATGACGCCAAACACCACGGCAAAGGTGGTGCCAGCTTGGGCCGCGCCCACCAACAAGCCTGCTGTCAGTATCAGTCCCCAGGTGGTGCTGGCATGCGCCATGCCCCACAACCCGGCCACATACATCAGTCCGCCGATCAAAATCACCCGAAAAGCACCAAATCGGTCGGCCAGCATGCCCGAGAAGATGCCAAACACCCCCCAGCTGATGTTTTGGATGCCCACAGCCAGAGCGAAATCTTCGCGGCCCCAGCCCATGTCTTGGGTCATGGGCTGCATCCACAGGCCAAAACCGTGGCGAATGCCCATGGCCATGGACACGATCAGCGCGCCGCAGGCCAGCACTTGCCAGAGGGGGAGGGTTTTGTTGTCGCTTTGCATGGCTTAACTGTAACGAGGTTGAATCAAATCAGGCTCTTTGTCCAAGGGCTGTGGTTTTGTCCAGTGGCTGTCATGCAGTCTGTCTACAATCGCCGCCCATGGCCACCAAACAATCCGACTACTCCGAAGGTTCCATCCGGGTCCTCAAAGGGCTGGAGCCCGTCAAGCAACGCCCGGGCATGTACACCCGGACCGACAACCCCCTGCACATCATCCAAGAGGTGATCGACAACGCAGCCGATGAGGCTTTGGCGGGGTTTGGCAAAAAGATCAGTGTTTCCCTGTTTGCCGATGGCTCCATCGGCATCGAAGACGATGGACGCGGCATTCCCTTTGGCATGCACCCCGAAGAAAAAGCCCCGGTCATCGAGCTGGTGTTCACCCGGCTGCATGCCGGTGGCAAGTTTGACAAGGGCAAGGGCGGTGCCTACAGCTTCTCCGGCGGCCTGCATGGCGTGGGCGTGAGCGTGACCAACGCCTTGGCCAAGCGCATGGAAGTCACCTCTTACCGTGACGGCCAAGTAGCCTACTTGGTGTTCGAAGCCGGTGACGTCACCGAAAAACTCAAGATCCGCAAGGCTGACAGCACAGACCGCAAACAAGGCACGGTGGTGCGGGTCTGGCCGGACGCCAAGTACTTCGAATCAGCCAACCTGCCATTGGGCGAACTCATCCATTTGCTGCGCAGCAAAGCGGTACTGATGCCGGGTGTCAGCGTCACGCTGGTGCAAGAAAAGGCCAAAGACAGCCAAACCTGGCTCTACAAAGGCGGTCTGCGCGACTACCTGATGCAGACCCTGAGCCACGACCCGTTCATTCCTTTGTTTGAGGGTGAAGGCTTTGCGGATGAAGGCCATGACAGTTTTGCCGAAGGCGAGGGTGCCCAATGGTGCTTGGCCTTCACCGAAGACGGCGCACCGGTGCGCGAAAGCTATGTGAACCTGATTCCCACCAGCGCGGGCGGCACCCACGAAAGCGGCTTGCGCGACGGCTTGTTCAACGCCGTGAAAAGCTTCATCGACCTGCACGCTTTGCTGCCCAAAGGCGTCAAGTTGTTGCCTGAAGACGTTTTCGCCCGCGCCAGTTTTGTGCTCAGCGCCAAAGTCCTCGACCCCCAATTTCAAGGCCAAATCAAAGAGCGCTTGAACTCGCGGGACGCCGTGCGCTTGGTGTCTAGTTTTGTCAAACCAGCCTTGGATTTGTGGCTGAACGAGCATGTGGATTACGGCAAAAAGCTGGCCGAATTGGTCATCCGTGCCGCGCAGCTGCGCCAAAAAGCCGGTCAGAAAGTGGAAAAGCGCAAAGGCTCGGGTGTGGCCGTGTTGCCCGGCAAGCTGACCGATTGCGAAAGCCGCGACTTGGCGCACAACGAATTGTTTTTGGTGGAAGGCGACAGCGCCGGTGGCAGCGCCAAGATGGGCCGCGACAAAGAAAGCCAAGCCATCCTGCCCCTGCGCGGCAAGGTGCTCAACACCTGGGAAGTCGAGCGCGACCGCTTGTTTGCCAACAACGAAGTGCACGACATGTCGGTGGCCATTGGCGTGGACCCGCACGGCCCCAACGACACGCCCGACCTGAGCGGTCTGCGCTACGGCAAAGTCTGCATCTTGAGTGACGCCGATGTCGATGGCTCGCACATCCAAGTGCTCTTGCTCACTTTGTTTTTCAGGCATTTCCCCAAACTGATTGAAGCCGGACATGTGTATGTGGCGCGGCCACCCTTGTTTCGGGTGGATGTACCGGCTCGCGGCAAAAAGCCTGCGGCCAAGATGTACGCCTTGGACGAAGGTGAACTGACCGCCATCTTGGACAAATGCGCCAAAGACGGCGTGCCGCGTGACAAATGCAGCATCAGCCGTTTCAAAGGCTTGGGCGAGATGAATGCCGAGCAACTCTGGGACACCACCTTGAACCCCGATACACGCCGCTTGTTGCCGGTGCAGTTGGGCGTGTTGGACTTTGCCCAAACCGAGGGCCTGATCACCCAATTGATGGGCAAGGGCGAGGCCGCAGCGCGGCGTGAACTGATGGAGTTGCATGGCGACGCCATCGAGATTGATGTTTGACCATGAGTGACACACCTGTTGTTGATTTGAACGCCTCGTCCGAGTCGGACGACGGCATCGCACTGGGCCACTACGCCCAACGTGCCTACCTGGAATACGCCTTGAGCGTGGTCAAAGGCCGCGCTTTGCCCGATGTCTGCGATGGCCAAAAACCAGTACAGCGGCGCATTTTGTATTCCATGTCGCGCATGGGCTTGGGCTTTGGCGGACCCAACGGTGCCGTAGGCGCAAGGCCTGTGAAAAGTGCACGTGTGGTGGGCGATGTGCTGGGCCGTTACCACCCGCATGGCGACAGCGCCGCCTACGACGCCTTGGTGCGCATGGCGCAAGACTTCTCGCAGCGCTACCCCCTGATTGACGGCCAAGGCAATTTTGGTTCGCGCGATGGCGATGGTGCAGCGGCCATGCGCTACACCGAAGCACGTTTGGCCCGTATCACCAGTTTGTTGCTCGACGAGATTGACGAAGGCACGGTGGACTTTCAGCCCAACTACGACGGCTCCACCGAAGAGCCCAAGCATTTGCCCGCCCGTTTGCCGTTTGCATTGCTGAATGGTGCCAGCGGCATCGCCGTGGGCATGGCCACCGAAATCCCCAGCCACAACCTGCGCGAAGTGGCCGATGCCTGTGTGGCGCTCATCAAAAACCCCAAGCTCAGCCACGAAGAATTGCTGACGCTCTTGCCCGGACCGGATTACCCCGGTGGCGGTCAAATCATCAGCAGCGCCTCGGACATTTCAGACGCCTATGCAACTGGTCGGGGGTCGCTCAAAGTGCGGGCGCGTTGGGTGATCGAAGACTTGGCGCGGGGTCAATGGCAGTTGGTGGTCAACGAATTGCCACCCGGTGTCAGCAGCCAAAAAGTGCTGGAAGAAATTGAAGAGCTCACCAACCCCAAGGTGAAGACCGGCAAAAAGGCGCTCAGCCCCGAGCAAACCATGCTCAAGGCCACCATCTTGGCGGTGCTCGACGGTGTGCGCGACGAGTCGAGCAAAGACGCGCCCGTTCGTTTGGTGTTTGAACCCAAAACCCGCACCATCGAACAACAAGAACTCATCACCAGTTTGCTGGCCCACACCAGCTTGGAAAGTTCGTCGTCCATCAACTTGACGATGGTGGGTTTGGACGGTCGGCCCGTGCCCAAGACCATGCGCCAAATGCTGGAGGAGTGGATTGCGTTTCGCCAAACCACGGTGCAGCGCCGCTCGCAGTTCCGCTTAGACAAAGTGCTGGCGCGGATCCATATTTTGGAAGGCCGTCAGTTGGTGTTGCTCAACATCGACGAAGTGATTCGCATCATTCGCCACAGCGACGAACCCAAGCCCGCACTCATCGAACGTTTCAAGCTGTCAGAGCGCCAAGCCGACGATATTTTGGACATCCGCCTGCGCCAATTGGCGCGTTTGGAAGCCATCAAGATCGAGCAAGAGCTCAAAGAATTGCGCGAAGAGCAAGGCAAGCTGGAAGACATTTTGGGCAGCGCCACATCGCTGCGCCGCCTGATGGTGAAAGAAATCGAGGCGGACGCCAAAACCTTTGCCGACGATCGCCGCACACTCATTCAGGCCGAGAAAAAAGCCGTGGCGGAAGTGAAAGTGATTGACGAGCCGGTCACCGTGGTGGTGTCGGACAAAGGCTGGGTGCGTGCTCGCACCGGCCATGGCCACGACCCCAGCAGCTTCGCCTTCAAAGCGGGTGACGAGCTCTACGACACCTTCGAGTGCCGCACCGTCGATCAACTCATTGCGTTTGGCTCGAATGGTCGGGTCTATTCGGTGCCGGTGGCGTCCTTGCCCGGTGCGAGGGGCGATGGTCAGCCGGTCACCACGCTGGTGGATGTCGAATCCGGCACGCAGTTGGTGCATTACTTCGCGGGTCCCGCCACGCTCACCTTGTTGCTCAGCGGCTCGGGTGGCTATGGCTTTGTGTGTTGCATCGACAACCTCATTTCACGCAACAAAGGTGGCAAGGCCTTCATCAATTTGGCCGAAGGCGAAACCTTGTGCGTGCCGTCCTTGGTGGGCGGCGGCAATGGTGCCACGCCCCTGCCGATTGCCACCCATGTGGCCTGTGCCTCGGCTGGTGGTCGCATCCTCACCTTCGACATTGGCGAACTCAAAGCCATGGAAAAAGGCGGTCGCGGCTTGATGCTGATGGATTTGGATGCCAAAGACAGCTTGGCTGGTGCGGCTGCCTACACCCGCAGCATCAGCATCCTCGGTGTGGGTCGAGGCGGCAAAGACCGCGCGGAAGCACTGGAAATCAGAAGCCTGAACAATGCCAAGGGTTCGCGGGCCCGCAAAGGCAAGGCCGCAGATTTCGGCTTCAAACCAACCCATGTTTTACGCGTTGAATAATTTTTTGTATTGAAAGCAGGTCGTATGCAAGTGAGTCAAAAATGGGGCTGCATCAAGCAGCACTGGGTTGTTGTTGTCTTGGCACTGGGTTTCAGCATGGCCCATGCCCAAACCAAACCAGACACGGACAAAGCGGCGTCACCACGGCCTGCCATGACGGTCACCGTCACTTCAGTGCAAAGTCAAAATCTCAGCCAACGCCTGAGCGCCAACGGTACAGTCGCCGCTTGGCAAGAAGCCAGCATCGGCGCTGAAATTGGCGGCTTGCGCCTCACCGAAGTCCGCGTGAACGTGGGCGATCAAGTGAAAGCAGGACAGGTGCTGGCGGTGTTCGCCACTGAAACCGTCCAAGCTGGCATCAATCAAGCCAAAGCTGCCTTGAATGAAGCCAAAGCCGTGGCCTCGGAAACCCAGGCCAATGCCGACCGCGCCCGGGCTTTGCAACCCAGCGGCGTCATCAGTGCCCAACAGTTCAACCAATACCAGACCGCCGAAGCCACCGCCAAAGCGCGTGTCGAGTCTGCGCAAGTGGCGTTAGCCATGCAAGAACTTTTGCTGCGCCAAACCCAGGTGAAAGCGCCTGACAACGGCGTCATTTCAGCCCGCACCGCCAGTGTCGGTGCGGTCGTGGGTGTGGGCACCGAGTTGTTCAAGTTGGTGCGTGGCAACCGCCTGGAGTGGCGTGCCGATTTGGTGTCCACCGAATTGTTCCGCGTCAAGCCCGGCCAAAAAGTGCGCATCAGCACCATGCCCCAAGGCGAAGTGAATGGCACGGTGCGCATGGTGGCGCCCACGGTGGATGTGCAAAACCGCACCGGCGTGGTGTATGTGGATTTGCCCGCTTCTGCTTTGGGTGTCTTGAAACCCGGCATGTTCACCCGGGGTGAATTTGAGTTTGGCAGCACCGCCGCCAAGTTGGTGCCGCAGCAATCGGTAGTGGTTCGTGACGGTTTCCAACAGGTGTTTGTGGTGGGTGCCGATCAACGCGCCAAGCTTTACAAAGTGACCGTGGGTCGGCGCCAAGGTGACATGTTGGAGATCACCCAAGGGCTGCCCGATGATGCCAAGGTGGTGGTGCGCGGTGCCGGTTTTCTCACCGCTGGTGACCTCGTGAAAGTGGTGCCATGAACGTTTCCGCATGGTCCATCCGCAACCCCGTTCCATCGGTGGTGCTGTTCATCTTGCTGAGCTTGGCCGGTATGTTGGCCTTCAAGAGCATGAAGGTGCAGAACTTCCCCGATCTGGATTTGCCCACCATCATCATTTCAGCTGCTTTGCCAGGTGCTGCGCCCGGACAAATGGAAACCGAGGTGGCCCGCAAGATTGAAAACGCCGTGGTTTCGGTGCAGGGACTGAAAAACATTTACACCAAGGTGCAAGACGGCGCGGTGCTGGTCACCGCTGAATTTCGCATCGAAAAACCGGTGCAAGAAGCCTTGGATGAAATACGTTCGGCGGTCAATGGCGTGCGGGGCGACCTGCCTGCTGACATGCTGGAGCCCTCGGTGCGCAAACTCGACTTTGCGGGCACACCAGTGCTGGCCTTCACCATTTCTTCCCCCAATTTGGACCCTGAGGGTTTGAGCTGGTTCGTGGATCAAACCGTGGCGCGTCGTTTGTTGTCGGTCAAAGGTGTGGGAGCAGTCGCTCGTGTTGGCGGTGTGAAACGTGAAGTGGCCATTGCCCTGGACCCTGTGCGCATGCAGGCTTTGCGTATTTCTGCTGCTGATGTGTCGCGTCAACTCAAACAAGTGCAAAGCGAAAGCGCTGGTGGGCGCACCGACTTGGGTGGCAGCGAGCAACCGATGCGGACCTTGGCGACGGTCGGCTCTGCGGCTGAATTGGCCGACTTGGAGTTGTCGGTCGGTCAGGGCGGGCGCATTCGATTGCGCGACATCGCAGAGGTGACCGACACCATCGCCGAGCAGCGTTCTGCCGCTTACTTGAATGGCAAACCCGTGGTGGGTTTTGAGATCACCCGCAGCCGTGGCGCCAGTGAAGTGGAAGTGGGTGCTGCTGTGCAAAAAGCGCTCACCGAACTGCGTGCCAACCACCCGGACGTCGAGATCAATACCGCGTTTGACTTTGTGACACCGGTGGAAGAGGAATACCAAGCATCCTTGGTGCTGCTGTACGAAGGTGCGGTGTTGGCGGTGTTGGTGGTCTGGTTGTTCTTGCGCGATCTGCGTGCCACCTTCGTGTCTGCCGTGGCCCTTCCTTTGTCGGTCATTCCGGCGTTTGTGGGCATGTGGTACTTGGGTTTTTCCATCAATGTCATCAGTTTGTTGGCGCTGTCCTTGGTAGTGGGTATCTTGGTGGACGACGCCATTGTGGAAGTGGAAAACATCGAGCGGCATTTGCACATGGGTAAGACCCCGTTCAAAGCTGCCATGGAGGCCGCCGATGAAATTGGCTTGGCGGTGATTGCCACCACCTTCACCTTGGTGGCCGTGTTCTTGCCCACCGCCTTCATGAGTGGGGTGCCAGGTAAATTCTTCAAGCAGTTTGGTTGGACTGCGGCCCTGGCAGTGTTTGCATCCTTGGTGGTGGCGCGAATGCTCACACCGATGATGGCGGCCTACATGCTCCGGGCCACCAACAAACCGGCGCCCGTGCCGTTTTGGATGCCCAGTTATTTGCGCACCGTGCGTTGGTGCTTGAATCACCGTTTCTGGACAGCGCTGGGTGCGGCGGCTTTTTTTGTCGGCTCACTCGCCTTGATTCCGTTGTTGCCCACCGGCTTTATCCCTCCGGATGACAATTCACAAACCCAGGTGTATTTGGAACTTCCCCCTGGCACCTCTTTGTCTCAAACCCAGCAAACCGCTGAAGATGTGCGTTTGCGTATCAGCAAAATTTCGGACATCCAAACGGTCTACACCACCATTGGTGGCGGCTCCGCAGGCTCTGACCCGGGCATGGCGCAAAGTGCTGCCGAAACCCGCATGGCCACGCTCACGATCCAATTGACCGCGCGTGGTGAACGTCCGCGCAAGGGTGTGATTGAAAACCAAATCCGCGAATTGTTGTCGGACATTCCAGGCGTGCGCACCAAGGTGGGCTTGGGAGCATCAGGCGAAAAATACCTGATCATGCTCACGGGTGACGACCCGAACGCATTGCAAGAAACCGCCACTGGGTTTGAGCGCGATTTGCGCACCATTCCAGGCTTGGGTTCGGTCACTTCCAGCGCAAGCTTGGTGAGACAAGAAATTGCAGTGCGTCCTGATTTTGCCCGTGCTGCTGATTTGGGTGTGACCAGCGCCGCCATTGGCGACACCTTGCGCATTGCCACGGTGGGTGACTATGACGCCGCTTTGCCCAAACTGAACTTGGCGCAACGTCAAGTGCCCATCATGGTGAAACTGGCCGACAGTGCCCGCCAAGATTTGGACTTGCTCGGACGCCTCACCGTGCCTGGCAGCAAAGGCCCGGTCTTGTTGGCTGAGGTGGCCACCTTGGAGCCCAGCGGTGGTCCGGCCATCATTGACCGCTACAATCGCGAGCGCAACATCCAATTCCAAATTGAACTCTCTGGTTTGGGCTTGGGCGATGTGAAGCAATTGGTGCGTGAATTGCCTTCTGCCAAACAACTGCCCCCCGGTATCAAGTTGGTGGAAGTGGGTGACGCTGAAATCATGGAAGAGCTGTTCGCCAGTTTTGCGCTGGCCATGCTGACCGGCATTTTGTGCATTTACTTGGTGTTGGTGCTGTTGTTCAAGAGCGTGTTGCACCCGGTCACCATTTTGGCGGCTTTGCCCTTGTCTTTGGGGGGCGCTTTCGTGGCTTTGTTGTTGGCTGGCAAAAGCTTTTCAATGCCTTCGCTCATTGGCCTCATCATGCTCATGGGCGTGGCCACAAAGAACTCGATTTTGTTGGTCGAGTACGCCATCGTGGCGCAACGTGACCATGGTCTGAACCGCTTCGATGCCTTGATGGATGCTTGCCAAAAACGCGCCCGACCGATTGTCATGACCACCATCGCCATGGGTGCGGGCATGTTGCCCATTGCTGCGGGTTGGGGCTCATCGGATGGCAGTTTCCGCTCGCCAATGGCGGTGTCCGTCATCGGCGGCCTGATCACTTCCACCTTCCTCAGCTTGTTGGTGATTCCGGCGGTGTATTTGTATGTGGACGATTTTGGGTTGCTGGTTTCGCGACTGTGGAGAAGGCTCAAGCCTGCAACGAACTAAGACACGTTTTTGCCGCACGCAATGGTGCGGCTTGGCTTAGTGCAGTTCAGCAATCAACTCGATCTCGACACAAGCGCCCATCGGCAACTGGGCCACTCCAAAGGCGCTGCGGGCATGGGCGCCTGCTTCGCCCATGATGTGGGCCAACAGTTCGCTGCAGCCGTTGGTCACCACATGGTGCTCTGTGAACGTGGGGCTGGAATTCACCAAACTCATCACTTTCACAATGCGTTTCACGCGGTGCAAATCGTCACCACAGGCCGCGCTCAAGGTGCCTAGCAAGTCGATGGCGACACTTTTGGCCGCCAGCTTGCCAGTCTCGGTGTCCATGTTGGTTCCGAGTTGACCGACCCAAGGCTTGCCATCTTGTTTGGCAATGTGGCCGCTGATGAAAACCAAATGGCCGGTTTGCACATAAGGCACATAGGCCGCGGCTGGGGCGGACACAGGTGGGAGTTGGATGTTGAGGGCTTGCAGGCGTTGGTGGATGGACATGGTGTTTGCTTTCAAGTTCGGGGATGTGGCACAGTTTAAAAGCTTTGTCAGCGTTGGCCTTGGAAACAGCTTGGGTCAAGGTCACTGAGCTGGTGTCGATTCACACGATGGTGTCGTTTTGCGGCGTGTTCCTCTCTATTTTTGATCACCATGCGTTTGCGATTCTTTTTCTTCACCTTAGGCGGGTTTCTGTTCACGGGCGGCTTGCTCAAATTCACGCCTCATGTGGTTTTGCGTTACCGCTAT
Organism: uncultured Burkholderiales bacterium; assembly: GCA_937891045.1. The sequence continues at coordinate 34,289 of CALBEV010000183.1, read as the reverse complement.
GGATTCAAGATTGGGCCAATTCAGTCGATTCATCCCATCATGAAACTCTTTTCTCTTCTTCGTTGGAACCTGCTTTTGTCCATCTGCATGGCCACTGCCAGCGTTGCCCATGCCGAATGGGCTGAGTTGCTGAAGGACGAGGACATCACCTATGCCTGGGACAATGAAACGGTGCGTTCCGTGCATATCCATCGTTATGCATGGACCATGACCAATTTGGGCGAGGCCACCAAAGCGCCAAACGGTGAGGATTACCAATCTTCAATGGCCCGTTGGCGCATCCATTGCAAAACCGACTCGTTCATCAAATTGTCTGAAAGTTTTTACGCCAGAACCGAGGGCAAAGGCCGTGAAGTGGCTTTTTACGAGGCGGCCGACTGGCGGCCACGCGACGCCGCCATCCGACCCGGTTCGTACCTGGCACTTCTTAAAAAACAGGTTTGCGCTAAACCCGAACCCTGATAGTTTTTTCTACAGTGTCCTTCCCGCTTGACCTTGTTGGCCAAGCACTGCTGGAAGGACTCGGTTGCTGCGTGACGTTCCCCATGTTCATTTTTTAAGTCCTTTGCTGCTGGCATGGGTGCTTGGAACCGCTGCGCAGTTGTTTCAGCCGGTGCTGTGGCCCGCTTGGTTGTATGGCGCGGGCTTGTTGGTGGTGCTTGTTCTGTTTGGTGGGTTGTTGCGCTGTTCGCCAGATCAGCGGCAAACCAGCCTTGCAAACCACGCCACAAGTTCAGTGCCAGGCCCAGCCAAGCATCTCCATGTTTTCAAACTCTTGGCCACCATGCTGCTGGTGGCTTGCATCGCTTTCGCCAGCGTCGGCTGTCGCGCACTGTGGTTTCAATCGCAAAGCTTGGCCCCATCGCTGGAAGGTGTGAATTTGCGCATCAGCGGTGTGGTGGCCGCCATGCCGCAGTGGCACACGGATGGGTTGCGGTTTCGCTTTGAAGTGAACAGCGCACAGCGCGAAAGCGATGCTCAAGCCGTGCCCCTGCCAAGCTCAATTCAACTGGCTTGGTACAACCAAATCGGCGGCGGCGAGCGCAAGGCTTTGCCCGATGTGCAAGCGGGTGAGCCTTGGCAATTCACCGTGCGTTTGAAGCGACCGCATGGTTTGGCCAACCCCGGCGGTTTTGATGCAGAACTGTGGATGTGGGAGCAAGGCCTGCAGGCCAGCGGCCATGTGCGTGACGGCACCAAAGACCGGCCCGCACAGCGCTTAGAAGCCACCTGGCAATTTCCCATCGAACAATTGCGCCAAAGCACAAGACAGCGCATCGGCCAAACAGTCAGCGAGCCGCGCTGGGCTGGGCTGATAGGCGCCCTGCTGATGGGCGACCAAGCAGCGATTGAACGCGCCGACTGGGATCTGTTTCGCATCACCGGCATCGCGCATTTGATGAGCATCTCGGGTTTGCACATCACCTTGTGGGCTTGGGTGGCTCGGTGGTTGGTGCTTCAGTTGTGGCGTGTCAGTGGGTCGTGGGGCCGCTCTTGGTGTTTGCATGTCCCAGCGCCATGGGCGGCACTGTGGGGCGGGCTGCTGTGTGCTGCCGTTTATGCCTTGTTCAGTGGTTGGGGGGTGCCAGCACAACGCACCGTGGTGATGCTGGCCGTGGTCTGTGCCTTGCGCTTTCGGGCATTGCGCTGGCCTTTGTTGACGCAATGGTTGTGGGCTATGGTGGCGGTGTTGTGTCTCGACCCATGGGCCCTGATGCAAGCCGGGTTTTGGCTGAGTTTTGTCGCTGTGGGTGTTTTGTTCTTGGGCACCCCATCCATTTCTGATGCAAAGCGGTCACCCACCCGGTGGCAAAGACTGCGTCAACAAGCTGTGCATCTGTTGAAGGAACAAATGCACATCAGCGTGTGCTTGGCGCCGCTTTGCGTGTTGTTGTTTCAGCAGTTGTCGGTGGTGGGTTTGTTGGTGAATCTGTTCGCCATTCCCTGGGTCACCTTGGTGGTCACGCCGCTGGCGTTTTTGGGTACGTTGTGGTCGCCGCTGTGGCAGTTGTGCAGCCTGAGTTTGCAAGCGCTGTGTGCGGTGTTGCAGCCCATGTCCGTCTGGCCTTGGGCGGTGTGGCATGTGGCACAACCGCCTTGGTGGTTGGCCGCTGTGGGTCTGGCAGGCGGTGCTTTAGTGGCTTATCCCAAGCCTTGGCGGCAGCGTGTTTGGGGCCTGGGCTTGGTGCTGCCGTGTTTGCTGTGGCCGGTGGAGCGGCCTTTGCCTGGTCAGTTTGAGTTGCTGGCCGCTGATGTGGGCCAAGGCAATGCGGTGTTGGTGCGCACCGCGCAACACAGCTTGTTGTTTGACACCGGGCCGCGGTTTGGCAGCGACAGCGATGCCGGTCAACGTGTCTTGCTGCCCTTGCTGCAACGAAGCAACGAGCGGCTGGACACCTTGGTATTGAGTCACCAAGACAGCGACCACACCGGCGGTGCCATGTCGGTGCAAAAACTGCAGCCCCAAGTGCGGGTGTTGACCTCCATCGTGCACGGTCAAGCTTTGTTTGGCCAATGGCCCATGCAGCGTTGTGAAGCAGGGCAGGCTTGGCAATGGGACAGCGTTCAATTTGAAGTGCTGCACCCACTGGCCCAGGACTATGCCTTGCCGTGGTCGCCGAATGCGCGAAGTTGTGTGCTGCGCATCAGCGCAGGCGCCCACGTGGCGCTGCTCACCGGGGATATTGAAGCCTTTCAAGAACAAGCCTTGTTGCAACGCGCAGGTGCACAACTGCGGGCCGATGTGTTGGTGGTGCCGCACCACGGCAGCAAAACATCGTCCACCGAATCCTTCATCGAGGCGGTGCAACCGAGCTGGGCCTTGTTCCAAATGGGCTACCGCAACCGCTACGGCCACCCCGCGCAGCAGGTGTTGCAGCGCTATGTGCAGCGCGGCATTGGCGTGCGGCTTTCGCCCTCATGCGGTGCCATGACCTGGCGCAGCGACGACCCCGAGAGGGTGCTGTGTGAGCGGGCGCAAAACAGGCGGTATTGGCGGCAAGGGGTGGGCGATGAATAACTTAAAAGTTGCCACTAAGTGGGGAATGGATTCAAGCCACCATCAATTGTTAATGAAGCTGGGTTTATTTTGTCAATTTGATGTTTGAAATCTAAACATTGGAAGACGCCCGAACTTCATGGATCAATTCAGGATGCTTGTCCAGAACTTGGAGTAACTTGACCAATGACAGCGGGGGTTTGGTTTTACCTGTTTCATAGCGAGAAAAGGCATTAACGCCGCCGCCAAATATTTCAGCGGCTTCTCTCTGGTCGAGGGTGAGTTTCTTGCGCACATTGGCGATAAATGTCGGATCAATATAAGTGGCGTTGATTTGGCGCTGAAATGCCCCGATCAATTCGCTGTAACGGTCGCCATGCGCTTGGGTCAAAACAATTTCACCACAAGCAGGGCAAAAGTCGCCTTGGACGTTCGGTATTTGAGTGGTTTTACCTTTATAGGTATAGGGCACTTCTCGGGTGTCGTGCGTCAATTCGGCGGCACCGCAGGCTGGGCATTTAATGATGACAACTCCTTGAAAGAAACGATCAGAACTTCCTCAATCACGGTCAGCTTCAAGTAAATGGCTTGACCTTGAGCGCTTTTCGCGTGGTAATTTGTAATGGGGCGTGTGTTTTTCCAAGGTAAATTTTAACCAAGTAGGTTTGTTCTGTCTATCAAGACATCTAGTTTGGTCAAACCTCCGCCCAAACTGGTTGAGTTGGACTGTCTTATTTCGTGGGTTCCAGCCTCCATAGCCGGGCCCAAAACGGCCTTTTGGGGCTCAATCTAGGGAAAACCCGCATTTTGTATAGGTATTGTCTATGTATTTCTCAAATATAGGCATAATTCTATGAAAAATACAGGGATTGCCCTGATATTTCGTTGACAAAACATGTTCATCTGTTAAATTACATCCATCGCTTTCGCAAAAAACCTCTTCAGTTTTCAAATTCAACCTCAAGGATGTTCACCATGTTCAACAAATACGCTCTCATCGCCGGTCTGCTGCTCTCCAATGTTGCTTTCGCTGGCAACGACAAGGCTGCTGTCATGTCTGACAAAGAAAGCGCTTTCATGGTCGCTTCATCCAAAGACACATGGTCGATGGTTGCTGCCAACACCACCAAGGGTTTCACCAAAGTGCGTGAGTTCCACGACATGGGCCAAAGCGGCGTTCAACAAATCGATTACGTTGTGAACTGCGCTGACCAAACTCTGGCTTTGGCTGATTTCGCCGTCATCACCAGCAACGGTCGCTTGCCTGTGCGCGCTGCTGAAACCAGCTTCACCAACCTGTCCTTCTACAATCCCATGATCGACCACGACCGCACCATCACCAACAATGCTTGCGACAAGCGTGTGGCGATGAACAGCGAATCCACCGCCAAATGATCTAATGGCCAACATGGCCACTGACACCCTCAAACAACTGGCTTTCTTCGCCATTGGCGAGAGGCTCAGAGCGATCACAGGTTCAACAAAGTCCTCCTTGGAGGACTTTGCCGTTCCTGCGGGTGATCCAGGCCTGTTTGGGCCTGCCAGCATGGTGTGGCGGGTCCATGCACACTTCACGGCCATGATGGTTGGCGGTTTGTCCTCACTCATCGTGCAAGCCTTGCATCCACGCGCCTTGGCCGCCGTCTGGGACCATTCCCAATTCCGCGACAAACTCAAAGACCGACTCAGCCGCACCGCATTTTTTGTGGCGGCCACCACCTACGGCAGTGAAGCTTTCGCCATGAAAGCCATTCAGCGGGTCAATGCCATCCACAGCCGCATCACCGGCACCGACTTGCAAGGTCGTCCCTATGTGGCCAACGAACCAGTGCTCCTCAATTGGGTGCATTTGGTGGAGGCCACGTCTTTTTTGGCCGCCTACCAACACCTCGCCAAAACCCCGCTGAGCCCCGCCGAGGCCGACCAGTACATGGCTGAAATGGCGGTGCTGGGCCATTTGCTGGGTGGCGTGGATTTGCCAAGCACCGTGGCGGCTGCTGAAGGGCAGATGCGCAGCTACCAAGCCGAGCTGCGGTTTGACGAGCGGGCGCAAGAAGTGGTGGGGCTGATCGCGTCTTATCCGACGGACGTGCTGGACAAGCCGTTCATGGGCTTGGTGCTGGAATCCTCATTCGACTTGATGCCCGATTGGGTGCTGCAGATGTTGGGCCGGTCTGCGTCCTGCGCCTTGCCAGTGCAAGCGCGGCGTTTGGCGCTGCAACTCGCTTCAGAGCCTTTGCAATGGATGCTCGACGAGCAGGGCGTGGCCGCGGTGGCGCGTCGGCGGGTTCATCTGGCGGCTTAGTTGCAGCGCTTGCCCGGTCTGGGCTGCTTGGCCTTGTTTTGGACAGAAAACAAGGCTTTACCCAAATGGCTCATGCAAGGGAGGGGTGAGAGAATCATCAGATGAAATCATTTACCCCTCTCCAAATCAAAGACAAAGCGGCCATGATTTACGCTGCGGGCATCATCGGTTTTTCTGTGGTGATCAGCATCGTTGTCACCTTGATCGTGATCGTCAACAGAAACAGCTGATCCCGCATTGCACCTGCCCATTCACGCATGACCGTTCAGCCTTTGCGTGTGATGTTGTTGGGTGCGACTGGCACCATAGGCTCTGCCACGGCCCAGGCGCTTTCACGCCAAGGCCATGAGGTGGTTTGTGTGCTTCGGCCTCGCCCCGACCGCATGGCCGAGTCAGCTTGGCAACACATTCAATCGCTTTTAAGTGGAACCAGTTTGCGTTGGGTCGATCCTTGTGACGCGGTTGCGTTAGAGCGTGATGTTTTAGCCCAAGAGCGGTTTGATGCGGTGGTGTCTTGCATGGCTTCGAGAACAGGCAGCCCCCAAGATGCATGGCGGGTTGACCACCAGGCTCATCTGGATGTGCTGAATGCTGCCAAGCGGGCTGGCGTGAAGCAGTTTGTGCTGCTCTCAGCCATCTGTGTTCAAAAGCCAAAGCTGGCATTTCAGCAGGCCAAGCTGGCCTTCGAGCAACAACTGATGCAGTCGGGCTTGTGTTACGCCATCGTTCGACCAACGGCTTTTTTCAAATCCTTGTCGGGACAGTTGCAACGGGTGAAAAACGGCAAACCATTTTTGTTGTTCGGAGATGGTCAAGCCACAGCCTGCAAACCCATCAGCGACGAAGACTTGGCCGATTTCATGGCCAGCTGTCTCACCGACCCGGACAAGTTCAACCGCATCTTGCCCATTGGTGGTCCCGGACCGGCCATCACGCCGCGGCAACAAGGCGAAGCCTTGTTCAAGCTGCTGGGGCGCCCCCCCAAGTTCAAAAGCGTCCCTGTGGCGCTGTTGGACGTCGTCATTGCGGTGCTGAGTTCGCTGGGCAAGCTGATCCCTGTGCTGGCTGACAAGGCCGAGTTGGCTCGCATTGGGCGTTACTACGCGACAGAATCAATGTTGATCTGGAACCCAGACACGCTGCGCTATGACGCTGACGCCACGCCCTCACATGGCACCCACACCCTGATAGAGGCATATGCGCAATGGCTAGAGCGTGGCGCAGCCCCAGCCCGAGGAGACCACGCAGTGTTTTAAGCGTTCTCAGCCACACGCTGCGCAATGTGCGCCAAGGCCTCTTGCACCTGATCAATCAAGATCAAGCACAGGTCGCCTGCTTCTAGCTGAGCCAGTGCATGATCGATGGCAATGAACTCGCCATGAATTTCACTGATGTCGGTGGTGCGTGTTGCGCCATTCAAGCCTTCGCGCAGCAAGGCCAACACTTCGCCATCGGCGCGGCCCCGTTGGCAGGCATCTTCAAACAACACCACGCGCTCGAACGCACTGCCAATCAGACGGGTTTGCTCGCGGATGTCTTCATCGCGCCGGTCCCCAGCGCCGCTGATGACCACGCTGCGGTGCTTGGCCGGCAGGTTGCTGACGGCTTGCACCAGCGCCTTGATGGCGTCGGGGTTGTGGCCATAGTCGGCAATGATGGTGGCACCCCTGTGATTGAACATGTTGAAGCGACCGGGCACGCCTTGGGTGTCGCTGACAAAGTTGGACAAGCCTTGACAGATGTTGGCCCAGGATAAATTCAAGGCCCAGGCCGCACCAATCGAGGCCATGGCGTTTTCCACTTGGAAACCGATGGCGCCTTTTTGTGTGAGCGGCACTTCGGCCAGTGAAATCCGCACTTGCTGTGCGCCTTCTTTGGCAATGATGTGGCCATCCTCCACATACAGCACCCGCTTGCCTTGGGCACGGTGGGTGGCCAGGGTGGGGTTGTGCGGGTCAATGGCAAAGAAGGTGACTTGGCCCGGGCAATTGGGGGCCATGGCCACCACCATCGGGTCGGCGGCATTCAGCACCGCCATGCCGTTGGGCGCCACGTTTTGCACGATGACGCGCTTCAAGACCGCCAAGTCTTCCACCGTGCTGATGTAGTTCAAGCCCAAGTGGTCGCCCGCACCAATGTTGGTGACCACCGCCACATGACAGCGGTCAAAGGCCAAGCCTTCGCGCAACATGCCGCCGCGTGCGGTTTCCAGCACAGCCGCGTCCACATCCGGGTGCATCAACACGCTGCGGGCGCTGCGCGGGCCGCTGCAGTCGCCGGTGTCGAGTTGCAAGCCATTCACATACACGCCGTCGGTGTTGGTCATGCCTACGCGCAAGCCATCTGAACGAAGCAAATGGGCACACAAACGCACGGTGGTGGTTTTGCCATTGGTGCCGGTGACCGCAATCAGGGGAATGCGGCCATCTTCGCCGTTGGCAAACATGGTGTCGATGATGGCGCTGCCGACATCGCGGCCCTTGCCAAACGAGGGCTGCAAATGCATGCGCAATCCTGGCGCGGCATTCACTTCCACAATGCCGCCGTGTTGTTCTTCCAGTGGTTTGAGCACCGATTCGACCACCACATCCACACCGCACACATCCAGCCCGACCATTTGCGCGGCCATCACCGCACGTGACGCCACCTCGGGATGCACGTCGTCGGTCACGTCGGTGGCGGTGCCGCCGGTGGACAAATTGGCGTTGTTGCGCAACACGACACGTGCACCTTTGGCGGGCACGCTGTCGGCATTCAGACCATGCTCTTTCAGGCGGGCCAGGGCAATGTCATCGAAGCGGATTTTGGTGAGAGACGTGGCGTGGCCATCGCCACGACGCGGGTCTGAGTTGACTTTGTCCACCAATTGGCGCACGGATGACGTGCCGTCGCCCACCACCAATGGGGGCTCGCGGCGGGCGGCGGCCACCATCTTGTCCCCCACCACGAGCAAGCGGTAATCGCTGCCGGGCAGGTAGCTTTCCACCAAGATGTCGTCGCGGTATTCCAAAGCGTTTTTGAAACCTTCCATGACTTCTTCGCGGGTTTTTAAATTCACCGCCACACCCTTGCCTTGGTTGCCGTCACGCGGCTTGATGACCACCGGCAAACCAATCTCTTGCGCGGCCATCCACGCGTCTTCGGCGTCCAACACCGGGCGACCCATGGGCACAGGCACACCAGCGGCTTGCAAGAGTTTTTTCGACAGCTCTTTGTCTTACGCGATGGACTCGGCAATGGCGCTGCTGAAGTCGGTTTCAGCGGCTTGGATGCGGCGTTGTTTGCTGCCCCAGCCAAACTGCACCAAGCTGCCATCGGACAAACGGCGAAAAGGAATGCCACGCGCCAAGGCCGCATCGACGATGGAGCTGGTGGAAGGCCCCAAACGCAGGTCTTCGTCCAACTCGCGCAAATCGTTCAGCGCTTGATCAACATCGAAACCTTGTGCGTTGAACGCGGCCAAGCTCAGGGCCAATTTGCCAACTTGCTCGACCGAATATTCGACCACCACTTGAAACAAACCTTCATCAGGGGTGGCCGTGGTTCGGCTGAACGTGACCGGGCAACCCGCCTGAATTTGCAAATGCAAGCCAACCGCTTCCAAAGCATGCGCCATGCTGAGTGGGCCACTGCTTTCGCCGGGTTGCAAACGACCCAAGCCGGGAAACAAATGGCGCAGACGTTTTTCAAACGCTTGTTGCTCGGCGCTCAGATCGCTTTCCAAGCCAGGTGCGCAACGCACCATGGCCTCAACAGCGGTGTGGCGTGTCCACAAATTCGGTCCGCGCAGGGCGCGGGTGCGGGTGACTTCCATCAGGCTTTCTTCCTTGCAACTTGGGGCTTTGTTGGGGCCGCAGGTTGGCCGTAGTTTTTTAGACCAGCACGAATCAGGTCGGGTGTCAAATCCAGCGCCCAAGCCACAGCCACGGCGGCCAGCACATTGGGCAAGCTGATACCACCCTCGCTCAGTAATTTCGCAATCGGTGGGAAGTCGAGTTGCAGCAACACGGTTTCGGTTTGGCCACGCGCCAACACCACCTCGCCGTTGGCGCAATACACAGCGCGGCCCTGGGCAGCGCGGTGTTGGTTGATGACGGGTGCATCCGTGTGGGCTGCGTAGTAAATGACTTCACCGTCGCACAACTCAGCGAGGTCCACCACAGCCGCATCTTCCGCATTGAGCACGGCGACACCTTCAGGCAGCACCAAATCGATTTGGGTGCGCACCACGGTGCGCACTTGCTCGGGCGTTTGAATGTCGTGTTCTTGCAAGCCGGTGGCGTCAGGCATCTCGGTGAGCACGCCCACATGGCAACGGTCGTAGGGCAAGCCTTCTTCCAGCACTTGCAGCGGCGAGTTTTCAAACACAGCGGCATCTAAGGCGCGGTTGATCAACAGACGTTGACTGGCTTCAAACACACGCGCATCTTTGGCGTCAACCAAACGCTGGTCCATGAACAAACCATGCGAAGAAGCCAAGCCGGTGCGGCGACCTGAGAGATGGATGAGCCAACTCACCAGGTGCGCCAACTCTGCTGTTTGGCTGCGACCCATGATGCCCACCACGGGGATGCGGGTGGCTTGTTGCGGGTCGAACAAATGCGAGACGATGGCCTGACCCACCGGGCGCGGTTGACCAATAGCCGGTTTCAAATGCATCAGCAAACCTGGCCCTGCGTTCACCTCGACGATGGCACCGCCTTGGGCCAACAAGGGTTTGCTGATGTCTTGCGCCACCAAGTCGATGCCAGCAATGTCCAAACCAATCACGCGGGCAGCCAACACCACCACCGCCGCTACTTCAGGGTGTACCTCGTCGGTGACGTCGATGCCCATGTTGCCGGTGCGCTGCACGATGGCAACGCGGTCTTTCTCGGGGATGCTGTCGGAGCTCAAGCCTTGGCGTTGCAACTCCAGCACGGCGGTGGGCAAGTCTTTCAAGCGGATCGTGTCCAAGGGAAAGTCTTCTTCTTCACCTCGGCGTGGGTCGGAGTTGATTTGCAATTCAATGAGTTCGGCCACGGTGTGCACGCCGTCACCTTTGATCTTGGCGGTCTCGCCTTTGGAGGCGGCCACCACGCGGTTGCCGACCACCAACAAACGGTGTTCTTCACCCGGGATGAAGCGCTCGACCATCACGTCAGTGCCTTCGCGCTGCGCCATCACAAAGGCGGCTTCGATGTCTTCGCGTTGGCGCAAGTTGAGGGCGACACCGCGTCCGTGGTTGGCGTCGGTGGGCTTGACGGCAACGGGCAAACCGATGTCTTGTGCCACGCTCCAAGCCTGTTCAGCGGAGTGCACGATTTCACCCGTGGGGATGGGCACACCGCATTGGGTGAGCAGCATTTTCGTGAGGTCTTTGTCGCTGGAAATGCTTTCGGCGATGGCGCTGGTGCGGTCGGTTTCTGCGGTCCAAATGCGGCGTTGCTTGGAGCCGTAGCCGAGTTGAACCAGGTTGCCCGAGGTCAGGCGAATGGAAGGGATTTTGTGGTCCGTGGCCGCGTCCACGATGCAAGCGGTGCTGGGACCTAAGCACAAGCGGTCGACCATGGCCTTGAGGCGATGGACCGTGGCTTTCAAATCAAACGGCGTGTCGTTGATGGCGGCCATCACCAGGTCACGCGCCGCCATGAAACTGGCGCGGCCTACTTCTTCTTGACGGGTGCGGATGACCACTTTGTAAATGCCGCGCTTGGAGGTTTCGCGGGCTTTGCCAAAACCTACTTGCATGCCCGCCAAGGTTTGCAACTCGATGGCGACGTGCTCCATGATGGGACCGCACCATGTGCCTGTTTGCAAGCGCTCGAAAAAGCCACCGCGTTCGCCGACACCACAGCGGTGCTCGATCATGCCGGGCAACCAGGTGGTGAGGCGATCGACAAAACCCGGCAAGGTGTTGGAGGGGTGGTCTTCCAAGACACCGAGGTCCACCCAAGATTCGAGAACGGGGCGGTAGGTCCATACATTGGGGCCGCGCAAATAACGCATGCGCAAAACAGCGATGTCGGGAAAGGTCATAAGGGGAGGGGAGGAGTGGAGAGTGGGCCAATGAGGCCAAAGTGCAGGGTTAGAATCATTTTTTACGCCCGGTCATCCCATTAAGAATGAATCTTTCCTCTGTTGTTGCGCCAGTGCTGCTGGATTTGCCAGCCTTTTGGCGGGAGGACCTGCAGCTTCATTTGTCGTCGAATGAGAACGTGCTGGCGTGGTTGGAGGTTGACCTCGATGCGGCACTGTATTTCGGGCATGGCCTGCTGGCCCTGACCTCTGAGCGTCTTTTGTGGCAGCCCGTTGCTGCCCCAAAAAACCTGGCACAGCCTGCCTTTGCAGCCCGATATGCAACTGGAATTGGTGGACCATGCAGGTGTGGGCAAGCTCAGCGCCCGCAACGCCACACAGTTGCTGGCCGAATGGCGCTTCACCTTGGGTCACAACCTGCAAGCCGCCAGCTTGCTCAGCCGTTTCAACAAACTGCAAGCCGGGCACAGCCCTGCTTCTTGGCAAGTGTGGTGCCCCACTTGCCACGCACCTTTGGCCGACCCTGATCAAGCCTGTAAAGCTTGTGAAGTTGACGAAGACAACACGCCAGCTTCCACTTGGAGCTTGTTCAGGCTGTGGCGCTTTGCCAAGCCCTACCAAGGCCAATTGCTGCTGGGCTTTGTGCTCACGCTCTTGTCCACCGCTGCCACCTTGGTGCCACCCTACCTCACCATGCCCTTGATGGACGAGGTGCTGATTCCTTTTCAAAATGGTCAGCAAATTGACACCGATTTGGTGACTTGGTATTTGGGTGGTTTGTTTGGTGCAGCTTTGCTTGCCTGGGGCTTGGGTTGGTTCAAAACCTATGTGCTGGCGCTGGCTTCCGAGCGCATTGGTGCCGATTTGCGTTCCACCGCCTATGAGCATTTGCTCAAACTTTCTTTGGAATACTTTGGTGGCCGTCGCACCGGCGACTTGATGACCCGCATTGGCAGCGAGACCGACCGCTTGTGCGTGTTCTTGTCGCTGCATTTGCTTGACTTCGCCACCGATGTTTTGATGATCCTCATGACCGCCGGTATTTTGTTCAGTATCGACCCGTGGCTGGCCTTGGCCACTTTGCTGCCGCTGCCCTTCATTGCTTGGTTGATTCACATCGTGCGGGATCGCTTGCGCACCGGCTTCGAAAAAATCGACCGTGTCTGGTCAGAACTCACCAATGTCATGGCCGACACGATTCCAGGCATTCGCGTGGTGAAAGCTTTCGCTCAAGAAAACCGCGAAGCCAAGCGCTTTCAAGAAGCCAACAAACACAATTTGGCGGTCAACGACCGCATCAATTTCTTGTGGTCTTTGTTCTCGCCCACCGTGACCTTGGTGACTGAAATTGGTTTGCTGGTGGTCTGGGCCTTTGGCATTTGGCAAGTGGCGAATCATCAAGTCACGGTCGGTGTGTTGACCGCGTTCCTGGCCTACAGCACCCGCTTTTATGCCCGACTGGATGCGATGAGCCGCATCGTGTCTCACACTCAAAAAGCGGCGGCTGGCACCAAACGTATTTTTGAAATCCTCGACCACGTGTCCAGCGTCCCCGAGCCAGTGAACCCGGTGGCCTTGCCCGAGGTGGTGGGGCACATTCAAATTGCCGATGCTGGTTTTCGCTATGGCAACCGCGCTGTCATCAAAGGCTTGAGCTTGGACATTGCGCCCGTGGAAATGATTGGTTTGGTGGGTCAAAGCGGCTCGGGCAAAAGCACCCTGGTCAACCTGATTTGCCGCTTCTACGATCTGAGGGAAGGCGCAATCCGCATTGATGGCACCGACATTCGCGACATCCGCATTGCCGATTACCGCCGCCACATTGGCTTGGTGTTGCAAGAGCCGTTTTTGTTTTTCGGCACCATCGCCGACAACATCGCCTACGGCAAGCCAGGTGCCACCCGCGCTGAGATTGTGGCTGCGGCCCGTGCCGCCCATGCCCACGAATTCATTCTGCGTTTGCCGCAAGGCTATGACTCCTTGGTGGGCGAGCGCGGCCAAGGTTTGTCGGGTGGTGAGCGTCAACGCATCTCGATTGCCCGCGCCTTGTTGATCGACCCGCGCATCCTGATCATGGACGAGGCCACCTCGTCTGTGGACACCGAGACCGAGCAAGAAATTCAAAAAGCCTTGGACAACTTGGTGCGCGGACGCACCACCATCGCGATTGCGCACCGGCTCTCCACGTTGCGTCGTGCAGATCGGCTCGTCGTCATGGAGCACGGTCAATTGGTTGAGCAAGGCCAGCACGATGAACTGCTGGCCAGGCAAGGCGCTTACTGGCGTTTGTACGAGGCGCAAGCCCGGCAAAAAGAAGCTGAAGAGGAAGGCTTGACGCTGGGCATCGAACGCGAGGCACGCACATGATTTTTGAATTGACGCAAAACAGCTTGGGTGCGTGGCAACTCAAGCTCGACGGTGTCTTGCACGTTGGTGTCACCGTGGTGCGGGCGTTTCCGATTGGCGCACCCGATGAAGCCGTGTCGGTGTTGAGTGCGGAGGGGCATGAGTTGTTGTGGCTTGAAGCGCCCCTGACCTTGCCAGAGGCGCAAAAAACAGCGGTGATGGAAGCATTGCAAGCGCGAGAATTCATGCCAGAAATTCAGCGCGTGGACGCCGTCAGCAGTTTCATCACGCCGTCTGTGTGGTCGGTGCAAACAAGCAGAGGCCCAGCGCAGTTTGTGTTGCGTGGTGAAGAAGACATTCGCCGCTTGAGTGGCCAAACGCTCATCGTCGCAGACGAACACGGTGTGCAATTTCTCATCCGCGACTTGCCCGCACTGGACCGCCACAGCCGCAAATTGCTCGATCGGTTTTTGTAAAAACCTTGGTCTGTGAATCGTTGCAAGCGTTGTCAGGCACAACAGCGCTGCATCCAAGCCATCAGCTGAACAGGTTTTTCAGCTTGTCTGCCCAACCGGCTTCGGTGGGTGAATGTTTGGCCCCGCCTTTTTTCAAGGACTCGTCCAACTCTTTCAAGAGCTTGCGTTGATGCTCGGTCAGCTTGACCGGTGTTTCCACCGTGATGTGGCAATACAAGTCGCCGGGGAAGCTGGCGTGAACGCCTTTGATGCCCTTGCCACGCAGCCTGAACTGCTTGCCGGTTTGGGTGCCCTCGGGCAGGTCGATGGCGGCTTCGCCATTCAAGGTGGGCACACTCACTTCACCGCCCAAAGCGGCCGTGGTGAAACTGATGGGCACGGCGCAATGCAAGTCGTCCCCATCGCGCTGGAACACCTCGTGTTTTTGCAAACGGATTTCAATGTACAGGTCGCCTGGGGGGCCGCCATTGGTGCCGGGCTCGCCGTTGCCGGTGCTGCGAATCCGCATGCCGTCGTCAATACCGGCGGGAATGGAAATTTCCAATGTTTTTTGGCGCTTGATCTTGCCCTGGCCATGGCACGGTGAGCAAGGGTCGCTGATGATTTTGCCGCTGCCTCGGCAGTGCGGGCAGTTTTGTTGCACACTGAAAAAACCTTGGCGCATTTGCACCACGCCTTGGCCTTGGCAGGTGCCACAGGTTTTGGCCGAGGTGCCGGGCTTGGCACCACTGCCATGACAGGTATCGCACTCGTCGTAGCTGGGAATGCGGATTTCGGTTTTCTTGCCCGCCGCAGCTTCTTCCAGGCTGATGTCCATCGCATAGCTCAAGTCGTTGCCACGAAACACTTGGCGGCCACCACCGCCTTGTTGACGACGGGCTTGGCCAAAGATGTCGCCAAAAATATCGCCAAAGGATTCGCCAAAGCCACCGAAGCCGCCTGCACCTGCGGCGCCGCGCATGTTCGGGTCCACACCGGCATGGCCGTATTGATCGTAGGCCGCACGCTTTTCAGCATCCGACAACATTTCATAGGCCTCTTTGGCCTCTTTGAATTTCACCTCGGCGGAGGCATCTCCCTGGTTGCGGTCGGGGTGGTACTTCATGGCGAGCTTGCGGTAGGACTTCTTGATGTCCTCGTCGCTGGCGTTTTTGGGGACGCCCAATATCTCGTAAAAATCGCGTTTGGTGGCCATGGTGGTCTGGTTCTGAAATGTGCCAACGCCGCGTCAACCCGCTAAAGGGTTTGAGCGCGGCGCAGGGGGTTGAAAGGTTTAAGGTTTCTTGACTTCTTTGACCTCGGCGTCCACCACGTTGTCGTCCTGGGGTTTGTCGTGGCTGTGGTCTGCACCACCCGTGGCGGCACCAGCGGCTTCTTTGGCTTGCTTGTCGGCGTACACCATTTCACCCAGCTTTTGCGCAGCGGTCATGAGGGCTTCGGTTTTGGCATTGATGGCGTCTTTGTCTTCGCCTTTCAAAGCTTCTTCCAAGTCTTTCATGGCGGCTTCAATTTTTTCTTTGTCAGCCGCTTCCACTTTGTCGCCGTGCTCGGTGAGGGATTTCTTCACGTCATGCACAGCCGCATCGCCTTGGTTGCGGGCCTGCACGATTTCAAGTTTCTTCTTGTCTTCAGCGGCATTCAATTCGGCGTCTTTCACCATTTCTTGAATCTCGGCCTCGCTCAAACCCGAGTTGGCCTTGATGGTGATTTTGTTTTCTTTGCCGGTGGCTTTGTCTTTCGCGCCCACGTGCAGAATGCCGTTGGCGTCAATGTCAAACGACACTTCAATTTGCGGTGTGCCACGTGCAGCGGGCGCAATGCCTTCCAGGTTGAACTCGCCCAAGCTTTTGTTGCCCGAGGCCATTTCACGTTCGCCTTGATACACCTTGATGGTGACCGCCGGTTGGTTGTCGTCGGCGGTGGAGAAGGTTTGCGCAAACTTGGTGGGGATGGTGGTGTTCTTGACGATCATTTTGGTCATCACGCCGCCCAGGGTTTCAATGCCCAAAGACAAAGGCGTCACGTCCAACAACAACACGTCTTTGCGGTCACCCGACAAGACCTGGCCTTGGATGGCGGCACCGACAGCCACGGCTTCGTCAGGGTTGACGTCGCGGCGGGGCTCTTGGCCGAAGAACTCTTTCACCTTGTCTTGCACCTTGGGCATGCGGGTCATGCCGCCGACCAAGATCACGTCATCAATGTCGCTGACCGACACGCCTGCATCTTTGATGGCGGTGCGGCAAGGCGCGATGGTGCGCTCGATCAACTCGTCCACCAGTTGTTCCAACTTGGCGCGGTTGAGTTTGATGTTCAAGTGTTTCGGGCCTGATGCATCGGCCGTCACATACGGCAAGTTGATGTCGGTGCCGGTGGATGAAGAGAGCTCGATCTTGGCTTTTTCAGCGGCTTCTTTCAGGCGCTGCAAGGCCAACACGTCTTTGGACAAATCCACACCCGAGTCCTTTTTGAACTCGGTGATGATGAAGTCGATGATGCGTTGGTCAAAGTCTTCACCGCCCAAGAAGGTGTCGCCGTTGGTGGACAGCACTTCAAATTGTTTTTCGCCATCAACGTCGGCAATTTCAATGATGGACACGTCAAACGTGCCGCCGCCCAAGTCATAGACGGCGATTTTGCGGTCGCCTTTTTCAGTTTTGTCCAAGCCGAAGGCCAATGCCGCAGCCGTGGGTTCGTTGATGATGCGTTTCACATCCAAACCGGCAATGCGACCCGCATCTTTGGTGGCTTGGCGTTGGGCGTCGTTGAAATAAGCGGGCACGGTGATGACGGCTTCCGTGACTTCTTCGCCCAGGTAGTCCTCGGCGGTTTTCTTCATCTTGCGCAAAATTTCAGCGCTGATTTGAGGCGGGGCCAACTTGTTGCCGCGCACTTCCACCCAAGCGTCGCCGTTGTCGGCTTTGGCAATGGTGTAGGGCATCAAGTCGATGTCTTTTTGAACTTCTTTTTCGTCGAATTTGCGGCCAATCAGGCGCTTGACGGCGAACAAAGTATTGCGCGGGTTGGTGACCGCTTGGCGTTTGGCGGAAGCACCCACCAAAATTTCACCGTCTTCTTGGTAGGCAATGATGGACGGGGTGGTGCGAGCGCCTTCGGCGTTTTCGATCACCTTGGTGGTGTTGCCTTCCATGATGGCCACGCACGAGTTGGTGGTGCCGAGGTCAATGCCAATGATTCTTCCCATTTTTTTCTCCTGTGTGATGGGGCCCCCGAAGGCAGCCGTCTCAATTCCTGTTTAACAATGTTGAATAGCTGTGGATAAGTTTTTGGATTTCAAGCCCTGTTGGCCTGAAAAAACCGCGAAATTCGCTGGTGAAGGGGCTTATTTGGGCGCGGAAACCGTCACCAAAGCGGGGCGCAGCACCCGATCGGCAATCAAGTAACCCTTTTGCAGCACCGTGACCACGGTGTTGGGCTCTTGTTCGGCGGGCACCACCGAGATGGCTTGGTGCTGGTGTGGATCGAACTTGGCACCGGCATCGGGGTTGATTTCAAGCACTTTGTGGCGCTCTAAGGCGCTTTTGAGTTGGCGCAATGTGGCTTCCGAGCCTTCGCGCAGTTGCTCAGCGGTGGCGTCGGCAATGGCCAAACCAGCGGTCAAGCTGTCGGCCACGGGCAAGAGGCTTTCGGCAAAAGACTCGACCGCGAATTTGCGGGCTTTGGACACTTCTTCATCGGCGCGGCGGCGGGCGTTTTCAGCCTCGGCCTTGGCGCGTAAAAACTGGTCGGCCAATTCCGCGTTCACGGCGGTCAGTTTGGCCACCTCGGCTTGGGCCACGCTCAACGGGTCTTCCTGCGGCGGGGCTTGTTCGGGGTGGGGGTTGGCGTCCATGGAGGGCTCAGTGTTGGCCGTCGGCTCGGACGGCGGGGTGGTTTGGGGATCGGACATGCGGTTCTGGGGCTGTTGGAAATCAGCCCTGTAAATGGGAGGGGTTTGCTTTATTTCAAGTGTAATCAGGCTTCTGCTTTACAGATTCTGTATCGCAGAATATCATCGGGCATGATCCATTCATTTGCTTGCGCCGACACCCAAGCTTTGTTCCTAAGCCGGGCTGTGCCTCGGTTCAAAAACATCGAACGTGTCGCCAGGCGCAAATTGCTGCAAATGCATGCGGCCACGGTTCTGATCAGTTTGCGGGTGCCGCCAGGCAACCAGCTTGAAGCCTTGAAAGGGGACCGCGCTGGACAGCACAGCATCCGCGTGAACGACCAATGGCGCATCTGCTTTGTCTGGCAAACCGATGGCGCACACCAGGTTGAAATCGTGGACTACCACTAGGAGTGAAACATGAGTGATTTATTGGCAGAAATTCATCCCGGCGAAATCTTGTTGGAAGACTTCATGAAGCCCATGGGCATTTCTGCGCGGCAATTGGCGGCGGATATCGATGTGCCGCCAAGTCGCATCAGCGAATTGGTGAATGGCATTCGCCCAATCACGCCCGACACCGCCTTGCGATTGGGTTTGTTCTTCAACATGGAAGCCCGGTTTTGGCTCAACCTTCAAACCGAGTTCGATATGCGCATGACCGAGCGTCAATCACGCGAGGACATGGTGGCGCGTATTCGGGTGTTCAAACCAGCCACGGTTTGAGCCTCAGCCCTCGACTCCCAGCAGCTCCACCTCGAACAGCAAGGTGGCGTTCGGGGGGATGACACCACCCGCGCCACGTGCGCCATAGCCCAACTCGGGCGGGATGATCAGGCTGCGCTTGCCGCCAATCTTCATGCCTTGCACACCTTCGTCCCAGCCTTGGATGACCATGCCTTGGCCCAAGCCGAATTCAAACGGGTCGTTGCGGTCCAAGCTGGAATCGAATTTCTCGCCTTTTTCACCGTTCTCCCACAACCAACCGGTGTAGTGCACGGTCACGTATTGACCGGCTGTGGCGGTGTCGCCGTCGCCAGGGTGGGTGTCGTCGTATTGCAGGCCAGAGGCGGTGGTGATCATGGCAGTCCTTGAATGGGCATTAAATGAGAAGCGGGGAGTTTAAGCGCACCCCAAGCGCAGCAAAAGGGTGCGTTAAAGGACGGGATTCAAGACTCGGCTGTGAAGCCAATGCGCTTGACGATGGGCCCCCAAAAGGCCAACTGCTTTTTCAAGTCAGCCGCCATGTCCTCGGCCGTGCCGCCCAGCGGCACCAAACCTTGCGTGGCCCAAGATTCAACCAAGGCTTTGTCTTTGATGGCCGCGTTGATGGCGGCATTGGCCGCGCTCACCACGTTGGCGGGTGTTTTGGCGGGGGCGAAGAAACCAAACCATTCCTCCACCGTCAGGTTGGGGAAGCCTTGCTCTGCGAAGGTGGCCACTTCCGGCACAAAGGGCGAGCGTTTCTTGCCCGTGGTGGCCAAGATGCGGATTTTTCCAGCGCGGTGGTTGGCCAAAAAGTCACCATGGGGCGTGAGCATGGCGGCGAGTTGCCCGCCAATCACATCGGTCACGCCGGGCACCGAGCCGCGGTAGGCCACGTGTTGCATGGCCACGCCCGTGTCCAAACTCAGCAAGGCGCCCAAAAAATGCGGTGTGGAACCCGCAGCAGGCGAGCCATAGTTGGCCTTGTCGGGGTTGGCCTTGGCCCAGGCCACAAAGTCTTTCACGGTCTTCACAGTGGCGGGCACCATCGGTCCCACCGCCAAGCCGTGCGACATGGAAGAGGCCATGCACACCGGCGCAAAGTCTTTGATCGGGTCATAGCTCAGGGCTTTGTAGATGTGCGGGTAGATGGCCATCATGGAATAGGGCGTGAGCAACAAACTGCTGCCGTCTGCTGGACCGTTTTTCACAGTGTCGATGGCGATGCGACCGGCTGCGCCGGTTTTGTTTTCCACCACCGCGCCATGGCGGGCATAGGCCGTGCCTGCCAATTTGTCACCGATGCGCCGACTGGTGGCGTCCGCCGTGCCACCGGCAGGAAAGCCATTGATGATCTTCACCTGCTCAAGAGGCAGGCCGCTGTTTTGCGACCAAGCGGCCAAAGGCGACAGCAGGGGCAAAGACAAGGCTTGCAAAGCGTGGCGGCGTGAAACTTGGGGTGTGTTGTTCATGGCGGGCCTTTGTGAAGAGAGGGCTTGGAAACGCAATGGGTTGAAAAAAGGGTATTCAGGCTTGGGGCAACAGCAGATGTGCAGCAGTAGCCTGGTGCAGGGCTTGTACCAGCGCGTCGCGGTGTTTCAACACAGCGCGTTGGTTGATCGAGCCTTTGTCGGTCACCTCGCCTTTGTCGATGGAGGGCGGCTCTGAAAGCAACAACATGCGCGCGACGCGGTTGGCGCTGCCGGTGGCGTTGGCCGCGAGTTGGTTCAACACGGTTTGGAAATGCGCCAACACCTTGGGGTGGGCCAGCACCTCGGCCAAAGGCGCATCGGCGGGCAAGCCAGCCCAATCCCGCAGCTTGGGCGTGGTGAACAGCATGGCGCCCACTTCTTTCAAATTCAAACCGGTGATGACCGCGTCTTGCACATACGGCGCACCGGCGGCAATGATCTTGGCCCGCAAGGGGCCGACGCTTACGAAGGTGCCGGTGGCGAGTTTGAAATCTTCGGCGATGCGGCCATCGAATTTCAAACCCAGTTGGATGTTGTGCGGGTCGATCCAGGTCACGGCGTCGCCACTCTTGAAAAAACCTTCTTCGTCAAAGGCGTCTGCCGTGGCTTGTGGCGCTCGCCAATAACCCGGCGTGATGTTCGGGCCTTGGTAGCGCACTTCCACTTTGTCGCCCATGGAGACCAGTTTCAAGCGCATGCCCGCTGCGGGCAAGCCCAAATCACCGGACTGCACTTCGGGGCGCGGCACAAAAATCGCAAACGGGCCGGACTCGGTCATGCCCAAGCCGGTGCCCATGACGATGCGTTCGCCGACCTCGCGTTCTTGCGCGGCGTGCAAGCTGTCCCAAATCGGTTGGGCCAAGGCGGCACCGGAGTAAAAAAACATGCGGATGCGGCTGAGCAAATTGCGCCGCAGCAGGTCGTCGGTGTGCATGGCGTTGGCAATCGCTTCCAAACCGGTGGGCACATTGAAATAGACCGTGGGAGCCACTTCGCGCAGGTTGCGCAGGGTCTCGCCCATCAAGGCAGGCACTGGTTTGCCGTCGTCAATGAACAAGGAGCCGCCGTGAAACAGCGTCAGACCAATGTTGTGGTTGCCACCGAAGGTGTGGTTCCACGGCAGCCAATCCACCAGCACCGGTGGCGTTTCGCCCAGCACCGGCATGGACTGCCACATTTGCTGCTGGTTGGCGCACCACATGCCATGCGTGTTGATGACGCCTTTGGGCAGGTTGGTTGAGCCCGAGGTGAACAAAAATTTGACGATGGTGTCCGGGCCAATCACGTACATGGCCGCGTCCACATCGGCGGTGTCGGGCGTGTCAAACAAAGCACCCAAAGGGGTGTGGTTCCTGTGGGGCAAATGGCCGTGCGCCAACACCACTTCGGTGTCGGCGGGCACGGTGGCGGTGATGGCCGCGGCGTATTTCTCGGCGTCGGTGGCAAACACCAAGCCTGGTGTCAATGTGCTCAGGATGTGGCGCAGTTTGTCGAAGTCTTTGCTGACCGTGGAGTAGGCCGGTGACACCGGGCAATGCGGAATACCCACCAACATGCAGCCCAGCGCCAGCATGGCGTGTTCCAAGCTGTTTTCGCTCAGGATGACCACGGGACGCTCGGCGCTCAAGTTGCGGGCCAGCAGGGCTTGGCCGATGCGTCGCGCACCCGCCAAGGCGCGGCCATAAGTCAGGTGCTCCCAGTCTCCGGTGCGGCCGTCGGGAAGTCTTTTGCGCCGTGCCAAAAACGTGCGCTCTGGCGTTTCACGCGCCCAGTGCAGCAACTTGTCGGTCATGCGTTCTGGGTGCGCTTGCAGAGCTTGTTCGGCCTGCACATATTGCACACCGTTCGGCGTGTCGTCCAAGCGCACCCGCGTGATGCCATAGCGCATGGCACGGTAATTGGGCGCAGTGCTCATTTTTTTTCGACCTTGGTGGCGCGGCCTTGCAAAAAGGCGTCCACCCGGGCTTTGGCTTCGGGCGCGGCTTGGGTGATGGAGGACATCAAGGACTCGGTCACAAAGCCATGGTCGGCGGCTTGCTCGGCGATGCGCGGCAGGGCATGCATCAAAGCGTAGTTGGTAAGGGGCGCGTTGGTGGCGATGCGTTGGGCCAATTCCAGGGCTTTGTCAAAGGCCGTGCCAGCGGGCACCACATACTGCGCAAAACCAATGAGTTCACCATCGACCGCGTTGTAAACACGACCGGTCATCATCATGTCGGTCATGCGGGCCACGCCAATCAGTTTGGGAATGCGCACCGCACCGCCGCCGCCGACAAAAATGCCGCGTGTGCCTTCGGGAAGCGCGTAAAAAGTGGTGTCATCGGCCACGCGGATGTGGCAAGACGCGGCCAACTCCAGGCCACCGCCCACCACTGCGCCGTGCAAGGCCGCCACCACCGGCACCGGGCCAAATTGAATTTGGTTAAACGCGCTGTGCCACATGCGTGAATGCTGCATGCCTTCACCGGCATCCCGGGTTTGCAATTCGCTCAGGTCCAAACCGGCGCAGAAATGCTCGCCGTGGCCGCACAGCACCGCGGCTTTGGCTTGCGTCGGCAGGGTTTCGAAGGTGTGGCGCAGCGCCAAGATGAGCTCGTCGTTCAAGGCATTGCGTTTGGCGGCGCGGTTGATGCGCACGATGGCCACATCGCCTTGCATCTCGAGTTGTAAATCTGAATTCATGCGCCTTGTCTCTGCTCGTTATAGTGGATGCAAAGGATCTTATTCGACCATGAACCACGCCGACTTGATTGCCATTGACATCCACACCCACGCCGAGGTGAGCTGCTGGAACCCGTTTGACAACTACGGCGAGGAATACGACCGCGCCGCCGACAAATACTTTGGCTCGGACCGCCGCCCGACCATCGAAGAGACCGTGGCCTATTACCGCGAGCGCAAGATTGGTTTGGTCATGTTCACGGTGGACGCCGAGTCGCACATGGGCCGCCGCCGCATCCCCAATGAAGAAATTGCCAAGGCTGCACGTGACAACAGCGACATGATGATTGCCTTTGCCAGCATCGACCCGCACAAGGGCAAGATGGGTGCCCGCGAAGCCGAGCGACTCATCAAAGAGGAGGGTGTGCGCGGCTTCAAATTTCACCCCACGGTCCAGGGTTTCCACCCTTACGACAAGATGGCTTGGCCGATTTACGAGGTGATCAACGAGCACAAGCTGCCAGCCATTTTTCACACCGGGCACAGCGGCATCGGCTCGGGCATGCGCTGCGGCGGCGGTTTGAAGTTGGCGCTCAGCAATCCCATGCACCTGGACGAAGTGGCCGCCGTTTGGGGTGACATGCAAATCGTCATGGCCCACCCCAGCTTCCCTTGGCAAGACGAGGCCCTGAGTGTGGCCATGCACAAGCCCAATGTGTGGATCGACCTCTCGGGCTGGAGCCCCAAGTACTTCCCGAAAAGCTTGGTTCAATATGCCAACACCTTGCTGAAAGACCGGGTGCTGTTTGGCAGCGACTACCCCCTCATCACGCCCGAGCGCTGGATGAAAGACTTCGAGGTGGCGGGCTTCAAGCCCGAGGTCATGCCCGGCATCTTGAAGGGCAACGCGGTCAGGTTGTTGGGCTTGTCTTCGGATTAATTGTTAATTGGGGTCAGATTCCAATTATTCACTCAAAAAATGGTCCCCAGGCCTTGCGGCTCTAGGTGGTTTTTTGAGATGCCCAAAATGCCTTGTTTAGAGGGGGTGGTCAGCAGGGGTGTGGCTTGCAACCGTTTTTATGATACATGAATTCAAGGTTTTGCCGATTTTATGTATCACGATTTGTTGAAAAGTCACGCTCAAGCCGCCCGCCATGGGGACTCATTTTTCTGGTCTTTCGCTCAAAAAATGGTCCCCAGGTCGTGCGGCTTTGAAGTGATATTTCGGATTAAGGAGGAGCGGTTTGCGAAAAATCGCTTTAAGCTATTTGGTCAGCCAATGAGACCACTTCACCTTGACCGACGTCCTGGGTCAACGCGCAAGCGAAAGTTGCCGCTTGCGGCGGTGAGCGGCGTTTGAGCCCAGTGCGGCGGGCAAGAAGGCGTGAATAAATTGGAATCTGACCCCAATGATTGGGACCTCAGAGGCTGCCCCACACCTCTTGCGCGGTCTCCACCACCAAGCGCAACTTGCTGCGTTGGTCTTCCACCGCGATGTTGTTGCCATGCACGGTGCTGGAAAAACCGCACTGGGGTGACAGCGCCAGCTGTGCCAACGGCGCGTACTTGGCGGCTTCGTCAATCCGGCGTTTCAAGCTGTCTTTGCTTTCCATCGCGCCAAACTTGGTGGTCACCAATCCCAGCACCACCAACTTGTCTTTGGCCAAGAAGCGCAGAGGGCGGAAGTCGCCGCTGCGGTCGTCGTCGTATTCCAAGAAATAGGCGTCGATGTTCATCTCGGACAGCAAAGCTTCGGCCACCGGTTCGTAGTTGCCAGCCGCAGCATGTGTGCTTTTGAAGTTGCCCCGGCACAAGTGCATGGCCAAGGTCATGCCAGCAGGCTTTTGTGCCACCACTTTGTTGATGAAGGCGGCATAGCGGTGCGGCAACTCGTTGGGGTCGTCGCCCCGGGCCCGGGCGGCTTCGCGCATTTTGTCGTCGCACAAATAGGCCAGGTTGGTGTCGTCCATTTGCACATAGTTGCAACCGGCGGCAGACAGTGAACGCAGTTCATCGCCATAGGCTTTGGCCACGTCGTCGTAAAAGGCTGGGTCGAGTTCGGGGTAGGCGTCTTTGCTGATGCCTGCGCGGCCACCACGGAAATGCAGCATGGTGGGCGAGGGGATGGTCACCTTGGGCGTGCTGCCGTGGGCAATTTGGGATTTCAAATAATTGAAGTCGGCCAGTTGGATGTCTTTCACGTGGCGCACTTTGTCGATCACGCGAATCACCGGCGGCGCCAGCTCTTGGGTGCCATCTGGCCGCTCGATGGTGACGGGGATGTCGGTTTTCACGCCGCCCATTTGCTCCAAAAAGTCGATGTGGAAATAGGTGCGGCGGAACTCGCCGTCGGTGATGGATTTCAGGCCCACGTCCTCTTGAAATTTCACAATCTCCGTGATGGCCTTGTCTTCCACGACGCGCAGTTGTTCGGGCGTGATCTGGCCTTTGGCCTTTTGTTCACGGGCTTCCAACAGGTAGGCGGGGCGCAAAAAGCTGCCCACGTGGTCGTAGCGGGCGGGGATGTGGGGAACGGTCATGAGGGCTCCATGTTGATGACGGCAGAATGACTGTCTTTCAAAAAGTATACAAAAAAGCCAAAAACATGGCAAAAATATCAGATTTTGAGTGATATTCAGTATTTTTGCATACAATGAGTATTCATACAATCGTTGAATCCGATTGTTCCATGAGTATTTGGAACACAGCCGTTGGTGATGAAGACGCTTTTGACCACCACGCCAGCCGATTCACATGGAGACGCCTGATGAGCTTGCCCCACTTATCCAAACTCAGCCACGAGCACCACGGTCATTCGCAGGCCGTGCGGGCGCAACTGCGTTTGCGTGAAATGATTTTGGCGGGCGAGTTGCCCGCTGGTGCGCGTATCGCTGAACTCACTTTGGTAGACAAACTCGGCGTCTCCAGAACGCCCATCCGCACCGCCTTGATGAAGCTCGAGCAAGAAGGCTTGCTCGAATCTTTGGCAAATGGCGGCTATGCCGTGCCCACCTTCACCGAGCGCGATGCCTCGGACGCGATCGAGTTGCGCGGCACACTCGAAGGCCTGGCGGCTCGCATGGCGGCCGAGCGCGGTTGCTCGACCGTGGTGCTCAACGATGCCCGCGCCTGCCTGGACCGTATCGACCAACTGCTGGCGCAAGACAGTTTGAACGACGAGGCGTTCAGTGCGTATGTGGCTGAAAACGAGCAGTTTCATAACCTGTTGGCTGAGATGACCGACAGCGACGTGGTGCGCCGTGAATTGGAGCGCGTGATTGGTTTGCCATTCGCGTCCCCGTCTGGTTTTGTGATTGCCCAAGCCAATTCACCGCAAGCGCGGGACATGTTGATCATTGCGCAAGACCAGCATCGGCAGGTGTTGTCCGCGATTGAAAACCGCGAAGGCAGCCGCGCAGAAGCCATCATGCGCGAACACTCCCGCTTGGCCCAACGCAATTTGAGCCAAGCCATGCGCAGCCCCGAGTTGCAGGGCTTGTCCACCGTCCGTTTGATTCGCCGCAAGCGCTGAAACGCCTCGTGGTGCAACCCTAAAATTGTTTTTTCATTGTCGCTATCGCTCAGTTAAGCTCACCCGTCACGTTCCCCGGAGTAGTTCCATGAATTCACGTTTGCTCGCAGCCTGTTGGGCTTTGGTGTTGTCTCTTGGTATCCCTGCAGCGCAGGCCCAAGAGGTGTTCAAAATCGGACTCATCCTTCCCATGACCGGTCAATCAGCCAGCACCGGCAAACAAATCGAAGCGGCAGCCCGCTTGTTCATGGCGCAAAACGGCGACAAAGTCGCCGGTCGCAAAATCGAGCTCATCGTGAAAGACGACGGCGGTGTGCCCGACGCCACCAAACGCATGGCGCAAGAGTTGGTGGTGAACGAGAAGGTGGGCGTGCTTAGCGGTTTTGGTCTGACACCCTTGGCCTTGGCCACCGCGCCCTTGGCCACGCAATCCAAAACGCCGATGGTGGTGATGGCCGCAGCCACCTCCACCATCACCGAAGCCTCGCCGTTCATTGTGCGCACCAGCTTCACCTTGCCCCAGTGCGCGGTCGCCATGGGCGACTGGGCGCCCAAGAACGGCATCAAACGCGTGGTGACCTTGGTCAGTGATTACGGCCCCGGCATTGACGCTGAACGCTTCTTCAAAGAACGCATGCAACTCAACAGCGCCCAAGTGGTGGAAAGTCTGCGCGTGCCTTTGCGCAACCCCGACTTCGCACCGTTCTTGCAAAAAGTGCGCGACTTGAAACCCGATGCATTGTTTGTGTTCGTGCCCTCGGGTGCCGGTGCAGCCGTGATGAAACAATTCTTAGAGCGCGGCATGGACAAGGCTGGCATCAAACTGATTGGCACTGGCGACTTGACCGACGACGATCAACTCAACGACATGGGCGATGGTGCTTTGGGCGTGGTCACCGCGCACCACTATTCCGCTGCGCATCCTTCAGCGCTCAACAAGAAATTTGTGGTTGCCTTCAAGAAAGCCAACAACGGTTTGCGCCCCAACTTCATGGCGGTGGGTGGCTATGACGGCATGCGCGTCATTTATGAAGCCTTGAAAAACACCAAGGGTGGTCAAGGTGGTGGTGAAGCCCTCTTGGCGGCCATGAAGGGCCAAATTTTCGAGAGCCCACGCGGTCAAATTTACATTGATGCGCAAACCCGCGACGTGGTGCACAACATCTACTTGCGCAAAGTCGAGAAGAAAGACGGCCAGCTGTACAACGTGGAGTTTGATGTCATCAAAGACATGAAAGACCCCGGCAAAGCCAAGTAAGCCGCACACATGCTGACCCTGCTTTTCGATGGTGTGGCCTATGGGATGCTGTTGTTCATCCTGGCCATTGGCTTGGCGGTCACGCTGGGCTTGATGAACTTCATCAACTTGGCACATGGCGCGTTCGCCATGGCCGGGGGCTACACCACGGTGTTGTTGATGCAGCACGCTGGGCTGCCTTTTTTGCTGTGTGTGCCCTTGGCGTTTCTGGTCACCGCCTTGCTGGGCGCAGTGATGGAAGCCCTGCTCTACCGCCGCATGTACAACAAACCGCACCTGGACCAGGTGCTTTTTTCCATTGGCCTCACCTTCATGGCGGTGGCCTCGGTCGACTACTTTGTAGGGTCCACCCAGCAGTTGGTGCAACTGCCTGAATTTTTGAAAGGCCGCACCGAACTGTTGGATGGTGCCTTGGGCATGGGCCATTACCGTTTGGCCATCATCGTCGTGTGTGCGGTGCTTGCGGTGGTGTTGCAACTGCTGTTGGTGCGCACACGTTTTGGCGCTCAACTGCGGGCTTCGGTGGACAACCAACGGGTGGCCGCGGGCATGGGCATCCATGTCAACAAAATTTTCCTCAGCACCTTCGCCGTGGGTTCGGGCTTGGCCGGTTTGGGCGGTGCCTTGGGAGCTGAAGTCTTGGGCCTGGACCCTGTCTTCCCCCTCAAGTACATGATTTACTTTTTGATCGTGGTGGCGGTGGGTGGCACCTCGACGCTCACCGGTCCTTTGCTGGCGGCGTTGCTGTTGGGCATTGCCGATGTGGCTGGCAAATACTACGTGCCCAAGTTGGGCGCGTTCATTGTGTACACCTTGATGATTGTCATTCTGATGTGGCGGCCTCAGGGTTTGTTTGCGCGAGACAGCCGATGAGCGCGGTACACATCCTGGCCTCATTGGCAAAGCCTCGGTGGTGGGAAGCGGCCCTGTGGTCGCTGTTGTTGGCGCTGCCGTGGTTGATGCCCACTCATGCGTTGCTCATCAGCGAAATCACCATCATTGCCTTGTTCGCCATGTCGCTCGATTTGATTTTGGGCTACAGCGGCATCGTGTCTTTGGGCCATGCGGCGTTTTTTGGCATGGGCGCTTACACCGCGGCCTTGTTTGCCAAACACCTGCACCCCGATCCCATGCTGGGCTTGCTGATCGCCATGTTGGTCACGGCGATGTTGGGCGCTGTTTGCAGCTTGGGCGTGTTGCGCGGCTCGGACCTGACCCGCATCATGGTCACCTTGGGGGTGGCGCTCATCTTGCAAGAGTTGGCCAACAAACTCGACTGGCTCACCGGTGGCGCCGATGGTTTGCAAGGCGTGATCATGGGCCCGGTGTTGGGCCGCTTTGAATTTGATTTGTTTGGGCAAACGGCGGCTTGGTATGCCTTGGGCATCACGCTGTTGGTGTTTGTGGTCTTGCGCCGCTTGGTGCACTCGCCGTTTGGTTACAGCTTGCAAGCGATTCGCGACAACCGTTTGCGAGCCCAAGCCATTGGCATTCCGGTGCATGCACGTTTGGTTGCCATCTACACCTTGGCCGCTGGCTTGGCCGGTTTGGCTGGTGGCTTGCAAGCGCAAACCACGGGCTTTGCGTCCTTGGATGTGTTCGGGTTTGACCGCTCGGCCGACGTGCTGCTGATGTTGGTGATCGGTGGCACGGGTTGGTTGTGGGGTGGATTGATTGGTGCGGTGGTGTTCAAAACACTTCACAGCGTCATCTCGGCTTGGACGCCACAGTACTGGACTTTTTGGCTGGGACTGTTCTTGGTGCTGCTGATGTTGGTGGGTCGCGAACGCTTATTGCGTCCGTGGACCTGGGGGCGCAAAGCATGAACGATATTGTTTTGTCATGCGACGGTTTGGTGAAACGCTTTGGCGGCATCACCGCCACCGACCATGTCAGCTTGCAGATTCCCCGTGGTGCACGCCATGCGCTCATTGGTCCCAATGGCGCGGGCAAAACCACACTCATCAATTTGCTCACGGGTGTGCTGGTGCCCACCGAAGGCCGCATTCGTTTGCGGGGTGAAGACATCAGTCATTTGCCGCCACACCAACGGGTGCACCGTGGTTTGGTGCGCACTTTTCAAATCAACCAATTGTTTGAAGGTCTGACACCTGTGCAAACCTTGGCCATGACGGTGTCGCAACACCTGGGGCAGGGCGGGCAATGGTGGCAAGTACTGGGCCGCAGCGCTGAAGTCACCAATCGTTGCGAGCAACTGCTGGCGCAATTCCACCTCACCGAGGTGATGAACCAGCACACCCATGAATTGGCCTATGGCAAGCGCCGTTTGTTGGAGATGGCGATTGCACTGGCCTGTGAGCCAAGGGTGTTGTTGCTCGATGAACCCGCTGCGGGTGTGCCCGCAGGTGAGCGCGAAGAGTTGTTGCAAACCGTGGCGGCCTTGCCGCCTGATGTGAGCGTGGTCTTGATTGAGCACGACATGGACTTGGTGTTCAGCTTTGCCCGCAGCATGACGGTGTTGGTGCAAGGTGCAGTCTTGACCGAAGGCACCCCCAATGACATCGCAGCTGACCCCAGGGTGCGCGAGGTGTACTTGGGTCATGGAGACAGCCATGGCTGAGTGGCTGCGCATTGAATCTTTGAGTGCAGGTTATGGCGAAGCGGTCATCTTGCATGACGTGTCTTTGTCCTTGGCGCAAGGTGAAACCTTGGCGCTGCTGGGGCGCAATGGCACCGGCAAAACCACCTTGATGAACACCATCGCAGGCGCCACGCGGCAACACGCGGGCCGCATCAGCTTGAATGGCCTGGCTTTACACGCCATGCCTTCTCATGCGCGTGCTGCTGCCGGTGTCGGTTGGGTGCCGCAAGAGCGGGAGATTTTCAAATCCCTTAGCGTGTTGGAAAACCTCACCGCCGTGGCTCGCCCGGGTGCTTGGACACCTGCGCGGGTGTTCGAGATGTTTCCGCGCTTGGCCGAACGGCAGAGCAACATGGGGAACCAACTGTCTGGCGGCGAACAACAAATGTTGGCCGTGGGCCGGGCCTTGGTGCTCAACCCCAAGCTCTTGTTGTTGGACGAACCACTTGAAGGCTTGGCACCCATCATCGTGCAAGAGTTGTTGCGTGCCATTGCACGCATCACCCGCGAAGAGGGCTTGTCGGCCATCATCGTGGAGCAACACCCGCAAGCCATCTTGGCCATCAGCCACCAAGCGGTGGTGCTGGACCAAGGTCGTGTCATTCACACTGGCCCGGCAAATGAACTGTTGAACCAATCCGCCTTGCTGGACCGCTTGCTGGGCATTTCAATCAAGAAAGCTTGAACCATGGACCTGTTGCAAAACCACCCTGTGCTTTGGATGTCCGTGGCGGCTTTGTTGGGCTTGCAGTTCGGCAGTTTTTTGAACGTGGTGGTTTGGCGTTTGCCGGTCATGATGCAGCGTGAATGGGAAGCTGAAGTGGCGCAAGCCTCTGGTCAAGCGCATGAGCAAGCCGTTTTCAATTTAGCCACACCTGGCTCACACTGCACCAGTTGCATGACGCCGCTGCGTGCCCGTGATCTCGTGCCGCTACTCAGCTACTTGTGGCTCAAGGGCCGCTGCGGTCATTGCGGTGCCCAGGTGTCCATGCGTTACCCCTTGGTCGAATTGGCGGTAGCGGCCATGTGGGCTTTTTGCGCCTCGCATTGGGGCTTGTCATTTGAAGCATTGGCTTGGGCTGGTTTTGGCACCGTGTTGTTGGCCTTGGCCCTGATTGATTTGGACACCATGCTGTTGCCGGATGCCTTAACACAGCCTTTGTTATGGGTGGGCCTGATGGTGTCTGCGCTGGGGCTGACACAGGTGAATTTGCAAGACAGCTTCTGGGGCGCTGTTGCGGGCTACGGTTTTTTATGGTTGGTGCAAGCCGTGTTTGGCATGGTCACTGGCAAGCAAGGCATGGGCGCTGGCGATTTCAAACTGTTGGCGGCCTTGGGTGCCTGGTTGGGTTGGTTTGCTTTGCCCGGCGTGGTCTTGATGTCCTCGCTGTTGGCTGTGGTCATGGCCTTGGTGATGCGATTTCGTGGCAGTTTGGCCAGCGGGCAAGCTTTTCCCTTTGGCCCTTATTTGGCCTTGGCTGGGGTATTGACTGCAGCCTTTGAACCCATGGCCATGTTCACGCAACCCTTCATTCGATAAACCCTTCATGCGCAGTTTCAACAACCCACCCCATCCCATGCCGTGTTTGTTCATGCGCGGTGGCACTTCCAAAGGTCCCTTCTTCAACGCCGCCGATTTGCCTGCCGACCACGCCCATCGCGATCGGGTGTTGCTGGCCATCATGGGTTCACCCGACAAACGACAAATTGATGGATTGGGTGGTGCCCATCCACTGACCAGCAAGGTCGGCATCGTCAGCCGCAGCAGCACGCCTGGCGTGGACCTCGACTTTTTGTTTGCCCAACTCCAGCCCGACAAAGACACGGTGGACACCACGCCCAACTGCGGCAACATGTTGGCCGCTGTGGTGCCGTTTGCGCTGCAAACCGGCATGCTGCAGGCCCAATCTGACACCACCACCTTGCGCGTGTTGACGCTGAACACCGACATGCAATGCGACATCACGGTGCAAACACCCATGGGCCCGGATGGTGAGCGCTTTGTAGACGACACCGGTGACGCTCGCATTGATGGCGCACCTGGCAGCTCTGCCCCCATCAGCATCAACTTCTTAGACACCGCTGGTTCGGTCTGCAGCGGTTTGTTGCCCACGGGCCGCGTGAAAGACCGCATCCAGGTTTTGCCCACCGACAAGCTGGCGGGCTTTGAGCCGTTTGAAATTGATGTCACTTGCATCGACAACGGCATGCCGCTGGTGTTGTTCAAGGCCAGCGACATGGGGCGCACGGGTTATGAAACTGCAGAAGCGTTGAACGCTGACACCGAACTCAAAACACGCATTGAAGCTTTGCGCTTGCAGGTGTCGGTGTTGATGGGCTTGGGCGATGTCAGCAGCAAAAACTACCCGAAGATGACCTTGATTGCTCCGCCCATGCATGGCGGTGCCCTCAGCACCCGCAGCTTCATTCCGCATGTGTGCCACGACGCCATTGGTGTGTTGGCGGCTGTCACGGTGGGCACGGCCTGTGTGTTGCAAGGCACGGTGTGCGAAGGCGTGGCGGTACTGCAAGCGGGTGCGCAACAAGCTTTGTCGGTGGAACACCCCACAGGTGAATTCAGCGTGGTGTTGCAAACCCAAGCGGCTGAAGTGCCCGGGGGCTGTGAAGTGACGCAAGCGGCTTTGCTGCGCACCGCACGCCTCATCATGCGCGGCGAGGCCATGGTGCCAGCCGCCATTTGGAATTCAGGAGACAAGACATGAGTTTGATCATCGACTGCCACGGCCACTACACGACAGCGCCGAAGGCGCTGGAAGAATGGCGCAACCAGCAAATCGCGGGCATCAAGGACCCCTCGCTCATGCCCAAAGCGTCAGACTTGCACATCAGCGATGAGGATTTGCGCCACAGCATCGAAACCAATCAACTCAAGTTGATGAAAGAGCGGGGCAGCGACATCACTTTGTTTTCGCCACGCGCTTCTTTCATGGCGCACCACATTGGCGACTTCGCGGTGTCCAGCACCTGGGCGGCGATTTGCAACGAACTGTGTTTTCGCGTGTCCAGCTTGTTTCCCGAACATTTCGTGCCCGTGGCCATGCTGCCGCAGTCGCCCGGTGTCGACCCCGCCACTTGCATTCCCGAGCTTGAAAAATGCGTGAACGAATATGGCGCGGTTGGCATCAACCTGAACCCCGACCCCTCTGGTGGGCATTGGACCTCGCCCCCTTTGAGCGACAAGCACTGGTACCCCATCTACGAAAAAATGGTCGAGCACGACTTGCCCGCCATGATCCACGTGTCCACCAGTTGCAACGCGTGTTTCCACACCACGGGTGCTCATTATTTGAACGCCGACACCACCGCATTCATGCAATGCCTGACCAGCGATTTGTTCAAAGACTTTCCCACTTTGAAGTTCCTCATCCCGCACGGCGGCGGTGCCGTGCCCTACCACTGGGGGCGCTTTCGCGGCTTGGCGCAAGAGCTGAAAAAGCCTTTGCTGGAAGAGCATTTGCTCAACAACATTTTCTTTGACACCTGCGTCTATCACCAACCCGGCATCGACTTGTTGAACAAAGTCATCCCTGTGAAAAACGTCTTGTTTGCGTCCGAAATGATTGGTGCGGTGCGTGGCATCGACCCGCAAACCGGCCACTATTACGACGACACCAAGCGCTACATCCAAGCCAGCACCTTGCTGAGCGACGAGGACCGCCACCAGATTTACGAAGCCAATGTGCGCCGCGTTTTTCCACGATTGGACGCACGTTTGAAACAGAAAGGTTTGTGACATGCATTACCCCTTAGGCACAGTCAAACGCAACATCCAACGCGCTGATCGCGGCGCGGTGGAGCAACTCGGTTTGTATGGTGTGGCCACGGTGCACGAAGCCATGGGCCGCTTGGGGCTGATGCACACCATCATGCGTCCCATTTACAAAGGTGCCCATGTATCGGGCACAGCGGTCACGGTGCTGCTGCACCCGGGTGACAACTGGATGATGCATGTGGTGGCAGAGCAAATTCAGCCGGGTGACGTGGTGGTGGCCGCCATCACAGCGCC
>CALBEV010000182.1 GCA_937891045.1 uncultured Burkholderiales bacterium | reverse complement strand
GCAGTGGCGGCAGTGGCGGCAGTGGCGGCAGTGGCGGCAGTGGCGGCAGTGGCGGTTGAGCTGGGTGCTGCTGGTACTGCGGGTGCTGCAACCACAGCAGGTACGGTGGTTGATGAAGCAGGTGCTGAGGCAGGAGCTGATGCAGAAGGCGCAGGGGCAACAACAGCAGTCGCTTCCACCGACAGAATGACCGAGCCTTGCTTGACCTTGTCACCCAGCTTCACTTTCAAGGCGGTGACGACACCAGCATGTGAAGAAGGAATTTCCATCGAGGCTTTGTCACTTTCCACCGTGATCAGGCTTTGGTCCACCGCCACGGTGTCGCCCACCTTCACCAGCAATTCGATGACAGCCACTTCGTCGAAGTCGCCAATGTCGGGGATTTGAATGTCTATCTGATCCATCTTGTTTCTCAATCAGTGTGGGGCCCCAAGTGAAAGCAGGGCCCCAAGGTTTAGAGCATGACGCGGCGGAAGTCGGCCAACACCTGGCCCAAATACGCGTTGAACCGCGCAGCAGCAGCGCCGTCAATCACGCGGTGGTCCCAGGTGAGTGACAAGGGCAGCATGAGGCGAGGCTCGAATTCTTGGCCGTTCCACACCGGTTCCATGTTGCTGCGGCAGACACCCAGGATGGCCACTTCAGGGGCGTTGATGATGGGCGTGAAATAACGCCCACCGATGCCGCCCAAGCTGGAAATGGTGAAGGTAGCACCCGACATTTCAGCGGGGCTGAGCTTGCCTTCGCGGGCTTTCTTCGCCAGTTCGCCCATCTCGGCACTGATTTGCAAAATGCCTTTTTTGTCGGCATCTTTCAACACCGGCACCATCAGGCCGTTGGGCGTGTCGGCGGCAAAACCGATGTGCCAATACTGTTTGTAAACCAGTGCATCGCCATCGAGTGAGCTGTTGAATTGCGGGAACTTTTGCAAGGCCGCCACACAGGCTTTGATGAGAAAGGCCAGCATGGTCACTTTCACGCCGCTCTTCTCGTTTTCTTTGTTGGTGAGCACCCGGAAGGCTTCGAGCTCGGTGATGTCGGCATCGTCATGGTTGGTCACGGCTGGAATCATCACCGCGTTGCGCAACAAATTGGCACCGCTGATTTTTTGAATCCGGCCCAGTTCTTTGCGTTCGATGGGGCCGAACTTGGCAAAGTCCACCTTGGGCCAGGGAATCAAACCCAAACCTGCGCCATCGCCTGCTGGGGCTTTGCTGCTTTGCGCTTGGGTGCGGGTCTCGCCCGCCATGACCGCGCGGTTGAAGGATTGGATGTCTTCCAAACCGATGCGGCCTTTGGGGCCAGAGCCTTTGACTTCGTTCAAGGGCACGCCGAGTTCGCGGGCAAATTTGCGCACCGAGGGTGAGGCATGCGGTAAGGCACCGCTGGGCGCCAACGTGGGTTGATGCGCGGGTGCTGCCACTGGGGCCACGGCAACTGAAACCGCTGCAACTGCAGCTGAAACAGGGGTGCTGACAACGGGCACGGCAGTGACCGGAGCCACGGGTGCGGGTGCTGCGACGACGCTTGACGCTGCAGACGCAGATGCAGCTGACGCGGGTGCGGCAACCGCGCTTAGTGCAGCAGCTGCAACAGGAGCCGCACCAGCCACCTCGGTTGCATCCAGCTTGACGATCAAAGAACCTTGCTTGACCTTGTCACCCAGCTTGACCATCAACTCGGTCACCACACCAGCGTGCGAGGACGGGATTTCCATCGAGGCTTTGTCCGACTCGACGGTGATCAGGGACTGCTCGGCACGCACCTTGTCACCGACTTTCACCAACAGTTCAATCACCGCTACTTCGTCAAAGTCGCCGATGTCGGGGACGTTCACTTCCATCATGGCCATAGGTTTCTCCCTGGATCAGGCGTACAGCGGATTGATTTTGTCCGCTTGCAGTTTGTATTTTTGAATCGCTTGCGCCACGGTGGCCGCAGGCACGGTGCCGTCTTCGCTCAAGGCTTTGAGCGCTGCCACCACGATGTAGTGGCGGTTCACCTCGAAGTGCTCGCGCAGTTTGCTGCGGAAATCGGAGCGACCAAAACCATCGGTGCCCAGCACCTTGAAGCGGCGACCGGCTGGCAAATGGCAACGGATTTGTTCGGCATAGGCTTTCATGTAGTCGGTGGACGCGACCACCGGACCTTCGTGCGCAGACAGTTGCTGGGCCACGAACGACAAGCGCGCTGTCTCGGTGGGGTGCATCAGGTTCCAACGCTCGGCCTCGGCACCGTCACGCGCCAACTCGTTGAAGCTGGGGCAGCTCCACACATTGGCAGCCACGCCCCAATCAGAGGCCAGCAGTTCGCGGGCGGCCATGGACTCGCGCAAGATGGTGCCCGAGCCCAGCAAGTTCACACGCGGCAATTTCTTCGCACCTTCTGCGGCTTGCAACAAATACATGCCTTTGATGATGTCTTCTTCCGTGCCGGGTGTGAGACCCGGCATGGCGTAGTTTTCATTCAGCAAGGTGATGTAATAAAACACGTTTTCTTGCTTTTCCACCATGCGCTTCAAGCCGTGGTGCATGATGACCGCCACCTCGTGGGCAAAGGTCGGGTCGTAGCTGACGCAATTGGGAATCGTGCCCGCCAAAATATGACTGTGGCCGTCTTCATGCTGCAAACCTTCGCCGTTCAAGGTGGTGCGCCCGGACGTGCCCCCCAACAAGAACCCACGCGCTTGCATATCCCCTGCGGCCCAGGCCAGGTCGCCAATGCGTTGGAAACCAAACATCGAGTAGTAAACGTAGAACGGCACCATGATGCGGTTGTTGGTCGAGTAGGACGTGGCAGCGGCAATCCAACTGCTCATGCCCCCCGCTTCGTTGATGCCCTCTTGCAAAATTTGACCGGCCTTGTCTTCCTTGTAGTACATCACCTGGTCTTTATCGACAGGCGTGTAAAGCTGGCCATCGGGGTTGTAAATACCCACCTGACGGAACAAACCTTCCATGCCAAAAGTGCGGGCTTCGTCCACCAAGATCGGCACCACACGTGGGCCCAAGGCTTGGTCGCGCAGCAACTGCGTGAGAAAACGCACATAGGCTTGGGTGGTGGAAATTTCACGCCCCTCGGCTGTGGCTTCGGTGACCGCTTTGAACACCTCCAGGGCGGGCACAGTGAACTGCTCATCGGCTTTGGTGCGGCGATGCGGCAAATACCCACCCAAGGCCTTGCGGCGCTCGTGCAAATACTGCATCTCGGGCGTGTCGTCCGCTGGTTTGTAAAACGGCAACTTGGACAACTCGCTGTCAGGAATGGGGATGTTGAAACGATCGCGAAAGGTTTTGATGTCTTCGTCGGTCAGCTTCTTGGTTTGGTGCACCGTGTTTTTGCCTTCACCGGCGCTGCCCATGCCAAAACCTTTGACGGTCTTGATCAACAGCACGGACGGTTGGCCTTTGTGTTTCACGGCAGCGGCATAAGCGGCATACACCTTTTGCGGATCGTGGCCGCCACGACGCAAATTCCAAATATCGTCATCGCTTAACTTGGCCACCATCTCCAAGGTTTGCGGGTCACGGCCAAAGAAATGTTTGCGCACATAAGCGCCATCGTTGGCCTTGAAGGCTTGGTAATCGCCGTCCAAGGTGTCCATCATGATGCGGCGCAAGGCACCGTCTTTGTCACGCGCAATCAGCGGGTCCCAATTGCTGCCCCAAATCAGCTTGATGACGTTCCAACCCGCGCCTCGGAATTCACCTTCCAACTCTTGGATGATCTTGCCGTTGCCACGCACTGGGCCATCCAAACGCTGCAAATTGCAGTTGATGACGAACACCAGGTTATCGAGTTTTTCACGCGCGGCCAAACCAATCGCGCCCAAAGATTCCACCTCGTCCATTTCACCGTCACCACAAAACACCCAGACCTTGCGGTTCTCGGTGTTGGCGATGCCACGGGCATGCAGGTATTTCAAAAAACGCGCTTGGTAAATGGCCATCAAGGGGCCCAAGCCCATGGACACCGTGGGGAACTGCCAAAACTCGGGCATGAGTTTGGGGTGCGGATAGCTGGACAAACCTTTGCCGTCCACTTCTTGGCGGAAATTCAACAACTGTTCTTCGGTCAAGCGGCCTTCCAAATACGCACGGGCATAAACGCCCGGCGACACATGGCCTTGGATGTAGAGCAAATCGCCGCCGTGGTGTTCGTTCTCCGCATGCCAAAAATGATTGAAGCCCGCACCGAACATGTGGGCCAAAGAAGCGAAGGAGCCAATGTGGCCACCCAGGTCGCCGCCATCAGCCGGGTTGTGTCGGTTGGCTTTCACCACCATGGCCATCGCGTTCCAGCGCATGTAGGCACGCAAACGTTCTTCGATTTCAATATTGCCCGGGCAGCGTTCTTCTTGATCGGGTTCGATGGTGTTGACATAACCCGTGTTGGCCGAGAACGGCATGTCGATGCTGTTTTCGCGAGCATGTTCTAAAAGTTGTTCCAAGAGAAAGTGGGCGCGTTCTGGCCCTTCGGACGCGATGACCGCGGACAAAGCGTCCATCCATTCGCGGGTTTCTTGGCTGTCGGAATCGTTGCGGGCAAAGGTTTGTAAATGCTCTGGTGCGACGGACATGCTTGTCTCCTTGTGGAAGCGTTTCATTGTGTTCGATGTTGTGGGCGGATTTTTACATAATTTCAAATGACGCTAGTCAATTTCATAATGCAAAATTTTCATCCTGGCGGTGATCAAAAGGGCTGCCCTAAACTCGACGCCTATGCAAAACAACTTGCTCATGACCTTGAGCGCCCGATGGCGCAGCTGGTGGAAGCGTTTAAGTCCCAGCCGCCAAGATCGCTTTGCCTTGTTGGCCCCGATTGCAGCGGTTGCCATTTTTTTGATGACGATCATCAGTAGCGTGGGCTATTTGCGTATCGAGGAAATGGAACGTGAGCAAGAAAGTGTGCAACGTGATTTGGAGTTCGCCAACCAGAAAATGCGACTCCACTTGCTGGAACAACAAGAACAAATGTTGCGATTGGCGCGGGACGTCGGCAATGACAAGCTGACAACGATTGAATTTGCCAACACCGCCTTGGATTTGGTCAATCAATACCCTGAAGTTGCCAGCATCAGCTGGATTGACAACAACCGGCATGTGCGCTCGAACTACGCTTCGGGCACGGTGGAATTGCTGCCATTTCACCGACAAGGCGCTTGGATAGACCATGCTCAAACTGAAGACACTTTTTTGCTCGCCAAAGAATTACGCCGATCCATCTATTCCACGCCCATTCTGTTTAAAAAAGGCGATATCAGCAATCAAATTGAAGCGCATCTCCAGTTGCACATACCCATCTTGAGCAACAACGACTTCAAAGGGGTGGTGATGATCGAATACACCCTCGAGGGCTTGTTGCGCTTTACCGTGCCTGCAGAGGTTGTGGCACGCCATGCTGTTTCATTGGTTGACGCCGACAACAATTTGCTGGCGGGTCAAAGCATCAAGCCGCGCACCGGATTATTTGAGTATTCGCCGTGGGAATCCAAAGCTTATGAATACACCGTGCCCGTTTCGACCGTGGGCAACAGCTTGCAACTGCGCGCACAGGTCTACCGAACCTCACAAGTATTGATTGGCAGTGGCTTGTTTTGGTTGGTCTTGTTGCTCAGTGGCATGACCACTTGGATGCTGATCGGTACTTGGCAACACACGCGGCGGCGCTTGCAAGCTCAACAAGCCTTGGTGGCCGAAACCAATTTTCGACGCGCCATGGAAAACTCTATCCTCACCGGCATGCGGGCGATGGACATGAATGGCCGCATCACTTATGTGAATGCTGCTTTTTGTCAAATGACAGGCTGGACCGAAAAGGAACTGGTGGGTTTGAGTTCGCCGTTTCCCTACTGGCCAGATGAGGACCGCAATTTGCTCAACACCAAATTGACGGATCAACTCAATGGCCGCACCACCATGAGTGGTTTTCAAATTCGGGTCAAACGCAAAAACGGAACCATGTTTGATGCACGTTTGTATGTCTCCCCGTTGATTGATGCACACGGCGCTCAAACGGGCTGGATGACTTCCATGACGGACATCACCGAGCCCAACCGGATCCGTGAACAACTGTCAGCCTCGTACGAGCGTTTCACGACTGTGCTTGAAGCCTTGGATGCTTCGGTTTCAGTGACGCCTCTTGGGAGCACTGAATTGTTGTTTGCGAACAAGCTCTACCGCCAGTGGTTTGGCAATCAAAGCGATGGCCATCTGGAACTGGTGACACAAGCTGGCATGTTGAGGACGGATGCGGTTTCTGGTGATGAATCGGTTGACGATATGGTGGGTATGCCCGGTGAAAGCTTGACCCAAGCGGGTTCAGAGAACTCTGAAATCTACCTGTCAGGCTTGAACAAATGGCTAGAAGTTCGCTCGCGTTATTTGAATTGGGTGGATGGACGCTTGGCGCAAATGGTGATTTCCACCGACATCACTGCGCGACGCCATGCAGAAGAGCAAGCCGACTTGCAAGCCGAACGAGCGCAGTCCGCCAGCCGCTTGATCACCATGGGTGAAATGGCTTCCAGTGTGGCGCACGAGTTGAACCAACCGTTAACCGCCATTTCCAACTACTGCACCGGCATGGTGTCGCGCATCAAAGGCAAGCAAATCAGTGAAGAGGAGTTGCTCACCGCTCTGGAAAAAACGTCCAGGCAAGCACAACGTGCGGGCCAAATCATTCAGCGAATTCGAAGTTTTGTGAAACGAAGCGAAACCAACAAGCTCATGTCCCACATCGCACCCATCGTGACCGAGGCGGTGGAATTGGCTGACATTGAATTGCGTCGCCGTCGGGTGCAGTTCAGTTTGTACATGTCCGATCGGCTCTCCAGCATCTTGGTCGATCCCATCTTGATTGAGCAAGTGCTGATTAATTTACTGAAGAATGCCGCAGAAGCCATCGAACACGCCAACCGACCTTTGGACCAGCGCAAAGTAGAGTTGCAAATCGTGCCCAAAATCATCGAAGCCCAACCGGTGGTGGAATTTTCTGTCACCGACAGCGGTGTGGGGATGTCGCAAGAAGTGATGTCTCGTGTGTTTGAAGCTTTCTACACCACCAAAAAAGAAGGCATGGGCATTGGCTTGAATCTGTGTCGAACCATCATCGAATCCCACCAGGGACGAATGCAAGCTGAGAACATCTACAATGGAAAAGTGATCATGGGATGTCGGTTTTCATTCTGGCTTCCGGCCTCGCCCGCCCTGGTTTCTGTTTGAATTTGTGCAGATTGTTTGCACGCTGGAGTAAAGATGAGTTTGATCCCGAAAAAAGGCAATGTTTATGTGGTGGATGACGACGAAGCCGTGCGTGATTCACTGCAATGGTTGCTAGAAGGCAAGGACTACCGCGTGCGTTGCTTCGATTCAGCCGAATCATTCCTCAGCCGCTACGACCCCCGCGAGGTGGCTTGCTTGATTGTCGATATTCGAATGCCCGGCTTGACAGGCTTGGAACTCCAAGATCGTTTGTTGGAACGCAAGTCACCCTTGCCCATCGTGTTCATCACGGGTCACGGCGATGTCCCCATGGCCGTCAACACCATGAAAAAAGGCGCCATGGATTTCATCCCCAAGCCCTTCAATGAAGAAGAGCTGCTGAAAGTTGTTGAAAGAATGTTGGATCAAGCCCGTTCAGCATTTGCGGACTATCAGCACGCAGCCAACCGTGAGGCCTTGATGGGCAAGCTCACGGCTAGAGAAGCACAGGTCTTAGAGCGCATCGTGGCAGGCCGCCTGAACAAACAAATTGCCGATGACTTGGGCATCAGTATCAAAACCGTTGAAGCGCACCGCGCCAACATCATGGAAAAACTCAATGCCAACACAGTAGCCGATTTGCTGAAAATCGCCCTCGGACCAACCCATAAATCTTGATCTACCATGACTGCACAACTCATCGATGGAAACGCACTTTCTCAACTGCTTCGTCAACAAGTCAGCGAGCGTGTTGAGCAACTCAAATCGCAAGGACTGACAGCAGGTTTGGCGGTCATTTTGGTCGGAGACAACCAGGCCAGCCAAGTCTATGTTCGCAACAAAGTCAAAGCTTGCGAGCAAGCGGGCATCCACTCGGTCTTGGAAAAACACGATGCGGCCATGACCGAAGCGGCCTTGCTCGATCGCGTTGCAGCCCTGAATGCCGACCCCAGCATTCACGGGATTTTGGTGCAACTGCCCTTGCCAGCTCATATTGATGCCCAAAAAGTGATTGAAGCCATTGCCCCCGACAAAGATGTCGACGGTTTCCATGTCGCCAGTGCAGGCGCCCTGATGACGGGCTTACCCGGTTACTGGCCTTGCACACCGCATGGCTGCATGAAGATGTTGGAACACATCGGCTACAACTTGCGCGGCAAGCACGCCGTGGTGATTGGCCGAAGCAACATCGTTGGCAAACCCATGGCGCTCATGCTGCTTCAGCAAAACGCCACCGTGACGATTTGCCACAGTGCCACCACCAACCTCAAGGCCCTGACCTTGCAAGCTGATGTAGTGGTAGCAGCGGTTGGCAAACGCAATGTTTTGACCGCCGACATGGTCAAACCAGGTGCAGTGGTATTGGATGTGGGCATGAACCGTGATCACCAAGGCAAGCTCTGTGGCGACGTTGATTTCGAAGGTGTAAAGCAAGTCGCCAGCTACATCACGCCCGTGCCTGGCGGTGTGGGTCCCATGACCATAACGATGCTGCTGGTCAATACCTTGGCTTCGGCTGAAAAGACCGCATCTGCTCATTCATGACCCATCCCCTGCTCGACTTCTCTGACCTCCCCCTGTTTGATCAGGTTCAACCCGCCTCGATAGCTCCCGCCATTGACAGCCTGCTGGCCCAGGCCGATGCAGCATTGACGCAAGTCACAGCCCACGACTTTCCTGCTGATTGGACGGCGATTGCCAAAGTTCTTGACACCGCCACCGAGCGACTTGGCCGCGCTTGGAGCATGGTCAGCCATCTGCAATCCGTGATGGACTCGCCTGATTTGCGAGCCGCCTACAACGCAGAACTGCCGAGGATCACCGAGTTTTGGACCCGCTTGGGTGCCAATGAAGCCTTGTATGCCAAGTACAAAGCCATTGACACCAGCAGCCTCAACCCGGAGCAAACCCATGCGCACCGCTTGGCCTTGCGCA
The DNA here is from genome assembly GCA_937891045.1 of uncultured Burkholderiales bacterium. The sequence goes on along the minus strand of CALBEV010000182.1, from coordinate 40,805 downwards.
ATTTTGTGCTTTCAGGAGCCGAATTGAAGGGCACGGCCAAGGAACGATTTGCCGCCATTCAAGAACGCCAAGCAGAGATCAGCCAATTGTTCAGCGAACACGTCCTCGACGCCACCGATGCCTGGTCTTTGCTGGTCGGCGAGGAAGAAGTGGCGGGCATTCCAGACGATGTGTTGCAAGCGACCAAAGCAGCGGCCCAAGCCGATGGCGCACAAGGCTACAAACTCAGCTTGAAAATGCCCTGCTATTTGCCGGTCATGCAATACGCCCACAGCAGCAGCCTGCGTGAAAAACTCTACCGCGCGTATTCAACAAGAGCGTCCGACCAATCAGATCACCCTGAGTTTGACAACACGGTGTTGCTGCAAGAAATCTTGCAATTGCGACAAGAAGAAGCCGAGTTGTTGAGCTATGCCAATCATGCTGAAGTGTCCTTGGCCAGCAAAATGGCCGAGTCACCCAAGCATGTGATGAAGTTTTTGCGAGACTTGGCTCTACGCGCCAAACCCTTTGCCGAAAAAGACTTGGCAGAAATGCGTGCGTTTGCGCGGGATGAACTGCACTTGCAGGATCCACAAGCTTGGGACTGGACCTTTATTGGCGAAAAACTCAAAGAGTCTCGCTACGCCTTCAGCGAACAAGAGGTGAAGCCCTATTTCACCGCGCCCAAAGTCCTGAGCGGCTTGTTCAAAATCGTGGAAACACTGTTTGAGGTGCAGATCCAACAGGACAAGGCGCCAGTGTGGCATCCAAGCGTTTTGTTCTACCGAATCGAGCGTGAAGGGCAGCTGGTGGGGCAGTTTTACCTTGATCCCAGCGCCCGCAAAAGCAAACGTGGCGGCGCTTGGATGGACGATGTGCGTGCCCGTTGGTTGCGCCCAGACACCGGCAAACTTCAAACGCCTATCGCGCATTTGGTTTGCAATTTTGCTGAAGGTGTCAACGGCCAACCGGCATTGCTCACGCATGACGATGTCATCACTTTGTTCCACGAGTGTGGACACGGCTTGCACCACATGCTGACGCAAGTCAATGAACGTGATGTGTCAGGTATCAGTGGTGTGGAATGGGATGCGGTCGAGTTGCCTAGTCAATTCATGGAAAACTTTTGTTGGGAATGGGCCGTGCTCAGACACATGACCGCCCATGTGGACACCGGAGAACCTTTGCCCCGCGCTTTGTTTGACAAAATGCTGGCGGCCAAAAATTTCCAAAGTGGTTTGCAAACCCTGCGTCAAATCGAGTTTTCCTTGTTGGACATGCGCTTGCACTCTGAAAAAGCAGCCGCTGACCGTGTGATGCAAGTTTTGCAAGAAGTTCGTGATGAGGTGGCGGTGTTGCATCCACCCGCCTTCAACCGCATGCCGCATTCATTCAGCCATATTTTTGCTGGCGGCTATTCGGCAGGCTATTACAGTTACAAATGGGCCGAGGTGCTGAGTGCAGATGCTTATGCCGCCTTTGAAGAAACAGCTGCTGCAGATGGCAGTCCAAGTGTGGCGACTGGACGCCGTTACCGGCAAGCTATTTTGGAGGCTGGCGGCAGCCGTCCTGCCATGGATTCATTCAAAGCGTTTCGAGGACGCGAGCCGAGTTTAGAGGCTTTGCTGCGCCATCAGGGCATGGCGCAAGCTGCCTGATCATTCATAGCGAATGGTTTGCACGCCTGCATTGGTGCCCAGCAAACACACGTGGGCTTTTTGGTGGGCAAAAACGCCCACCGTCACAACACCTGGCCACTGACTCACTTGGTTTTCAAATGACAAGGGCTCGCGAATCTGCAGGCCTGTGACGTCAACCAAAAATTGTCCGTTGTCTGTGACCAAGGGCAGACCATCTTTCATGCGCACATCCGCATGTGCGCCCATGGACTGGAAGCGACGGATGATTTCAGGTGCAGCCATCGGAATGACTTCGACGGGAAGTGGAAAACGACCCAACACTTGGACCAATTTGGATGCGTCAGCAATGCACACAAATTGATCAGCTTGTGCCGCCACAATTTTTTCGCGCGTGAGTGCGGCGCCGCCACCTTTGATCATGAAGCCGTGGCTGTCAATTTCATCTGCACCATCAATGTAGACCGCTAAACGCGCTACTTGCGCCAAATCAACGACCGGCAGCCCCCCCTCTTTCATGCGTTGCGTTGAAGCCTCAGAACTGGAAACCGCGCCTTTGATGGGTATTCGAGCAGCAGCGAGCGCATCAATGAACTTGTTGACGGTGGAGCCGGTGCCAACGCCTACCCACTCGTTGGGCACCACGTAATGCAAGGCGGCCAAGGCCACCTGGGTTTTTAATTCGTCTTGGCTCAGCACAGCTTGGCTCATCGGTGACAATTCCATCATTGATTCAGCGCAGATTATCCATGTCCTTGTTGCCCTACGCCCTTGTTCGCCCCCTGTTGTTTGCATTTGATGCGGAGACTGTGCATGAGCACACCATCGACATCTTGGCAAGCACCCAACACAATGTCTGGCGGCATGCCTACCAGCAAGCACGCATTGAGGACCCCGTTTCCTTGGCTGGGCTCAGCTTTCCCAACCGCGTGGGGTTGGCTGCCGGTCTGGACAAGAATGCACGCTGCATTGATGCATGGGAAGCCATGGGGTTTGGCTTTGTCGAAGTCGGGACGGTGACCCCGCTGGGCCAAGCTGGCAACCCCAAGCCCAGAATGTTTCGCTTGCCTGCAGCCAATGCACTCATCAATCGCTTGGGTTTCAACAACGACGGTTTGTCTGCTTTTTTAGCTAACGTGCAACAAGCGCAGTTTCGAAACGCCTCCCAAGCGCCCATGTTGCTGGGCTTGAATATTGGAAAAAACGCCAGCACACCCATGGAACGCGCGTCCGATGATTACCTGACCTGCTTGAATGCGGTCTACCCTTTTGCCGACTATGTGACGGTGAATATTTCCAGTCCCAACACGCAAAATTTGCGCAGCTTGCAAACCGATGAAGCTTTTGCTGGCTTGCTCCATGCATTGAATGAACGTCGGCAGCAGTTGGCGGATCAACACCAAAAACATGTTCCTTTGTTCATCAAAATCGCACCTGATTTGACCGAGGAACAACTTGCGCAATTGGCCAACACCTTGCGGGCCTATTGCATGAACGGCGAATCGGTCAAAGACCAAGCTTGGGGGCTGATTGCAACCAACACCACCTTGTCACGAGATGCTGTGAAGGGCTTGCCGAATGCGCAAGAAGCAGGCGGCTTATCAGGCACACCGGTGCGTGACGCCAGCAACCGGGTGATCACGGCCCTTCGTGCGCAACTGGGCGTCAACTTTCCGATCATCGGTGTGGGCGGCATCATGACGGCGGAGGATGCCGTGCAAAAAGTTGAGGCTGGTGCAGATCTGGTGCAAATCTACACCGGCTTGATTTACCAAGGACCCAAGCTGATTCGACAAGTTGGTAAGGCTTTGCTTCGAAAGATTCTATGAACGACCAAGACAACAACCCTTTAAGTCCCGAGCAGATGGCCCAAGCTTTAGACCAACACCCAGATTACAAAGTGTTGCGTCGCTTGGTTCCAAGGCATGAATTCAACCCCTCTAAGCCTGGACAAATGCTTCAAAGAGGCGTGGTGCTTGACACTGAAACAACTGGACTGAACGTCGATGCTGACCAAGTGATTGAATTGGGGATGATCGTGTTTGAATTTGACCCCGTGCTTGGGACTGTTCACAGGGTGGTCGATGTATTTGACGAGTTAGAAGACCCTTTGCGCCCCATCCCGCCAGAAACCACTGCGGTTCATCACATCACTGATGAGATGGTGCGCGGAAAAACCATTGATGATGCCAAGGTCAATGCCATTGTGAATGCTGCGGCGGTGGTGATTGCACACAACGCCTCTTTCGATCGGCCTTTCGTTGAAAAACGATGGCCTGTTTTTCAAGACAAGCATTGGGCTTGTAGCATTCGCGATATCGACTGGAAAGGCGAGGGCATCAGCTCTGCCAAGCTCGAATTTTTGATGCAAACACAAGGTATTTTTTATGAAGCCCACCGGGCTGAAACAGATTGCTGGGCCTTGCTGGAATTATTGACCGCCCTGCTTCCGCAAAGTCAGCAACCGGCCTTGTTGACCCTGTTGGAGTCTTTGAACCAACCCCAAGTGCGTCTGTACGCGACCGGTTCTCCTTTTGATTCAAAAGATGCCTTGAAAGCGCGCGGCTACCGTTGGGCCCCCGAGATCAAGTGTTGGCATCGAACCCTGAGCACAGAGAAAGCTTTGCAAGAAGAACTCGATTGGCTCAAGCGAAAGGTTTATCAAGGCAAACGAGCCAGTGTTGAGGTTGAGACCTTGGGTGGCACAGTTCGCCATTCACAACGCCAAGGCGAGAAAACCATCCATCCGCTTTGATGTTCAATAGTTCACCAACTGCCAAGGCACGTTGCATGTTGGCACGTTTGGATAGTATTGCTGGGCAGTTTGGCAGAAATAGGCAACCCGAGCGGGGTCGATCACCACGGGTGGCGAAACAATCACGGTGGCAGGTGCTGGTGTGTAGTTGTTGGCCCAATAAATGGTGGTGCCAACGGCAGCAGCTGCCACCCAAGGAGCCAGTCCCCAGCCGTGCCCATGCTGCCTGTAACCATGGTTGTAACCACCGTATCTGTGGTTGTAGCCGAATCCGCTGTGCCTCGCGCCCCGGCCATGGACATGATGTTTGTCGATAGAAATTTGGATACGGGCCCGCGTCCCCACATGGTTGTCCCAGCGCCCGGGATCGGCCATGGCAGGCCCCATAGAAAGAGTTAGTAACAAGGTGGACAAGACAGGCAGTATTTTCTTCATGGCGAGGTCCTTTGTGTGTATTTCTATCAACCGATTGGGTGATGACTTGATAACGCCTTGGGCCTGAGCCTGGATGACAGTTCTTGGCTTAACATCACTGACATGCGTCAAATTCATTCTCTGATCATAGCCCTTGTGCTGAGCTTTTCGCTCATGGGTTCGGCAATGGCCGAAGCCTATGTCTACCCAGGTGTCCACTTGCATGACCTGCCCAGTGCGCTGCAGGAAGCTTTTAAACATGAGCGACCCAACCTTGGCGACATCGGGCGATGTGTTGTCGCCTATGACAGCAACTTGGTGGAGGACAAGATGATTTTCACCTGCTCCATTTACGTCAAGATGTCTGCAGTCGCAGAACGAAAAGCCATGGAGCGATGCGAAGGCATGCGCACATCCAAAGGCATCAAAAATCCTTGTCGTGTTGTGCGTGAATAAACCCTGACGACCGTCCGCGCTCAGGTGGTTTTATGAATCAAGCCTTGCACAGCCAAGGCATAGCCTTGTATACCCATGCCAATGACGGACCCCAGAGCCACTGGTGCAATGAAGGAATGATGGCGAAAGGCCTCACGTGCATGGACGTTGGTGATGTGGACTTCAACGACTGGCAGCCCAGTGCCCTTGATGGCGTCGTGTAAAGCGACAGAGGTGTGGGTGAAGCCCCCAGGATTGAAAACCGCACCCAAGGCCTGACCGGCTTGCACCAACTTTGCGAAGCTGTGTATCTTGTCGATCAACTCGCCTTCGTGGTTGCTTTGAAAACACTCCACACCATAGCCCAAGGCCATGGCAGTTTGCGCACAAAGCAGCTCAACATCGGCCAAAGTGGTCTGGCCATATTGCTCGGGTTCGCGGGTGCCAAGCAGGTTGAGATTGGGTCCGTTCAAAACAAGGATGTTCATTTTTTAAGTATACGATGCACACCAGCCTTGGGCAGTGTCGCCGTGGCGATCCCATTTGCATCCTCGGCCACATTCTGGAGTTGACATGATTCGATTGGTTGTTTTTGATGCCTACGGCACATTGTTTGATGTCTATTCAATCAGCAGTTTGGCTGAATCGCTGTTTCCAGGGCAGGGGCAGGCGCTTTCAGTTCTTTGGCGTGACAAGCAGATCGAATACAGCCGTCTCATCTCACTCAGTGACCCCATGAACCCCATGGGCAGTCGCCACTACCAGTCATTTTGGGATCTGACCCGACTAGGGTTGCAATACGCTTGCCAGCGACTCGAGTTGGAGTTGACGCCTGCCAAACAAAAACTATTGATGGACCAGTATGCCCAGCTGACGCCATTTCCTGAAAACCTGGCGGTACTCGAAGCATTGCAATCCTTGCAGATACCTGCTGCCATTCTGTCCAACGGCAGCCCAGACATGCTGCAAGCTGCAGTCAGCAGTGCGGGTATGGGCCATGTGATTGACAAGGTCCTGTCGGTGGATGAGGTGCGTCAATTTAAAACATCGCCGCAAAGCTATGGCTTGGTAGCAGATCACTACAAAGTGGATATTCGCGAGGTTTTATTTGTCTCTAGCAACAGTTGGGATGCATTGGGTGCAACCTGGTTTGGTTTCAAGTCATTTTGGGTCAATCGACAGGGCATGCCCTTTGAAACACTGGGTCCCCGACCCACCTACAGTGGTCGAAGCTTGCGCGATATCTTGACTTTGATTTAAAGCATGCGCTCTTACAGCTGACAGAGCTCGGTAAAATGAGCAGCCATGAAAAATCGCATTGGGTTTGTTTTTTGTTGTCTTGGGTTTGTTCTTTTCACTGAATCATTCAGCATGGGGTGGTTCAGTCATGAAGACAAATTGCGTCAAACCGAGTTATCCCAAGCTGAGCTCAAGCAATTGAACATCCAATCCGGCTGGTCCAAGGAAGAACCCGATTTGATGATGTTTGAAGTGGCCAACAAGCTCAGCGGCCCGATTTTTTGTATCGGTGCCAGTTTCGACTTCAAAGATGGTAGAAAAAGACATCAAGCTTTTGAACCGAAACTTTATATTCCTCCCAATGCGGTCAGGCGCGTGAGCGTGCGCGGCATTGAGAAGAAAAATGTTCAAAATTTCGGCATGAGTTGCCTGTGCATGAAAGCGCAACCGCAGGGGCCTTGTGAAAAAGCCTTCAAATGATGCTTGAGACTTAATTCCCAGAAGGGCCTGATGGGCCGGGCATGGCGCCTGGCGCGACTACCGGCTTGGGGGCTGAGAAAGATGCGCTGGAAGGCGGGATCACAGGAGGTGCACCAACTTGCTGCATTTCGCCTCGGAACTCACCGCCACGCTCGATCTGAATTTGTGAATACTCGAGCTTGCCAGACACCTTGCCAGTGGCTCGAATATGCAAGTGATCACGGCAATGGATGACCTGGTGCAATTCGCCCTCCACCTCGATGCTGCGGGCAGTGACTTTGCCGGTGATCTTGCCGGACTGGCCAATGAAAATTTCTTCAGCAGTCAGCTCACCGTCAACAGTCCCATAAACCGTCGCCTTCTTGGGCACATTCAAGGTGCCCTTGAAAGTCACGCCGTTACCGATCACAAGGTTGTTGGATTGATCAAGATTGGTTGCCATAGAACGTCCCGCTGTAAAAGGTTGAGTCTGAAATCGAGAAAAACTGCTGTTTGGCCATTGTAGGTCAGCGCTTGGCCGGTTTTGTCTCGTATGGCGCGATGTTGATGGCCTCGAGCATATAGCCGCTCACCCCTTGACTGGTGTTCACCCGAGCCTCTTTCAGTTCACCCTCGACCCAAAGTACATCCATGGATTCCGGCATTTTCTTGATTTTGCTGTTGGCCGTTGGGCGCACAAGTACGATTTGATTGGAAGGTGGCGGTGGGGTGTGAATGCATGCGCCGAAATAAGGCACCAGCAAAAACTCGCGCTTGCTGTTGCGGTCCGCATCCAAGGGCACGGCATAACCAGGCAATCGAATTTTTTGGTTCACCTGCGACTTCACAATCGGTGCGTCATCTAGCTTTTTACGCAGATCAGCCATGGCCTTGGTCGCCTCAGGACTGCCATCCAGCAAACCGTTCAACTTGCTCATTTTGGCCATTTCTGTGGTCATTTCTTTGACCCAGTCATCCGGCATCAAATCGTTCCAATCAATGGTTTTGTAACCAGCCGTTTGCGACCATGCGAACGGCGCGAAGGCCATGCTCGTCAAGGCAGCAAGCCACTGACGTCGGTGTATGTGATGCGACTTTGATTTCATGATGATTTCCAGTTAGAGGGTTGGAGGATGCAAGCCATCCATCAGGGACAGTCGGTAAGCCTGCCAAGCGGGCAACAAACTGGCGACAAAAGCCACTGTGACCAGGGCAGCCAAGCTGAGCCAGGCTTCAGCTGAGGGCCAGCCCGGCTGCACCAACACCCCAAATTGAACCCTCAACAAGTCTTGCGCGGCCCACATCAAGCCCTGACTCCCTATCTCGCCAGCCAGGATGCCCAGCGAACAAACCAACACAGACTCCAACAACACATAGCCCAGTAAAGACGTTGGGGCCACGCCCATGGCTCGCAAGATCGCCAATTCTTTGCGCCGACCGGCCATGGCGACAAGGAGCACGGCAGCCACACTCAGCATGGCGCTGACAGCCACCAACATACCCACCAACACCAAACTGTTTTCAACCACCTTGACAACCTGCCACAACTCATCCAAAGCCACGCCAGGCATCACTGCCATCAGGGGATCACGGTTGAAGCTTTCAATTTTTCGGCGCACTGAAAACACCTCGGTGCGGCTGTGCAAGCCAATCCAAACTGCTGACAAACTGACCGGCGTCAACTCTTTGGGGTCCAGTGCGGCGACTTGACTGGCATTTGCAGCTTGCAAGGCATGGGGCGAGATACCCAAACCCCAGCCCTGGTGCATGGCTTCAAACGTTTCTAAATTGACCAGAACCGATCGATCGATTGGTGCCCCAGTCGCTTTCAATATGCCAACCACAGTCAGGGGCTGGTCATCGTGCTCGGTGCTCTCAGGACCACCACCAGCACCGTGGGTGACAACCAGTTTGTCGCCAAGCGCATGTCCAAATCGTCTGGCGACTTCGGCTCCCAAGACAACTTCTTTCAATGCTTCAGCGTTCTGTTGCGGGTTGCCAAATGGCCGACCTTGCGCCCAGTCCAAACCCCTGCCTTGACTTTTGAACTCGGTGAACAAGGTAGCCGTGGTGCCCAACACCGGGTGACCCTGGTAGGTGTCCCCCAACTGGATGGGCACGGCCCAACGCACTTGGGGCATTGTTTGAATCTCTTGGAAGCCAGCGTAGCCCATGTTTCTAGAGGGTCGGCCAATTTGAAACACGCTGTAGAGCATGAGTTCGGTGGCACTGCCGCGTGGCCCCACAATCAAATCAACACCGCTTAAGGCGTTGGAAAAACTGCGTCTGGCGTCTTCACGCAGTTGCTGAACACTCAGCAAGATCAGCACCGAGACGGCCACCGAGACCGTGACCAAGGACAGGGCTTGCCGTCTGGACCAAGCACTTTGCCACGCCAAACCCAGCCAAAACTTCATGCAGCCTCCTTGGTTGGCCAAACATGGACTTGGTGAAAGCGATCAGCCAGTCGGGCGTTGTGGCTGACCATCACCACACTCGCGCCCTGCTTCTCGGCCGTGCCGAGCAGCAAATCTAAGAACTCCAATTGGTTGGCGTCATCCAAAGCGGAGGTGGGCTCGTCAGCGATGATGAGTTGGGGCTGCCCCATCAGGGCACGCACGGCAGCCACCCGCTGCTGCTGACCCACCGACAGCTGGTGCACCGGCTGGTGCCAAAGTGATGAAGGCAAACCCAAGCCCTCGGCCAAGGCTTGGGCTTGCGCCAGCGGACTGCCCCAAACTTGGCTGGCAGCCGCTGCACGGCTGGCGAACAAACGGGTGGGCAACAAAGCATTGGCAGCGACATCCAAAAACGGCAGCAAATTGAACTGCTGAAAAATCACACCCATGTGCTCGCCACGCAGTTGGTCCCGCTGCATGGGCCCCAAGGTCGCCAAGTTTTGACCCAATACTTGGCAGACACCTTGCTGGACCTGCTGAACGCCAGCAAACAAGGACAGCAAGGTACTTTTGCCACAGCCACTGGGCCCTTGAATGAACAGATGTTGGCCCTGCGGTAATGTCAGCTGGGCAATGTGAATCAGTGGCGCTTGGCCGGGCCATGCGTGGGTGAGTTCAGACAGTTGCAGGGCCAAGGGCATGGTTTACCAACGCAACACCGGGTCTTTGGTTTTGACGGTTGTTGCACCTTGACCTTTCGGCGTGAGCATGTCGACCTTCAAACTTTTCAGGCGCGGGTGTTTTTTGAAAATGGGGAATTCAATTTGCTTGAGTTCAGCGGGCTGGCTGCAGGTGAACTCTATGCTCAGATCCAAATCGCTGTGGGTTGATTTTTTGCCCAAAAACATATCGGACTGGGCTTGCACACTTTTCAATTCGCAAGACGCCGCTTTGGGCAGACCCAGCACATAGTCGGGTTGAGTCACAGCCGCTTGCAAGTCGGCCATAGCTTTCTTTTGGGCTGGTGTTTTGGGCAGATGTTCAAAGCCCAAAAGACTTTCCATGGGGATTTCAAAATTGGCTTTGACCGCGCCTCCCTGAACCACCAACTCGAGCTGCCCTTGCCCATGCGAGTGACCAGCATGTTCATGTTTGTCAGCGGCCCAAGCGGGCAGCAAGACCGAAGCGGCCTGAAAAATGAGGGTGAAAATCCATTTGCTCATGAGAAGTCCATTCTAGGTCGATTGAAACTGGTTTCAGTGGTGGAAAAAAAGCGCCAAAGCCGGAACCCAAGACACGCCCAACAACAACAAAGCAGATTGCGGGGCAAAGCCATCGCGGCCATGCTGCTTGTGCAAGTAGGGCATCAAATCGGCCAATGAAATATAGACAAAACTGGCAACCGTGACCATCAAGACATAGGGAATGGCTGGCCCGGGTTCGAGCAGCCACCAGCCCACCAAGCCGCCCAGCACACTGGTCATGCCCCCCAACAGGTTCATGGTCAAGGCCTTGGTTTTGGACCACCCTGAGGCCAAATACACCGCAAATTCGCCAATTTCCTGGGGGAAGTTCATGCACAAAAATGGCGGCCGCCGTGGTGACCCCCAGCCATGGGTCTGCCATGAAAGCGGCGGCAATCAACAAACCATCCACAAAATTGTGCACGCCATCACCCAGCAACACGGCATACCGCGCAGGTTTCAAATCTGCATGGAGATGCGGCCCCGGGGTGACTGCCAGATCTTGCACTGCGTCCGGACTGTGATGGTGATGCCGCCAAAGCGCTGCACGTTCCATGAAGTAAAAACCCAGCAAAGCCAACAACAAGACACCAAACAACAGGTGCGGGTCGACGCCCTCCTGTTCCAGGGCCTCAGGCAAGACGTCCATCAAGGCGGCTGACAGCATGGTTCCAGCTGAAAAAGCCACCATCAACGACATCGCTTTGGCAGGGATCCGGTGGGCTACTGCATAAGCCAACAACAAACTCAAACAGGTTGACAACAAGCAGGCAGCCAAAATCCAAATCAAGGTCATGTGCATCCTTAGGTTTTTTACCCAAAATGGGATCGTCTTCAGTCACAATGGAAGAACGCCAATCAATCGATAATGATAACCTGTTATCAATTTATAAAGTCCATGGAACGAATCACCAAACAAGGCACTGCCATCATGAAGGCCATCCAAGAGGCGCAACGGCCATTGCTTCCGCAAGAGATCCAGGAAGCTGCCGCCTTGTCAGTGCCCGGCTTGGGCATCGCCACGGTCTACCGGAACATCAAATCCTTGGTGGACAACGGCATGCTCACCACCGTGTATTTGCCGGGTGAGAATCCGCGCTACGAGCAGTCCCACCACCACCATCACCACCATTTCCACTGCAACCGCTGCGACAAGGTGTTTGATGTGCACGACTGCCCGGGGGACATGCAGCAGTTGGCACCCAAAGGCTTCACGGTGGAAAGCCATGAAATCACGCTTTATGGGCTGTGTGAAACCTGCAAGCTCAGCCCCCAGCCACCTTCAGCATGATCTTGCCAATGTGGGTGGAAGACTCCATCAGGGCATGCGCCTGGGCTGCATCGGCCAGGTCAAACACCTGGTGAATGACGGGCTGGCATTGGCCTTTTTCGAGCAGCGGCCATACCTGTTCATGCAATTCTTTGGCCATTTGCGCCTTGTCCGCTGCAGTGCGGGGGCGCAAGGTGGAGCCCGTGAAAGTCAGCCGTTTGACCATCAAACCGATCCAGTCCACCTCGGTTTTGGAGGGCTGTAAAAACGCGATCTGGACCAAACGCCCATCCACCGCCAAGGCTTGCAAATTGCGCTGCATGTAGTCGCCGCCGACCATGTCCAAAATGATGTGCACGCCCTGCTGGGCGGTGGCGGTCATGACCTCTGCCACAAAGTCTTGGGTTTTGTAGTTGATGGCCAAATCAGCACCAGCGTTCAAGCAAGCCTGCACCTTGTCGGCATTGCCCACAGTACAAAACACCCGAGCGCCAAAGGCCTTGGCCAGTTGAATGGCGGTCAGGCCAATGCCCGACGAGCCGCCATGGACCAGAAAGCTTTCACCGGCTTTCAAGTGTCCGCGCTGAAACACATTGGTCCAGACCGTGAAATAGTTTTCTGGCAAGGCTGCAGCTTGCAGCAGGCTCATGCCTTGGGGAATGGGCAAGCATTGGCCCTCAGGCAAGCACACAAACTCGGCGTAACCGCCGCCGTTGGCCAAGCCACACAAGGCGTCACCCAATTTCCAGCGCGTCACGCCCTCGCCAAGCGCCACCACATGACCAGCGGCCTCTAAACCCAAAATGGGCGATGCGCTTGGGGGTGGCGGATAGCGGCCACTTCGCTGCAGGCAATCTGGGCGGTTGACACCGGCATAGGCCACCTTGACCAGTACCTCGCCGGGGCCGGGCGTGGGCACAGCGGTTTGCGCCAGCGTCAAGACATCGGGGGTGCCACCAGCGCCGTGCGCCACGTGATTCATCAGATCAACGGTCATGTTTTCAAGCTTTCAGTAGACAACATCAAAAGGGAAATGGAGGGACGGAAAAGAACAGCAATGGCAGCGCTTGGTCAAGGTTGTCTTTGGCCACGCTTGGGCACACCGCGCTTGTCGATCTGCGCTTGCACCACATCCCAATGTTGAACACCTTGTTTGCTGATGTTCAAGGTCAAGACCAAGCCAGTGTTGTTGACAGGATTGTCAAAACCCTCAAAAACAAAATTCCCCAAGCTGTAAAAAATGGGCTTGCCTTGGTAGACCTCGCTGTCTTGCACCAAATGGGGATGGCCGCCGATCACCGCGTCAACGCCAGCGTCAATCATCAAGCGGGCCAATTGGCGCTGACGGTGATTGGCCACGGGGTCTTCCCAACCCCAGTGCATCACCGTGATGACCACATCGGCGCGACCAGGCCCACGGGCCCATGCGATATCGCGCAGCTCCTGCTCGTCTTCACTCCAAGCAATGCCCGGTCTGTCGTGGTCGGCTTCAAAGCTGCGCGGCTGAAATTCATTGAAGCCCAACACGGCGATGCGAACGCCTTTTTTCTCCACGATGAACGGCTGGTGGGCCTGCGCGAGGTTGTCACCCCCGCCATACATGCCCACCCCAGCCTGGCGCAGCCGCTTGAGCATGTCGGCAAAGGCCACGGGGCCGTAGTCGCCCGAATGGTTGTTGGCCAACCCCACCGCATCAAAATGGCGGCTTATGAAGCGCATGGCCCGGGGATGAACCCGAAACACATTGGGTTTGTCGGGTTCTGCTTCACCCTTGTCAGACACCACGCACTCCAAATTTCCCAACCGAACATCGGCGTCTTTGAAAACCTGGGCAAAGTTTTTGAACGGGTCTTGACCGCGTTGCATCATCTGCTCGGGCGGGCCACCCAACATGATGTCGCCAACCACCACCACACGAACCAAGGCCTCTTGGGGCTGAGAATGTGCGGTCTCGGCACTCCAGACAGGCCCTGCAAAAAACAGCCCTGCCAACAACATGGCCCCACTGGCTTTGAAGCGATGCAAGCTAACACGCTGTGTCCAAACCAAGATCTTCATGGCGCCTCCTTGTGCAAGGCGCAACGGTAAGCCAGTTCCTTGCCCAGCACCGGCGAGTACAAGGCCACCCTGCCCGTCAATGCATCCGGTTCGGGCTTGTGCAGGGCCCTTGGTTTCAGGTGATTGACATGCTGCATCAACATGGGTTGGCGTCTGGTTTGGTAGTAGGCGTAGATATTGACAAGTTCAATGTCATCTCCCTGACCCAGCACCACCGCTTTGAACCTAAACCGCTCGCCAATGTCTATGCTTGGGGCGGTGTAGGGGTCTTGAGTAGGCTTGAAAACATGCTGATGAACCTCTCCATTCACATCGATAGCGCAATGCAGATCGGCGGCGTGGGATGCGGTTGTGAAACAACCCAGCAAGACCAAGCCAACAGCTGCAAAACCAGCCTTCAAAAAATGCTTGTTCATTTCCAGACCAGCGGCTCGAAATGCACACTGCCTTTGTTGCTGCTGAGGGTCATGCCCCCTTCTTGGATGGTGACTTGCAGCTGCATGCTGCGCTCGGCCATGGCGGCCATGGCCTGTGAAGCCTCAGAGGGGATGCGAATCACGCTGAGTTTGGCTTGCCGGTTCACCTTGTTTTCAATGCTGCGCCACCAAATGTCGGCCGAATGGGCAAACGGATAAACCAAGACCTGATCCGATTTGCTGCCTGCGCGTTGCAACGGCTTTTCTTCAGGCTGTCCCACTTCAATCCACAAGCGTTTGCGGCCGGTGAAATCGGTCAGTGACACATCGGGGTCATCGGGGTCGGACAAACCAGCGCCGAAAGCCAAGGTTGCGTCCCCTTGACACAGGTCTTGAAGCTGATGGGCATTGAGAGAGAGGGCTGCGAGGCGAACCATCATGCGTTCGTCGGTTTCGCTGGGGTGTCGCGCTAGGGTGAGCGCGTGGTCTGCATAGTAGTTGTGGTCGATGTCGGCAATTTGCAGTTGCGCTTTGTAGATGGTTGATTTGAGGGCCATCTGCCCATGATAGTCTGGAAGCGCTTAGGCTTTGACAGCTCGAAAGCCGGAGTAAAGGCGGGAAACAGGACGGCTTTTTTGCTCCGCCTCTTGAGCCATCTGGCTCCGAATACGCTCAAAGGTGTTTCGGATGGGGGTGCTGGCTGATGGCACATACTGATAACGGTGGTCTATTTCAACCGAGTTGTTGTCAGTTTGTGCTTGAGTGGACTTGTTCATTCGGGGTTCCGTTCACAATCTTGAGATAGTTAACGTGAATCCATGGTGAGACGATGACAGCATTGCAGAAAATTTTTGAAATTCATGCCGTTGCAATGTTTAGCAAATTTTAGTATTCACAATATGGCGCTGAACGCCCCAAAGCGTGTCAAACCTTGGGCTTTTGAGGCGGCTTGCCTTGAACCTGACCCGATGGATGTTGCGTCATTTGACCCTTGAACTGGCCACCGCGCTCGATTTCAATTTCAGAATAATCCAGATTGCCCGAAACACTGCCGCTGCGGTGGATCAAAATATGATCGTGGCAAACGATGTTTTCAGCCAAAACACCATGAACATCAATGACTTGCGCGTTGATTTGTCCCGTCACACTGCCTTTGGGGCCGATTTGTAAATCAGCCACGGACACCTCACCGGTGACCGTACCATTGATGCTGGCACGTCCAGGCGCAGAGATGGAGCCTACAAAGGTGACGCCTTCACCAATCACCAGGCTGCTGTTTTGGGCGCTTAATTCAGACATGGAATTCCTTGATTTTGAGCTGACGGGAGACTACCAAGGTTTTATTTTAGCCTTATTGACAGATTGGATCATTCAAGTCCTCCCAGTTTCAGTCGATCCAAGTTATGCAAGACTTCGATGTAACCACCCGTCAAGATTGAATTTTTAAAAAATGACCAGCAAAGCGAAATACCTGACCATGGCGATATTGATGACCTTCATCAATATCCCTTTGTTCATCTATTCCCAATCGCTCGCGAACCGATCGGTCGAGAAGTCTGCTGCGTTAGAAGCGTCCTCGATGGCTGATGAGAACCATGAACACACCCATGAAGAGCCCCCCGTTCAAGTCCAAGACAGCAGTGCCAGTCCTGCGATTACCCCTGAAATGACGCCTGCTGATATTGCGGCTCAGGCCTTGGCCGAGGAAGAAAAACCCGAACGCTTTCAAACCTTGGCAACGCTTTACCGCCCTCCTTTGTTTGGCAAATGCAAAAAACTCTTTGAGCGGTTCAATCGTAAAAACTTTCCCGACAAACCCTACAAAGCTTTCGTATACAGTTTTGATGGCGAGACTGCTTACTGTGCCGATGCCTACACAGACAAAGGACAACAACAAGCAGAGGAAATCGTTATTCGCGAGTGCAAGGAATACCATGCGGGCTCAGGTAAATACTCGCCGTGCCGAATCTACACCGAAGAATGAATCAAGATAGGTCAACCATGGATTGCGCAGCCTGCGGAAAACCCCTTTCAGTCACAGCCAAGTTTTGTGGCAAGTGCGGTGCGCCTGTCAAAAGGCTGGCCAAGGGCTCAGATGTGGACACGTCACTGACGCAGCCGGAGTTGGCGCTGGCCCAGTCCAGCGACGCGGCCATGGCCGTCATGCCCGAGTCCAGCCCCGCGGCCTCCCAGGCTGACTCAGCGGAGACACCAGCCAGCGCTGTCCACCATGATGAAGACGATTTTGTCATCCAGCTATCGCCCAGTTCAATCGCCTTGGATGACCAAAAGCTGTTGAATATCGACCTGAACCTTGAACCGCCCCCTGGTCCTGTCGCAGACAGTGCGGCATCAGCGAATGAGGACTTGGCATGGGCGCATCGGCTTGAATTGCACCAGCAAGAATTGAAGAAAACGCTGGAAAAACATTCATTGCTGCTTGATTTCATTTCATTGGCTTCGCAGCAGCAAAGCCATCAACAAGCCCAGCCCGATCCGAATGAAGCCCTGTTGCACAACCTGATCGAGCAACAAACCCAATTTGCGGTGCAATTGGCGGAGTTGCAAAACCACTTGCATGCGCAAAAAGAGTCTGCCAGCACCGGCCGAATCCCAGAAGAATTCAAGTTGCTGCTGGAAAAACAAAAAATTGAAATCCAAAAATCCTTTGGTCAAAACTTGGCGCAAAACACGGAAAACATGGCGACAGCCCGTGAAGCTGAATTGACCAAGGTCCAAGACATGCTCAAGGCCAACACCGTCGCAGCAGAAGCGATTGAGAAAAACTTGGCTCCCCTGATCCAAAGCGTCAACGACTTGAAGCTCAAGGTGCAGGCGGTCGTGAAAAAAGTAGAGGACCCGGCAAGCACCAAAACCAAGTCGGGTGGCAAAGAGGAGCCCGCTGGCGAAGGCGATGGCTTCATGATCTTTGTGATTGGCATGCTTTGTGGTCTGACCGTGGTGTTGAGCACATTGGCCATCTATAACTTTTTATCCCACGACAAAGTTGTTTCTGACAGCAGTGCAAAGTCCTTGGACAAAGTCACGCCTGACAGCAAAGCCAAAGCGGATCATTGAGATGAAGCGCATCGAAAGACAGCCATGATCTGCACCAGCTGCTACTTCATCAACCCCAGTGAAAACGTTTTTTGCCAAAACTGCGGCTCGCAGCTGCCGCACGTTCAAAGCCAAAAACCCAGCAGCATTTCGCCGTTGATTCTGGCCAACACCTTGGACAACAGCTCCTTGTTGATCTCTCGGGGCCCATGGGAAATGCGTTTTGATCTGTGGATGCCCTTTCTTTTCCTGGCAGCGTTGGTCTTTGGATTTACCCTGAGCCATGCTTATGCCTTGGCCGTTCTTGGTCTGGGCTTGGCTTTTGCGTTGTACAAATCCCGGGACATTGGTCAAATCATCAAGCAGACCATTCCGGTTGAATTGATCAATAAAACCATCATTGCCTACGGTCCAGCCAACACGGCCAGCCGCTTTTCTCTGCCAACCGGTGTGCTTTATTTGTTGTCTGATGGGCTCTATTTCAAATCCTTCGACAGCCACGAAGATATTTCATTCATTCATATTGAAATTTCCTTCACCGAAACCGCCGTTCTGCACAAAGGCCTGTCTTTGTTTGCCAATTGGCATGAGATTGAAATGAACAACGGCATGAACGAACGTTTCACCTTCACGGTGCAAAACGGCGGTGAATGGATGTTGCTGATGAAGATGTTGCGCACCGACATGATGAAGCGGTGAAATGAAGTCTCTGCGCAAAGAGATTTCTTGCGCATGGCCGTTCACGGCCCCTAGAAGCCCTGAGATCAGCCCCCCCATACCGTGCCAAATCCCTCAGGCGGCTTACAGAGGTGGCGGTTTGAGGGGCAGCGCGGTTTTGTAGCGCACCTGCTTCAGAGCAAAACTGCTGCGGATTTTCTCCACCCCGGAAATGGGGGTGAGTTGCTCCAAGATGAATTTTTCCAGCGCAGCCATGTCAGCAATGGCGATCCGAATCAGGTAGTCGGAGTCGCCGGTCATCAAATAGCACTCCATCACCTCGTCATGCTCGGCGATGCGTTGCTCAAACTCGGCCAAAGCGGCTTTGGACTGCTCTTTCAGGCTGATGGAAATAAAAACGTTCAGTCCCAAGCCCAGTGCTTGCGGCTGGGTGAGCGCCACATAGCGCTGAATGACACCCGCTGCCTCTAAGGCCTTGACCCGGCTCAAGCAAGGCGACGGTGACAAATGCACCCTTCGGGCCAACTCTACGTTGGTGAGGGAACTGTCCTCTTGCAGCTGAGCAAGTATTTTGTAATCCAAGGCATCTAGAAGCATTATTCACCTGTAAATTTATATTTTGCAGAATTTTATTCTTAATATGATCGATATAGCAACTCATTTCAACAGCACATTTTCCCGCCAAAACCCTACAGTTTGATCCATTCGCAACTGTATGAAGTTTCGCCATGCTGCAACGCACCTCAGACCTTGACCCGATTGAAACCGCCGAATGGCGCGACGCTTTTGACAGCGTGGTGGCCTTGCATGGCCCCGAACGCGCTCGTTTTTTACTCGACCAATTGGTGGTCATGGCGCACCACAGCCAAATCGGCTGGTCGCCCGAGTTGGTCACGCCCTATGCCAACACCATCCCGGTGCAGGCCCAGCAGCCCTATCCTGGCGACTTGGCCATCGAGGAAAAGCTGGCATCGCTCATGCGCTGGAATGCCCTGGCCATGGTGGCGCGGGCCAATGCGGCCTATGGCGAGTTGGGCGGACACATCGCCAGTTACGCCAGTGCGGCAGATTTGTTTGAAGTGGGTTTCAACCATTTTTTTCATGGCCGCAACCCAGCGCACGGCGGCGATTTGGTGTTCTTCCAACCGCACAGTGCCCCAGGGGTTTATGCCCGGGCTTTTTTGGAAGGCCGCTTGAATGAACAAGACTTGGCGCATTACCGGCAAGAGCTCACAGCACCGAGCGCAGGCGCCCGAGGCCTGTCCAGCTACCCGCATCCCTGGTTGATGCCCGACTTTTGGCAGTTCCCCACCGGCTCGATGGGCTTGGGGCCCATCAGCTCGATTTACCACGCACGCTTCATGCGCTACCTGACCCACCGCCAGTTGCAAGACTGCAGCGCTCGCAAAGTGTGGGGCGTGTTTGGCGACGGCGAGATGGACGAGCCCGAGAGCATGAGTGCCCTCACCCTGGCGTCGCGCGAGAAGTTGGACAACCTGGTGTGGGTGGTGAATTGCAATTTGCAGCGCTTGGACGGCCCGGTGCGCGGCAACGGCCGCATCATCGACGAGCTGGAAAAACTCTTTCGTGGTGCTGGCTGGAATGTCATCAAGCTGGTCTGGGGCAGCGACTGGGACGGCTTGTTTGCCCGGGACCACAGCCAAGCCCTGCTGCGTGCCTTTGCCAACACGGTGGACGGCCAAATGCAAACCTTCGCCGCCAAAGACGGCCGTTTCAACCGCGACAGTTTCTTCGGCCAAACACCTGAGTTGGCGCAACTGGCCCAAGGTTTGACCGATGAGCAAATTGACCGTTTGAAGCGCGGCGGCCACGACCTGGTGAAGATCCACGCGGCCTATGCGGCAGCGGCCCAACACCAGGGCCAACCGACCGTCGTCTTGGCCCACACCAAAAAGGGCTATGGCATGGGCCAAGCTGGCCAAGGCAAGATGACCACGCACAGCCAAAAGAAACTGGATGAAACCGCCTTGATCGCATTCAGGAACCGCTTCAACCTGCCCCTGAGCGACGAGCAAGCCACCCAGTTGGCGTTTTTCAAGCCCGCGCCAGACAGCCCTGAAATGCAGTACTTGCATGGCCGCAGAACAGCGTTGGGCGGCTACTTGCCGCAGCGCCAAACCCAAGCAGATGCCCTGCCCGTGCCCGCCTTGAGCAGCTATGCCAGCTTCGCTTTGCAAGCCGAGCAAAAAGAAATGTCCACCACCATGGCTTTTGTGCGCATGCTGGGTCAGTTGTTGAAAGACCCGGTGTTGGGGCCCCGCATCGTGCCCATCGTCGCCGATGAAGCACGCACCTTTGGCATGGCCAACTTGTTCAAACAAGTGGGCATTTATTCCAGCGTGGGGCAAAAGTACGAGCCCGAAGACATCGGCTCGGTGCTGAGCTATCGCGAAGCCATGGACGGCCAAATTTTGGAAGAAGGCATCAGCGAAGCTGGTGCGATTGCCAGTTGGACGGCGGCGGCCACCAGCTACAGCGTGCACGGTTTGGCCATGCTGCCCTTCTACATTTACTACTCGATGTTTGGTTTTCAGCGGGTGGGCGACGCCATTTGGGCCGCAGCCGATCAACGTGCTCGTGGCTTTTTGTTGGGCGCGACTTCGGGGCGCACCACCTTGGGCGGCGAAGGCTTGCAACACCAAGACGGTTCCAGCCATTTGGTGGCGGCCACCATCCCCAATTGCAAAGCCTACGACCCAGCGTTTGCCGGCGAAATGGCGGTCATCATCGACCACGGCATGCGCGAGATGCTGACCGAGAAGCGCGATGTGTTTTATTACGTCACCTTGATGAACGAAAACTACGCCCAACCCAACCTGCCCGCTGGTGTTGAGAACGACATCCTGAAAGGTTGCTACCACTTCCAAGGCCCCGCAGCGCACTTGCCCCTGAATGCACCACGCGTGAGTTTGATGGGCTCGGGCGCCATCTTGCTGGAGGTCTTGAAAGCCGCCGACCTGTTGGCCAAGCAAGGCATCGCCTGCGATGTGTTCAGCGTGACCAGTTGGAGCGAATTGGCAAGGGATGGGCAACAGCAAGAACGCGAGGCCATGGCGGGTCGCTCGGCTTCGGTGGCCTTTGTGCAACAACAACTGATGCACAGCCAGGGGCCGATCGTGGCCGCCACCGACTATGTGCGTGCTGTGCCCGAAAGTGTGCGGGCTTTTGTGCCTGAAGGTCGTCGTTACATCACTTTGGGCACCGATGGGTTTGGGCGCAGCGACACCCGTGCGGCCTTGCGCAGTTTCTTTGAAGTGGATGCCGCCAGCGTGGTGAATGCAGCGCGTTATGCCCTGGGTTTGCAGCGCTGAGGGTGGTTCTTGATCGTCATGTCAGCCTTGCCTGGCTGGCCATTCCAAGATAGGCGTTTTCAGGTGTGGGTTTTTTCAAACTGGTGCATGTAGTTCACCAAGGTTTGCACACTGGCCAGGGGCATGGCGTTGTAGATGGAGGCACGCATACCCCCTGCCGAGCGGTGACCGCGCAACTGCACCATGCCCTGCGCTTGTGCGCCCTCTAAAAACGCCGCATTCAAGCCTTCATCGCGCAGGAAAAAAGTCACATTCATGCGAGACCGATCTTGGCGAACCACACGGTTGCTGAATAGCTGGCTGTGGTCAATGAAGTCATACAGCAACGCGGCTTTTCGCTGGTTGTGTTCCAGCATGGCAGAGAGTCCGCCTTCACGCTTCACATGCTGCAACACCAGACCCATGATGTAGATGGCATAGGTGGGCGGCGTGTTGTACATCGAGCCTTGCTCGGCCTGTAGTTGGTAATTGAAGGCTGAGGGCGTGATGGGCAAAGCCGAGCCAAGCAGGTCGTTGCGCACGATTACCACGGTGACCCCCGAGGGGCCCATGTTTTTCTGGGCTCCGGCGTAAATCACACCGAATCTCGACACATCCAAAGGCGCAGACAAAATGTTGGACGACATGTCGGCGACCAAGGGCACCGAGCCGGTGTCAGGCGTCCAGTGGCATTCCACGCCGCCAATGGTTTCGTTGCTGCAGTAATGCACATAGGCGGCTTGAGGTGACAAACGCCATTGGTCTTGTTCAGGCATGGACAAAAAACCACTGCCTTCGCTGCTGGCAGCCAAGTTCACTTGGCCATATTTTGCGGCTTCTTTCATCGATTTTTGCGACCAAACACCGTTCACCACATAGTCGGCTTGGCCCGTGCGTCCGATCATGTTCAGGGGCAGGATGGCGTTTTCAGCAATCGCGCCGCCCTGCAACAACAACACCGCATAGTTGTCAGGCACGCCCAGCAGCTCGCGCAGCAAGGCTTGGGTTTGCGCCAAGATGTCCATGAACTCGGGCCCCCGATGGCTCATCTCCATCACCGACATGCCGCTGCCGCGCCAATCCAGCATGTCGGCAGCGGCTTGTTGAAGCACGCTCTCGGGCAAGGTGGCCGGTCCAGAACTGAAATTGATCACACGCGACATGAAAAAATCACTTTAGAAAAAGGGTTAAATGACGAAAATCAAAGAATATCAATAAGTTGTGCTCGATAATGAAATTAGCAATACATGCTTGGTTTTGGGGGTTTGAAGAATGAATGCTTGTAGACACATTGTGCTGTTGTGCTTGCTGACCCTGTTGGGGGCTTGCGCCAGTCGTTCTTCGCAAGCAATTGGCCAATTGGATGATAAGAGTCCAGACTTCAGCACCGGCGCTTGTCAAAATGCAAGGCACAACGCCTGGGTGCATGATGAATTGAAAACCCATAAATTATGGGCGGCACCGGCCTTGGTGTTGTTAACCGGCCCGGTCGCTGTCGCACCACTGTTTTTCGCCAATATCGGCATCAATACTGCAGATCACATGAAGGCGGCAGAAATAACCACCCAATGTGGCGGCACAGCGCCCACGCAAGATGCAGTCATGGGCGGCATCGCTTTGGACACCGCCTTGGGCATAGCAATTGGTGCCGCTGTTCCCGGCGCTTCCCTGTCTGCCACAGGACGTTAAGCACCCTGGCGCTTGTTCATTTCAAGGAAATGCCTTCGTGGGTGGCAACACGCTCCAAGGCTTCCTCGAACATCGCCCGAGCCGATCCCGACACCGCGGACAGGTAAGCATGCAAACGGGCATCCTCGGCTGAGTTGTTCAAACAGTCGTTGCTGTACTGCTCAAAACTGTTGAGTTGTCGAATCAAGTCCGCCACATTCTTGGGGCATTCACACAGCACCTTGCTGTCGATGTTGCTGATTTTTTGCAAGACCAGATCATCGTACTTGCGTGGCGCAATTTTGTGTCCGCCAGGGCCTGGCTGACCGGGTTCGACCACCAACACCGACTGGATGATGTCGCACAAATCCATGTCAGACACCGGCTCACGTCGAGCGATGATGCCCGCAGATTTCAGGTGCTGCAGCACATGGTCTGTGGCAAAGTGGTAGACCAACACCAGTTTGTTGACCCGCATGCGATCTCGCAGTTTCAACAACTCATCTTTGGCTTGGGCCTGCACCGCACCCATTTGCACCAGCACCACGTCCACAGTGCCTGAAGAAGCACTGCGCAAGGCTTGTGTCAAGTCGGGCTCAACTTGTGTCACTTTCAAGGTGGTTTGACCAAAACACAAGGTGAATTTCTGCGTTTCTATGCGACTGGCCAAGGTGTAGCCCACCACCGCCAAATGAACCACAGCCGGAAGCCTCGGGCCAGCGAGTTGCTGGGTATGGGCTTGCCGTGACTCGTTCAACATTTTTTGCAATTGCGGCACATCCATGGTGCTGAGCATGCTGATGGCGTGCCCCTCTTGCGTCAGGCTTTTGAGCAACGTGACCTTCAACACGTCCAATTCGCTGTAGAGCCGGTGACCGCCCGAGGACTTGGGCGGTGACACCACTTGATACCGGCGTTCCCAGACCCGCAGGGTGGCCTCGGGAATGCCCACCAGTTTGGCAACGGCGCCAATGCGGTAAACACCAGCAGTTTGATCGGTAGTTGTCATGTTGTTTCTCTAATTTGCACAAGTTTTGAAAAGTTATTTGGATGAAATATACATTAATTTTGAATTTTAGATTGAATTATCACTGCGCAAGCCTATATTCGGTGAAAGAGAAGAAGAAACGAATAGGTTTTGAACAAAGGAGTCAAGCATGTTCTCAAATTTAACCCACAACGCATTGAACGCTTTGATGTTGGTGGCCCAACACCAGTCTTCAGGTCCGGTCACCACTGAATTCATCAGCCGGCATTTGGGTCTGTCTATTTCTTATTTGGAATCACTGATGTCCTCTTTGAAAAAAAAGGAATTCGTGATTTCTTACCGAGGCCCAGGCGGCGGCTATTGCACTATGGGACGCACAGATGAACTCAAAGTGCTGGATGTGATCAACGCCTTCGAGCCCTCGCCCGTCCCCCAAACCAATGCGTCCTTGGGCGAGCTTGACAAAGATCTGATGACCCATTTGGTGACAGACTTCATTGCTCAGCAATTGCAAGATGTCAGCTTGGAACAAGTCTTGTCCCAGCTACCAGAGCACAGCCGCTTCGAGTCCCTTGGCTCGCCCATGGTCAAGCAAGAAACCAAACCTCGCTTCAAACCCCTGAAGATCCACAAATTACCGTCGGGCCCCAACTCGGTTTTCAACTTGGCGCAATCGATGGCGATGTGAATTCAAGAAGCGGTTTCCTGCACACGCTGCAGCAACTGTGATTTCAACTTGGCAAAGTCCAGTCTGCTGGTGTGGCTTGGAAACTGACAAACATAAATATTCAAATGGGCGGCTTGTTCAATCTTGATTCTGCAGCCAAAAAAGTTTTCATAAAACCGCACCATCAAGATCTCATCTATCGCATTTCTTTCAATGTCGTGCAGCAAGGCATGGCTCAATTCGCGGGGCAGACTGAATGTTGCAGGTTTGGCTGCAACCACGGCCTTAGAAGCTGCCGTCGCGAGCGGCTTTGCCGGTGTTTCTGCAGGCGTTGCTGAATCTGTCGGCGGCAACAGCTCCAGTAATTCTGCCCAAGGAATGGTGTTCTTTTGTTCACCCGCATACAAGGTGTCGACGTTGAAGATCGCGTAATTGGGGCAAAAGCGCAATGCCGCTGTCAAGATCAGATACAAGCCCAGCCAAAAAGACTCGGGCAGTTCGAACAACCAAGCCACCAAAACAAGTACAGCGCCCAATAGAGAGCGCAACAAGCGGTCATGGCTGCCAATGTTGTTTCTCAGCCGGTGAGACAACCACGAAACTTGTTTCACTTGCGACATTGTTGACTCCTTGTTTGCACCAAATGTGTGCTTAAAAACTTGATGTTGGTGCGTTTTGTCTGGCACCTTACGCGCTCGCACCAACAAAGTGATTGAAAGCCTTGCACACCCAGCACGGCATAAACCGTGCTTAGTATGCATCAGCAAGATGCTGCATAAACAGGATGTCCATGGCCGCCCCAATATTCAATGAAATGTGTGACGACAGCGGTCTTCCTCGGGCGCATTACGAGGCATTCGATGCTTGGCTCAAGTCCTGCCCCGATGAAATGGTGCACCAGAAACAAACCGAAGCGGATTTGATATCAAGACGAACCGGCATCACGTTTTCACTCAATGGCGACGAAGACGGCACCGAGCGACTGATTCCTTCCGATTTGATTCCGCGCATCATCGACGCCCAAGAATGGGCGCAACTTGAAACCGGCTTGGTACAACGTGTCAAAGCCATCAACTTGTTTTTGCACGATGTGTATCACCAGCAAAACATTTTGAAGGCGGGCTTGATTCCGTCCGATCAAGTGTTGGCCAATGCTCAATTCCTGCCCATGATGTTGGGGCTAGACCTGCCGCATCAAACCTATGCGCACATAGCCGGTGTGGACATCGTGCGGCATTCCGATGGCGGTTTTTACGTGCTGGAAGACAACCTGCGTGTCCCCTCAGGCGTGTCCTACATGCTGAGCAACCGTATTTTGATGATGCGCTTGTTCCCAGACTTGTTTCGCCGCTATGCGGTGCGACCTGTTGAACACTACCCCGCCCTGCTCTTGCAAACCCTGCGTTCTTCGAGTTGGGTGGAACAACCCACCGTGGTGCTGCACACGCCGGGTCGCTTCAACAGCGCCTACTTTGAACACGCGTTTTTGGCCAAGCAAATGGGCATCGAGCTGGTCGAGGGCAGCGACATGTTTGTGCGCGATGGTCATGTCTTCATGCAAACCACCGAGGGGCCCCAGCAAGTCGATGTGATTTACCGCCGGGTGGACGACAACTACATGGACCCTTTGAGCTTCGAGCCGGACTCCTTCATCGGTGTGCCCGGCTTGGCCTCGGTCTATCGGCAAGGCCATGTGGTGATTGCCAACGCCTTGGGCACAGGCGTGGCCGATGACAAATCCATTTACCCCTATGTGCCGGAGATGGTGCGCTTTTATTTGGGTGAAGAACCCATTTTGAAAAACGTGCAGACCTGGCAATGCCGCAAGCCCGACGAGTTGTCTCATGTGTTGGCCCACTTGCCCGAGCTGGTGGTGAAGGAAGTGCATGGTGCGGGTGGCTACGGCATGTTGGTCGGTCCCACCGCCAGCAAATCTGAGATTGCTGAATTCGCCTTGCGTTTGAAAGCCAACCCGGACAACTACATTGCCCAGCCCACACTCAGTTTGTCGGCCTGTCCCATCTTTATTGAAAAAGGCATCGCACCTCGCCACATTGATTTGCGCCCCTTTGTGTTGATGGGCAAAGACACCCGCATCGTGCCTGGAGGCCTCACTCGGGTGGCCTTGCGTGAAGGCTCCTTGGTGGTGAATTCTTCTCAAGGCGGTGGCACCAAAGACACCTGGGTGTTGGAAGCGGCGGAGGTGCTCTGATGTTGTCGCGTGTGGCTGCTCAACTTTATTGGTTGTCTCGTTATTTGGAACGTGCTGAAAACATGGCGCGTATTTTGGAAGTGGGACAGTCTTTTGCACTGGTGTCTACCTCGGACATCAGCCGTGCTGATCCTGAAACCATCAAAGAGCCTTTGGTGATCACCGACACCTTGGCGGCTTTTGAAGCCACTGGTCGTCCCTTGCGCTCCGACCAAGTTGCGCAGTTTTTGGCTTGGGACCCCGACCATCCCTCATCCATCTTCAATTGCATCCAATCGTGCCGCGAAAACGCACGGTCTGTGCGCGGCGCTTTGACTGTGGAGATGTGGGAGTGCATCAATGACACCTGGCTGGAGTTGCTGGTGCGCAAAAAGAAAAACAAAGGGCCAGCGCATCCCGTGGATTCGTCGTTTTTTGAATGGATCAAACAACGCTCGCATTTGTTTCGCGGTGTGACATTCGCCACCATCCAACGCGACCAGCCCTACAACTTCATTCGCTTGGGCACCTACCTCGAGCGTGCCGACAACACGGCCCGTATTTTGAGTGTGAAAACGCGGGTGGAGCAGGCCGAAGGCAAAGACCTGGTGGACGACTATTACCGCTTGGGCGCGGTGCTGCGCTCGGTCAGTGCCTTGGAGGCCTACCGAGACACCTATCGGGATGCCATTGACGCGGACAGGGTGTCGGAGTTGCTCATCTTCAATGCAAGGGTGCCACGCTCTTTGCATTTTTGCTTGGACGAAACAGGCTATATCTTGAGCCAACTGCCGCAACAGACCGGCCGTGAGGCCCGCAAACGTTGCGCCAATTTGCTCACGCATTTGCGCTTTGGCAGCTTGAGCGAGGTTTATGCGCAAGGCTTGGAAACTTACCTCGAAGACTTTGTGCAAGAAAACATCAACTTGGCAGTTGCTGTGCAAAGCGATTACTTGGAGGTGTTGGCATGAGCATCCATGTGTTCCACGAAACCACCTACAGGTACGAGCATGCTTTCAAACGCAGCATCCAAATGCTGCGCATGACGCCACCCAACACCGAACGCCAAACAGTGCAGAACTGGCAACTGCGTCTGCCCCACAAAGCCACCCCTTGGGTCGATGCCTATGGCAACTTGTGCCATTGCTTGGTGCTGGAACAACCCGCAGAAGAAATCGTGTTGTGTGCACTGGGCGCAGTAGATTTGAAAGCAGGCCATGAAGGTGAACCCGAAGGGCCGGTGCCACCAGCCGTTTTTTTACGCTCGACACCATTGACCCAGATGGATGAAGCCATGAAGGCGTTCATCGAGCCCTTTCGCAGCACCGTCAAGTCGAGGCCATACATGGGTCTGCATGATGTGATGTTGGCCTTGTTGGACCGCATGCCCTATGTGAAAGGCGTGACCCGTGTAGGCGATACCGCCGCCGAGTCGTTCGCCCAAGGCCTTGGCGTTTGCCAAGACCACACCCACGTTTTTTTGACGTGTGTGCGACACCTTGGCGTGCCTGCGCGTTACGTCAGTGGCTACTTGCATGCGGGTGAACAAGGCGATGTGGCCAGCCATGCTTGGGCCGAGGCCTGGGTGGGCGCACGGTGGATTGGATTTGATGTGAGCAACTCCAATGGTGCTGACCAAGGCCATATTCGTTTGGCCCACGGCTTGGACTATGAAGACGCCAGCCCGGTGCGCGGTGTGCGAACGGGTGGCGGGACCGAGACCATGAGCAGCTACGCAAAAGTAGAATCCAACCAACCCCATCAACAGTAAACCCCTATGACCTATTGCGTGGCCATGGTCTTGAACGAAGGCCTGGTGTTTGCCTCTGACTCGCGCACGAATGCGGGTGTGGACCATGTTTCCACCTTCTGCAAAATGACCGTGTTTGAAACACCGGGTGAAGGTGTCTTGGTCATGCTCAACAGTGGCAACTTGGCCACCACCCAGCAGGTGATCAGCAAGGTCAAGCAACACGCCAAAGACCAGGACACCCCTTTGACGTCCATGGGCTCGGTGTTTGATGTGGCCGAATTGGTCGGGCGGCAATTGCGCAACACCATCGCAACCACCCGAAATGAGGCCCCCGATCAAAGTGACGTGGATTTTTCCGCGCTGTTTTTGGTGGGCGGCCAATTGAAGGGTGAAGCGCCACGCTTGTTCATGGTCTACCCGCAAGGCAATTTCATCGAGTCCACCGCGGATACGCCGTTTTTTCAGATTGGCGAAAGTAAATACGGCAAACCAATTTTGGACCGGGTGATTCAGCCCGAGCTCAGCATGTCCAAAGCCATGAAATGCGCCTTGGTGTCCTTTGACTCCACCATCAAAAGCAATTTGTCGGTCGGCTTGCCCATTGATTTGGCCATGATCCAACGGGATGCCTTGTGCCTGCTCAAGCGGCATCGTGTCGATGCGGATGATGTGTATTTCCGCGATTTGCGCAGCAGTTGGAGCCAAGGTTTGCGCCAGGTGTTCAACCAACTGCCCGACCCCGACTGGTTGAAATAAGCCTTTCAAGCAGGCCGTGGGCTTGCGAACCTGCTTGTTAAGATCAAAGCACGACTACGGAACCTCCCACGATGAAGCTGCTGCGATCCCTGCTGTTTGTCCCTGGCGACAGCGAAAAAAAAATGGCCAAAGGTGTCAGCACCCAGGCCGACGCGCTCATTCTTGATTTGGAAGATGCGGTGGCCATCGAGCGTTTGCCTGTGGCACGCGGCATGGTTTGTGACTACTTGAAACACCACCCTCGTGGTGCCCAGCAAGTCTGGGTTCGCATCAACCCTCTGCAAACAGAATACGCCCTGCACGATTTGATGGCGGTCATGCCAGGACGGCCTGACGGCATCGTGTTGCCCAAGCCGTTGAACGCGCATGATGTGGTTAAGCTCGATCATTTTTTGAGCGCTTTAGAGACGAGAGAAGGTTTGGTGTTGGGTTCGACCCAGATCATTCCCGTGGCCACTGAGGTGGCCGGTGCCTTGTTTGAGCTCAACAGCTATGCCGGTTGCAGTGCGCGGCTGGCGGGCCTCACCTGGGGTGCTGAAGACTTGGCCACCGCTGTGGGTGCCTCCACCAACAAAGACGAACACGGTGCTTTTGATTTCACCTACCAACTGGCGCGCTCCATGTGCTTGCTGGCCGCGTCCCATGCCCAAGTGCAAGCCATTGACACACTCACGGTTGATTTTCGCGATGAAGCGGGATTGCAAAAAGATGTGCTGCGCGCACGCAAAGCCGGGTTCACCGGCAAGCTTGCGATCCACCCCGATCAAGTGCTGCCCATCCATGCAGGCTTTGCACCTGAAGCCCATGAAGTGGCGCATGCAAAACGCATTGTTGAAGCCTTTGCGCAAGCTGGAGGGGCTGGTGCGGTGCAACTCGACGGCAAGATGGTGGACAAACCGCACCTCACGCAAGCACTTCGCTTGCTTCAACTGGCAAAAAGGGATTGATCATGGCGGGCTTGTACTTTGAAGAGTTTTTTGTCGGCCAGGTGTTTCAGCACGCCATACGGCGCACTGTGTCCGAGATGGACAACGTGCTGTTTTCTGCACTCACCCACAATCCCGCCGCACTTCATTTGGACGAAGACTATTGTCAAAACCATTCTGAATTTGGCCAGCGCATCGTCAACAGCGTCTTCACCCTGGGGCTGATTGTTGGCGTGTCTGTGGGGGACACCACCTTGGGCACCACGGTGGCCAATTTGGGCTGGGACGAGGTGCGTTTTCCCAAGCCTTTGTTCCACGGCGACACGGTCCACGTGGAAACCGAGGTGCTTGAACTGCGCGAAAGCAAGACAAGACCCCACAACGGCATCGTGATATTCCAGCATCGAGGCTTCAATCAAAGAGATGAATTAGTAGCCATTTGTAAACGCAGTGCACTGATGAATAGAAAACCAAACAATTCATGAATTCTCCAAATAAAGGGTTTACCCTTTATTCATGTCATGGACTGGGATAATCCCTAGTCATGAAAATCGCTAAAGCTTGCGTGAAGCTTGCTAACATCCTCGCAGGCTATGTCGCCTTCTTCTCTCTCTAAGGAAACTCAGTGAGCATTACCAAAATCTCTGCCGTATCACTGGCAATCTCAGCACTGTTCACCACTGCAGCCTTTGCAGATGCGAACCTGTCCACTCTGCAACGCATGGGCAACACATCCACCAACATGAACATTCCTACCGTTGCCCAAGAAGGTAAGAATGCTGACGCTTTGCGCGCCAACTTGAAGAAAATCAAGTTGCCCGAAGGCTTCAAGATCGAGTTGTACGCTGTGGTGCCTGATGCACGTTACATGGCTGTGGCTCCTTCCACCAACATGTTGTTTGTCGGTACCCGTAAAACAACCGTTTGGGCTGTGACCGATCGCAACGGCGACAACACCGCTGACGAAGTCAAGCCTTTCGCTCCCGCCATCAAATTCAGCAACCCCAACGGCGTTTGCTTTACCAAAGATGGTTTCTTGGTGGTTGCTGAATCCAACCGCATGTTGCACTTCCCAGCTGCTGAATACTTCTACGAAGGTCCAGACGTTGCTGTGGGCGTGATCGTGCCTGAAGGCAAGATGATTCCCGTGGAAGAGCAATCTTTCAACCACACTGGTCGCGTTTGCAAAGTCGACAAAGACGGCAAAATCTACGTGACATTGGGCCAGCCCTACAACGTGCAACCCAAAGAAAAAGTTGCTTTGTATGACGAAGTTGGCATCGGTGGCGTGATCCGCTACAACGGCTTGGACGGCGGCGGTCGCATGGTTTACTCCAAAGGCATGCGCAATCCTGCTGGCCTGACCATCGGACCAAAGGGCGACATCTGGACCACCGACAACCAAGTTGACGGATTGGGCGATGACATTCCTCCTGGCGAATTGAACAAGCTGACCAAGGCAGGCGAACACTTCGGTTTCCCCTTCTACAACGGCAAATTCAAAGTGGCTGGTTCTGCTGCAGCACCTGACTTGAAGGGCATGAAAGAGCCAGCCGGCATGATCACGCCTCAAATCGAGTTCCCTGCTCACCAAGCTCAATTGGGCGTGGCGCACTACACAGGCAAAATGTTCCCTGCCAAGTACCAAGGCGGCCTGTTCGTGGCTTCCCACGGTTCATGGAACCGCACAGAGCCTAGCGGTTACCTGTTGAACTTCGTGCCTATCAAGGCCGACGGCAATGCAGGTACTTCTGAAGTGTTCGCAGACGGCTTCCTGGACAAAGCCACCAAGCGCGCCATCGGCCGCCCCGTGGACGTTGCCAACCTGCCTGACGGCTCTATCCTGGTGTCTGACGACTACGCTGGCGCGATCTACCGCATCAGCTACAGCCAGTAATCCAGTTTGATTCACGGGCTTTGAGCCTGTGATCAAATCTGAAGCGGGGCCTCCTAGGAGGCCCCGCTTTTTTTACGAGGACTTTATGAAAAAAACCGTTTTGATGTTGAGCATGGGCTTGTCCCTGATGTCCATGAATATTCAGGCCCAAGATGCGAAAGCTGGGCGCGACAAAGCCGACGCCGCTTGCGCCCTGTGCCATGGCCAAGCAGGTATCGCCACCATGCCCAGCGCCCCCAATTTGGCGGGTCAACCGCCCATCTACACCAGCGAACAATTGAAGAACTACCGCAGCGGCAAACGCCATCATGAGGTCATGAGCGTGATCGCCAAGCCACTGACTGACGCGGAAATTGCCAATCTCTCTGCTTGGTACAGCAGCATCAAGGTCACAGTTGAAGCCCCTTGATTTTTTAAAAATCGGTTTGCTCAGCGTCGCATTGGCGCTTGGTACAACCGCTGTGCACGCTAGGAAAAGCGTGCGCTTTTTAACGGCTGGTGAATTGCATGCCAGCTTGTTGTCGGCCGATGAAGCCACCCGGTTCCACGGCCGCAACTACATCATGGGCGTGATTGACACTTTGATGTTGACCAAGGACGCGCCGATTTGTTTTGGTGATCAAACCGAAATCAACATCCTGGTGGACACGGTACAGCAACAACTGGTGCAACGCCCCGACTTGCTTCGTTTCAATGCCGCCAGCGTGGTGCGCGAAGTCATGGTCGCCAACTTTGGCTGTGTTTGAATCACGGTGGCACGGCCACCGGTGCAGGCACTGGCACTGGCAAGGCTCCTGAAGGCTCGACCAACACCGAGGTGGGTGTGACGCCTTTCATACAAGCATCAAACACGCTGCGCCTGGCCCAGTAATTCAAGTCTTCCACCATCAGTTGGTTGCAAAAAAGAGGTTGAGGCGGTAGGCCCGGTTTGGGAAACATCGGGCTGAACGGCCCAATGCCATAGGGACACTGCATCATCATGAAGGTTTGCCGACTGTCATAGATGGGTGGAGCCTGTTGGTAGGCCAAGGCATTGCACGCGTTCATTTGCTCAAAGGACGCGCAACCACCCATCAAAAAACTCAGAAGCAGTGCTGGAATTTTCAATTTGGGGTTCATGGTGGCGCTCATTATGCGCAATCCTCGCTGCTTTGTGAGCGTCATCATGCAAGTTGATCGGTTAGGATTTGCCATGACCTACGACAGCACCCGCCCTTATCCACGCGACCTGGTTGGTTATGGCCAACACGCCCCGCATGCCCAATGGCCGGGACAAGCGCGTATTGCATTGCAATTTGTCCTGAACTACGAAGAAGGCGGCGAAAACGTCACCTTGCATGGCGATGCTGGTTCAGAACAATTTTTGTCAGAAATGTTCAGCCCCCCCAGCTTCTCCGATCGCCACTTGAGCATGGAAAGCATTTACGAATACGGTTCGCGGGTGGGTGTTTGGCGCATCTTGCGCGAGTTTGAAAAACGCAAACTACCGCTCACAGTGTTCGGCGTCAGCATGGCACTTGAGCGCCACCCCGACCTCACGCAAGCCTTTGTAGAGCTCGGCCACGAAATCGCCTGCCACGGCTGGCGTTGGATCAACTACCAACAAATGGATGAAACCACCGAACGCCAACACATGGCCAAGGGCTTGGAAATCATTCAGCGTCTGACCGGTGCACTGCCTGCCGGGTGGTACACGGGTCGCGACAGCCCCAACACGCGCCGCTTGCTGCTCGACCATGGCGGTTTGGAATACGACAGCGACTATTACGGTGACGACCTGCCTTTTTGGATGAAGGTACAAAAAACCAATGGTGAGGTGGTGCCGCATTTAGTGGTGCCCTACACCTTGGATGTGAACGACATGCGTTTCTCTTTGCCTCAGGGCTATGCCCAAGCCGATGATTTCTTCACCTATTTGCGCGACAGTTTTGATGTGCTGTATGCCGAAGGTGAAGACGCCCCCAAAATGATGAGCGTGGGCATGCACTGCCGACTGCTGGGTCGCCCGGGCCGCATCAAAGCACTGCAACAATTTTTAGACCATGTGGAAAAACACGATCGGGTGTGGGTTTGCAAGCGTGTGGATATTGCACGCCACTGGAAAAAAGTGCACCCCTATAGCCAATCTGTGTGAGCTTTTCAACTTTCTTTCTCAAAAAAACATGACCAGTTACCAAGCTTTGGACCAATGGATTGACCAGCACTTTGACGAGCAAGTGCGGTTTTTGCAAGAACTGATTCGCGTCCCGACCGACTCGCCTCCCGGCAACAACACACCGCATGCATTGCGCACTGCTGAATTGCTCAAAGGGTTTGGCATGCAAGCCGAGGCCTTTGAAATTCCCGCAGCGCAGGTTCGCTCTCACGGTCTGGAATCCATCACCAACCTGATCGTGCGTCGCCGCTATGGAGAGGGCCGCGTGGTGGCACTGAATGCCCATGGCGATGTGGTGCCGCCCGGTGAAGGCTGGACCCACGACCCCTATGGCGGCGAGATTGAGGACGGCAAAATTTACGGCCGCGCTGCTGCTGTCAGCAAATGTGATTTCTCCACCTTCACCTTTGCGGTTCGTGCACTAGAGGCTGTGGCCAAACCCAGCCAAGGCAGTGTTGAGTTGCACTTCACCTATGACGAAGAATTCGGCGGCGAATTGGGCCCCGGTTGGCTGCTGTCGCACGGCCACACCAAACCCGATTTGATGATGGCGGCTGGCTTCAGCTACCAAGTGGTCACGGCCCACAATGGTTGTTTGCAAATGGAAGTCACGGTGCACGGCAAGATGGCCCACGCTGCCATTCCCGACAGTGGCATCGATGCCTTGCAAGGCGCGGTGGCCTTGTTGAACGCCTTGTACGCGCAAAATACCAAGTACAAAAACATCACTTCGCAAGTGGAAGGCATTTCACACCCCTATTTGAATGTGGGCCTGATCGAGGGCGGCACCAACACCAATGTGATCCCCGGCAAAGTGGTGTTCAAACTGGACCGCCGCATGATCCCCGAAGAAAACCCCGAAACGGTGGAGGCTGATATTCGGCAGGTATTGGCGCAAGCTGTGGCCGACTACAACCAAGCACGTGACGCGCAGCACGCCATTGCCATCGACATCCACCGCATGCTGATGGCCCATGCCATGAAGCCCTTGGCAGGCAACCAGCCCCTGGTGAGTGCGCTGCAAAAACATGGCGCTGAAGTGTTTGGCGAACCCATCCCTGCCGTGGGCACACCGCTTTACACCGATGTGCGCTTGTACGTCGAGCGCGGCATCCCTGGTGTGATTTATGGTGCTGGCCCACGCACGGTATTGGAGTCTCATGCCAAGCGTGCAGACGAGCGATTGGACTTGGAGGATCTGCGCAGAGCGACCAAGGTGGTGGCCCGCTCACTGAGTGATCTGTTGCGCTGAGCACTGTTGGGCGACTTTGCAAGGCAAGTACCCAGACGCCACTTTGCAGGATGCAGATCACTTGCTTTGCACACCTCCACCTAAGGCCAAACAAAGCTGAATCTTGCGGTGCATGCTTGGCCATGGAACGACGAAGGTGCTTGACACCCCCTGCCCCAGAGCGGCAGGTAGGCAGGGAGGCAAGCCTTGGATTTACAGGGACTTGGTCGAGAAATACCAGTCCTTCATGGCGTAACCCTCGCCTTTGCGCTTGGCAATGGCCTCGGGTGTTTTGGGCGGTTGCACGATCACGTCGCAACCGGGCGTCCAGCCCTCGGGGGTGGCGATCTTGTGGGCATCGCTGGTCTGCATGGCTTGCAACAAACGCACAAATTCTTCGATCGAGCGGCCGTTGCTCATCGGGTAGTACACCATGGCGCGAAGCTTGCCCTCAGGGTCAATGAAGAAGGTGGCACGCACGGCTTGGGTGTCGGCAGCACCGGGGTGGATCATGCCGTAGGCCTGGGCCACCTCCATCTTGATGTCGTCAATGATGGGGAAAGGAATCTCCACACCAAAGTTGTTCTGAATGCTTTGCATCCAGGCCAAGTGCGAATAGATGCTGTCGATCGACAAGCCGAGTAATTCGCAGTTCATGCTCTTGAACAACTCGGCACGTTTGGCAAATCCGATGAATTCGGTGGTGCACACAGGCGTGAAGTCGGCAGGGTGCGAGAACAAGATGAGCCACTTGCCTTTGTAGTCGGCGAGGCTTCTGGGGCCGTGGGTGGTGTTGGCGCTGAAGGCGGGAGCGGCTTCGTTGATGAGGGGCATGGACATGATGGGTTTCCTTTGAGGTTGACTATCGGTTTTCAAAATCGAGAGATTTATTCAATCGATAGATCCGACTGTACAGGCCCCAGCCCTGTTTGAGCATGAGTTATATCAATGATGGGCATAGAGACAATTGCAGTCATCAAGCCGTCAACATTGATCTATCTCAAACCATCAGCCCCTTTTATATGCTTGACCCCATAACCACCGCATCAATGCTTGGCAGGCCCCGCGGATTTGACCGCCGCGTCAAAACCGTCTTTGGCCTGAATGATGAAAAACCATCCATTCAAACTTGAGTCTTGGGCTTGAGTCGGTTGATCCGGTAAGCCCATGCACAAGCAAGCGAGACACCCAACACAACAACACCATAGCCAGCGCTCAGCTGACTTTCCATGGCGTATGCATTGCAGAGTCGTCTTTCAGTGGTAGCCAGATATACACCTGTTGTGATCAACATCGATACGATGTAACCCACGAAAAAGAGCTGTACGACTGCAGGTGAACGACTGATTGATTTTTGGATCATCGCGCCGCTGGCTATCAACGACAGAAGTTTAAAAGCATCCACTTGGGGCATGACAACTGCTCGGTCGATGGAAATGGGCAGCATCCAATAGGTGATGATGAACTGCGCTGCGATGAAGCCCGTTAATCCAAACTGGTTCCAACTTGCTGATGATGTTTTCTTTAAATCCCAACCGCTGCCCATCAAAAACCAGCCACCCGCAAAAAGCATGGGCATTTGAACCACCATGTGCCAGGCCATGCTCTGTTCAATCAGGCTGCGCCCTGGTGGTAGCGACAATGCGCTAGCGAGCAAACACAGGGCCATCCCCATCCATAACGCAAACCCAGGAGGCCCCATGTACCTCATGGCGAGTAGGCCAATGCAGTGCCTAGGGCGAATTTGGCATCGTTGTAATCAATGATGCGAAATAGTCTGCCTTCCTGGCTCACCAGATGCAGCGCGGCATTGTGTTCGAATTCTCCAAGCGGTGCCGGAATAACGATGATGCCAAAGGCATCCAGCAACTGCCGCCTGTCTTGCGGCGAGCTGAGGCTAAGGATGCGCCAAATGTCTGGGTCCATGCGCATACGGTCGCGGTACATACCAAGCGCATTGGGCGTGTCATGGGCAGGGTCAAAGCTAACCGATAACAGCCCGACCTTGTCCTCGAGTCCGCGCAGTTGAATTTCTCTCTGCAGTTGCTGGAACACCGTGCCAAGCGTGATGCAAAGCGTTTGGCAGCGTGTGTAGACAAAGTCCACCAGCCAAACCTTGTCACCTTGGGCAAGAACCTGTCGCAGGGTGCTTTGGTTGCCGTCGGCATCGTAGACTGCCAGCTCAGGCACGAGGGACGGGTTGTTGACCACTTCGGTGCGCCGAAGGGTCTCGGTGGTGAAAGCGTTGCCTTGCGCTGTTGCTTGAAGCAAAAGAAGGAGCCCCAGAGCCAGGACAACTGTGCTGGCCAAAAAGGTTTTCCACAAGCCAGGCGCTGAGTGTGTTTCTTTAGACACCGGACTTCAGTTCTTGTCCACCTTTGAAAGGCTCAGCGCGAGACTTTGTCGCCTCGCGTTGGGCGGCAACAGCTTCTTGCGTGACTTCAGCGGCCTTGTTTCCCCAATCACTTCGGATGTAACTCATCACAGCCGCAAGTTCAGCATCACTCAAACTCTTCCAGCCCGGCATGGCGCCTTTGTAGAGGGTGCCGTTGACCTCTAAATCGCCGTTCACACCATGCAGAAGTATCAGGGTCAAGATTTTGTCGTCACCGACCACCCAATCCGAAGCGACCAATGGTGGGAATACCCCCGCAATCCCCAAGCCGGTGGCCTGATGACAGGCAGCACAGTTGCCTTGGTAAATCTGTTTCCCGTCTGCTTTGGGGGCCGCACCTGCATCTACCACTTTGGGGCGCAAGGCAGTCAAGGTGCGTTGGTCACCGTAAGCAGAGTCTTCACCTGAGGGGGTGCTGAAGATGTAGAAGGCCCCCCACATCGCCATGGCGCCCAAGAACATGGTCAGGAACCACGGCAAGGGTCGAACGCCTTCATTGGGATCGGGAAGTTCCCGCTGGCGTTGTGGTGTTGTTTCTGGGTTTTCTGTTGATCTGCTTTTGTTCATCGTTTCTCCTGCGCTGATGCGGGGACAATGGGTGCCAGTGCTGGATAAGTGCGGTCCATTGCAAGCAGGTATGCCACCAGAGCCAGTGCTTCCGGGCGTGCCACGACAACCTGACCGGGTTGAGCAAACGCAGGCGGCAAATTCACAACTGTCTCATCCGGCTTTGCAGCGCCTTGGCGGACCTCGAAAAGATAGGGATAAGACGGCATGATGGAGCCTGGCGTGTAAGCACGCGGTTGATAGAGGTGTCCCAAATGCCAGTCTTTGCTGGGCTGTCTTGCGCCGATGTTCATCAGGTCAGGGCCAGTGCGCATGGTGCCCAAAAGATGAGGTGTGTCGTGTGCGTAATCGCCCGCAACGGATGCTCTGCCCCAGCCGCGCTGAAAATCAGGCGCTTGGGACATGTCTCTGGGTTGCTGAGAGTGACAGTAGACACAACCGTTGGCAATATAAGACTGTCGCCCTTCCAGTTGAAGGCTGGTGTAGGGCTTCAACGCAGGTGGTGGCGGCAGTTCTTTCAACAGCAAATAAGGCATGACCACCAGCAAAGCGGTAGCCCCCCCTATGATGACCATGGCACCAGTGATGATGCGCATCTCGTCCATTTCCCAAAAGCTTTGACCCGTGCTCATGCTGCGACTCCTTTGGCTTCCAAACGGGCAACAAAAGAGCTGCTCAATAACGCAGCGCCAAGTCTTCTTGGGCCAAACTTCCAGCCCATGGCAAAGAAGTGGGCTGCAAAGACCAAGTGACCCAAGGTCATCAATGCCCCGCCGATGGAACGTGCTTCCAAATAGGGCAAGGTCAGTGCCACTGACTGCATGAAAGTGGTCTTCTCGTCCAGCATGGCCAGGCCTTGCAGCCATCCGCCTATGCTCAACCAGATGAAATAAACAGCAAAGCCCACCAGCACCAACCAAAAATGCAATGAAATCAGTTTGGGATAAGGCCACTCCCAATTCATGACCCTGGGCATGATGAAGTAAATAGAACCAAACATCACCATCGAGAAAAAGCCGTAAAGCCCAAGGTGGGCATGTGCGACGGTGTAGTGGGTGAAATGCGTGATGGTGTTAACCGAGCGCAGCGCTTCCAGTGAACCCTGGACAGAAGCAGCGGTATACATCATGGCACCCAGCACGATAAAGCGAAGTGTTGGCGAATATGCCAGCGCACGAAAATTCCCCAGAACCGTCATGTGCTGATTGACAGCCACAGCAAATACAGGAATGACCATCATCACACTCTGAACAATGGAGATCGTGATCAGCCAAGAAGGCACCGGTCCACCGATGAGATGGTGTCCGCCAACTTAGCTGTAAAAAAACGCCAGACTCCAAAAACCAAGCAGCGATAAATTGTAGGAGTGGATGGGTTTTCCAAGCACTTTGGGAATGAAATAGTAAGCCGCCGCCAACCCAATCGGGGTGAACCAAAGCCCCAACACATTGTGACCAAACCACCAGTTCATGGTCGCCTGCTGGACCCCAAAATGCAAACCTGGCCAGTTGGCAATGAGAAACAAGATTGGAAACCACAAGAGTCCGGCACCGATGTACCAGACCGACACGTACAGGTGGTCCACCTTGCGGTTGAGCAGTGTTAACCACAAAGGAATGCCCACCAAGGCCCCGCCCACAACCAGCAAGATGTCAATCTGCCAGGGGTATTCCAACCATTCCAATCCATCGGAATAACCCATGGCAATCGCGACTGTTCCTGCAAACACCCCAATGGTCCAGAGGGTACCGCCCAACAAGGCGTAATTTCCACCAACCAACTCTGTTTTGAGCAAACGCGGAATCAACCAGATGGCCACGCCGATACCGGACAACGAACACCAACCATATGCCACCATGTTGAGGTGAATGGGGCGAATTCGGCCAAATGTCAGCCAGGCGTCGTAGACCCACCAATCCGGGGCATGCAGTTTGATAGAAGAGATCAAGCCCGCAACAGAAGCCAGCACCAACCAAACCACCGCAAGGGTCAAGCAGACACCCACCACCAACGATGTTGATTGGTCGGCATGGTCTCGTGCACTTGCGTCATCGTCAGTGACCACGGCATCCGTCCCACTGGTCGGTCCCGTCGACTGCTGTAAGCCACTGATTTGCACAGAAGTCGCCGCCGGGTCTTCAACCTTGCCCAGTTCATTCGGTACAAAAATGACCGTTGCCGCAGCGATGCCATCTCCAAACAAACCATTGGACATGGACCAAATGAAGATGAATAACGCGACCATCGAGAGAATGAA